>CAIQHU010000023.1 GCA_903871735.1 uncultured beta proteobacterium | reverse complement strand
TTGGTTTTACCCATAGTATCTTGCTCACCAGCATATAAGGCATTTGTTAGCCCAAAAAAAAGCAAAATAAATAATATTTTTTTATAAATCATAATTTTTCCAGTTCATTAAAGTTTTAAAGAATAATGCTCATTTAGATTACACTCTTTTCTGCTAAAAAAGAAAATATTTTCTAGCACACCCCTATTCCACCCCTGCCAAAATCCCCAGACCTACCCCCTCTGCAACGCCCACAAATACTGTAAAATATTCTTTACTGAGGGATTAGCTCAGCTGGTAGAGCAGCGGACTCGCAGATCAGTTAAATATCAAGAGATCTCACCCAAGAAGACCCAGGCCATGGTAGACGTAGAAGTTTTTTCGGAAGTAATTTCTGACAACACACCTAAGCACACCAGACATAAAAAAAGCCACAGTGAAATGTGGCTTTTTTATTTATTAAGTGTCAAAAGTTTTGATGGTGGCTGAATCAAATAAATGGATTAACTATCAAGCTAGAAATTGATTTGAATTTTGGACTAGCTTTCCTCTCAATGCCAAAGTTAAAATTCTTAAAAGCACTATTGTGAATATACAGATATGTCCCAAACAATTTATCCCAATATGGAAATATTGCACCGAAGTTTAAATTACCTTCGTTAGATTTTATTGAATGGTGGACTCTATGCATATTAGGCGTTACAACGAAGTAACGAAGGAGCAAGTCTAATCGTTTTGGTAAAAGCATCAATGTATGCGAGACGGCTCCATGCAGTGTCATTGAAACATAATAAGCTAACACAACCACAACGGGTATATCAAAAAATATATAGAAAGCAATAATTGAAATGGAGTTAGATAAAATCTCAAAGGGGTGATGCAACAGTGATGAGAATGAGTCGACTTCCTTGTCTGCATGATGAAGCCTATGAAATCGCCAGAGTAATGGAACTATATGATTTAAGCGATGATATGTGTACACAAAAAGGTCAAGCAATAAAAAAGAAATTAAAAAAGAAAGCCAATGAGGTAGCGGGGCTCTACTCAAGCTTACCAATTCGAAAGCACCATAAAAATTAACCAATGGCTTAAAAAGAAGAAAAGAAACACCAAGGCTTGTAAGTAAAGCAAAAAACTCTATCAAAAATAAAGATGAATCTCGCGCGCTAAACTTCCAACTTCTTTTGTTGTAAGCAACCTCTAAAATGTAAAAAAAACTTACAGAAAAGACCGGGATGAGCTTAAATAAAATATCGGTTATTGTCATTATTTAGACTAATGGATTGACTAAAAAAGATTGGAAAGAATTGTCCTTAGGTGTTTTTGAGAGATCCACCCCGAATATCATTGGATTTACTTTGCTAACTTCTTTTGGTTTGTAAGTTCCTAAAAGCCTATCCCATATTGAGAATATACTGCCATAGTTAGCGTTACCATAGTTAAAATCGATTGAGTGATGCGCTCTATGCATGATGGGCATCACAAAGATATAACCAAACCATTTTTCTACTCCTCTAGGTATCCTAATGCTTGCATGTGCAAACGCGTCGTGGATTGCCAATGCAATATCATAAAAAATAATGAGGATAATTGGTAAATCAAAGGCAACGTAAAAACCGACTATAAAAATAGAATTAATAAACACTTCTAGTGGATGATGCAAAACAGTTGTTAGCGCATCTACATTCCTATCGCTATGATGAAGACGGTGGAAACGCCAGAGTAATGGGACAAAATGAATAAACCGATGTATCAAATAGTTTGCAAGATCAAGCACTAAAAAGGTAGATATAACAACTAGCCAAGAAGGTAAATCATTGTGGCTTAGGCTTCTGATATCAATAAAGCTATAAAGCTCTATTAAATAATCCATGAAGTAATTTGAAATGCCCAAACTTACTAATATTGCAAATAATCCAAAGCTAGCAAATAAAAAAGTTCGGCTAGAAAAGATTCTGGATTGCGTTTCCAAGCCCGCAAAAAAGAAAGAAAAAATAAGCGGTGCGAATAAAGTAAAGAGAATTAATAGGCTCATAATGAATCAATAGCTAAAAAAACAATATCTTAATTTTAGGTCAAATTGGGGGTGGAGGCCCTGTTTGGTTACTTGAGAAGCAAGGTCCTGCATAGCCTGGATAAAGGGCAGCATATTGCTCCCAATAAGAATTATAATAAGGGTAGCCATCAGGGCAGGTTGCTGTTTCTGTGCTAATTGGTTTGTGATACTTGCCGAGCGAATTCAGCATGGCATATGGCTCAAAACGAGATTCTTTAGCTTTGATTAAATAATCAACACCTAAATTAATGTAAGGAGCATTAACGCTAACACCTGTAAATAATCCTTTAGTAAAATCATAGCCACCTGATAATTCAGCTTGCGCTGTATTAATTCCGCTAAAATATTTTGCTCTTAATTTGCCTAATTCAAATTTATCGATAAACTTTGCAGAAATAGAAATATCTCCGCCATTGGTATATGAGCTTGGATTGATTCTAGCGGACCTAAAACCAACAACCGCTTCTGGCTTAATACCTTCGTTGAGCGTCCATTTAAATCCTGCATAAAATTTATTGTCTAAAATTGAAGATGCTTGCACTGTTGATGGAATGGGCGGAACACCACAGTATGCAAATACATTAAAGCTTGTAAGTGAGAGCAAAATTAAAAAGCATTTTTGATTTGTGCGAAGTGGCATTTAAAGTGAATCCAACAGATGTATTAATTACGGATATTATCAGCCCCGCCCTAATGATGTCTACCTATTGTTATACTGAATTTTAGAGCATACCCGTATTCCACTTTTGGAATTAAAATCAGCCAGCACACCTAAGCACACCAAAGATAAAAAAAGCCACTGCGATGAGTGGCTTTTTAATTTACTAAGTGTCAAAAGTTTTCTCGGTTTAGAACTGCCCTGAAATCCCAATACTGCCTGATAGAGAATCAATGTCTTTTGTGGAATCGTAATATCTCACTTGTGCATAAGCTCTGATAGTCTGTGTTAATGGGTAATAAGCACCTGCATTTAATGTCGCATAAGTATTACGTTGATTGCTA
>CAIQHU010000022.1 GCA_903871735.1 uncultured beta proteobacterium | reverse complement strand
TTTCAGTGATCAAAATGAGGGGGAATTTAGCAACAGGGTACTGTTCAAATGGATTACTCGAAAAGTCAAAATGATCTGGCAGTGGATGGGTTGTAATCGAGAGACCGACTTGCTTGAGTTGATGAAAGAATTTTTCTGGATAGGCGATGCCCGCTAAGGCCAAGACCGGTTGATTGACCATTGCGCGCAGATCTTGCTGGTTTTTAGGATTGATTAATTGGTAAGCCCGTCCTTGCACGCATTGAATCTCAAAACTCGGGCTCGTGCTATCTGAGATTGTTTGGATATTCATAGACGAGGGTATCGGTGCCGCAGTTTGCTCTTCGGGAAAATGATTTGGCGTGGGGAGTTGTTTTAACGCAGCGTTTTCATTCAGGCTTCTGAGGTTGAGTGTGATATCTCGGGACCTATTCGGAAAATCGCGCAGTGGTCCAGCGGGCAGCAAAAAGCCATTTCCCTCACCCCGCGCATCGCGGACCACGATTTCGATATCACGTCCGCCCTTTCGCACAGGTTTTCTTCCAAGGGCTAGATGTTGTAAGCCATCGTCGCTAATCAGGAGGTTGCAGCTTGGATGGTGTTGGATTAGAGACTGTGCGCAAATTGATCGTTGCTGACCAGTCCAAATAGGAATATGTAGTGGACTGAGTTGCTGGGCAATTAACAGTGGCTCATCCCCCACCTCTTGCGCTAAATCACTGGGTAGCACCTGCCTAGAATCTCTAGAGGAGCCTGGGTTAACGTTTTTAGCCAAATATCCTCTCGAGATAATTCCAGGGAGAAAGCCTCTAGCATGCAGGGCTTTGGCTAGGGCAATGACGATTGGTGTTTTACCGGTCCCACCCACCCGTATATTTCCCACAAAAATAATGGGAATAGGTATTTCCTGGCTTTTTCTTAGATTTAGTGCATAAGCCATCGCTCTAAGGTGAAGGATACCGCCGTAGATGAGCGATACAGGCCAAAGCGCCAGAGCGATCAGGTTTTTCGTTTCCCAAAATGGCGGTGCTCGAAGTTGCATAGATAACTAGTTGAAAAATGGATTAGGGATTACGTAAGCGCTGCTTAGAAGGATTATTTTTATTATCTTGGGTAGCATAGACTACCCGATTGATATTGAGGCTACTAGCCACTTCTAGGACAAACATGATTGATTGATGAGTGGCTTTTGCATCCGCAGAGATCACTAATTGGCCAGTTCCTTCAGGGCTCGTATTGGGATAATCTGGGTTCCATTTGGAACTCAACAGGGCTATTTTGGCAGCAAGGTTTTTAGAATCAATCACTTGTCCATTGATCGCGTATCGCCCATCTTTGCTAATTGCCACGCGGATGTCGATAGACGGAGTATTGGCAGTTTTGCCGGATGCCTGAGGAAGGGTGATTGATAATTCTTGATATTGGGTGAAGGTCGTCGAAATCATTAAAAAGATGATGATTACGAGTAAAACATCAATAAATGGAATGAGGTTGATTTCTGGCGGAGTATGAGAAAGGTTACTTCCACTCAACTGATCCGTTAAGCTAAGAAGGGGTTTATATTGAAGTGGCATCGGATAGGCTTATAGAGTTACTGAGAAAGATACGGAGTGAAGTATTGAAGGAGATGGATAGTGAGCCACAAAATAGGATAGTAATTGAGAAAATGAGTAATTTACCTGAGTGGTTTAGCGAAGAAGTTGGTAGAGGGTGAGAATTAGAAATCAATGTTAGTCCCGTGAATGCTAAATGTCTCCGGTTTATGACATGGTTCACAGGAATCATTTACTGCGGATACATCATTTTTATGAGGCGCCGAGTGCCCTCATTGAGTTCCTGCGTTCGCGCGTCAGCTTGACCCCTTAAAAGGCGCCAACCCGCAAGGGCTGGAATGGCGATTAAAAGACCAAAGGCCGTGTTGTACAGAGCCATCGAGACGCCCTGGGCTAATTGTTGTGGGTTGGCACTTCCACCTTGACTGGCAAAGATCTCAATCATCCCTAGGACGGTACCAAAAAGGCCAATTAATGGCGCAATAGTGGCAATGGTGGCGAGGATATTGAGATATTGGTTGAGCTTTAAGAGGGTGGGGTTCGCCAATTCACGCATTTCCTCTAAACACTGTAATTGCCCTCGATGATTTTGACGAGCTTTGAGTCCAGTAGCTAGAATTTGTCCCAAGGGTGAAGATTTCGATAACTTGACTAAATCCGCCTCAAGGATCGGTTCTCGTGTATTTTCTGGTGTATTCAGTTTTACTGAATAAGTAAGTGCTTGCTCTAAGTCTTTCTCGGGGCTAATTTTTTTTCTACGCAAAAACCAGGACCTTTCCAGCAAAATAGCTAGCCCCAA
>CAIQHU010000021.1 GCA_903871735.1 uncultured beta proteobacterium | reverse complement strand
TACATCAAATCAAGCTATTAGAGTTTACTGCGAAGTTTATCTTAAATACGGGTTGAAAACGGGGTATAGTAATGATTCACTTATATAAGTTATTGATATTGTTAGATAATAAGTTATTTAATGGCGGAGACGAGAAGATTCGAACTTCCGATCCAGGGTTTAGCCAGATGCTCCCTTAGCAGGGGAGTGCCTTCGACCACTCGGCCACGTCTCCGTATTTCCAATAAATATTACAACTTGTTTATTTTAACGGATTTCAATTCAATAAGAATACTTATAGCTAAAACTGTCGAAATTCTATGGCCTTTGCTCTAACTCAAAGGCCTTATGCAATGACCGCACAGCAAGTTCCATATACTTTTCATCAATCAACACAGAAATCTTAATCTCACTCGTAGAAATCATCTGTATATTAATACCCTCTTCTGATAATGTTCTAAACATTTTGCTGGCAATACCAACATGCGAGCGCATACCAACACCAACTACCGAAACTTTCGATACCTTGGGATCACCCATCATGTCCCTAGCAGCAATATGAGTCTGCACCTTACTTTTCAAAATATCTAAGGCCCTTTGATAATCACTGCGGGGCACAGTAAAAGTAAAGTCTGTTTTTCCATCTACAGATTGATTTTGAATAATCATGTCAACGTCAATCATCGCATCAGCAATCGGACCTAAAATCTGATAAGCAATACCCGGCCTATCAGGCACTCCCAAAACAGTAATTTTTGCCTCGTCACGAGCAAACGCAATTCCTGAAATGACGGCAGCTTCCATGTTGTTCTCTTCCTCAAAAGTAATTAAAGTCCCAGAATTCATTTCCACATCTAAAGGAATCATTGGGTCAGTTAGGGATGACAATACCCTAGTTTGAACTCGATATTTACCAGCAAACTCAACCGAGCGGATCTGCAAAACTTTTGATCCTAGACTGGCCATTTCCATCATCTCTTCAAAAGTAATTTTTTCCAGGCGGCGAGCTTCGTCACAAATTCTTGGATCAGTTGTATAAACACCATCCACATCGGTATAGATCAAACATTCCTGAGCGCCAAGGGCTGCAGCAATCGCAACTGCCGATGTATCTGACCCGCCACGCCCCAGAGTCGTTATATTCCCGAGCTCATCAACACCCTGAAAACCTGTAATGACAACGACCTTGCCATGCGCTAAATCCTGTAATACTTTATCTTTTTCAATCCCCTGAATACGTGCCTTAGTATGCGCTGAGTCAGTTTTGATGACTACTTGCCATCCAGCATAACTAATTGCCGCAGTTCCTTGCGCTTGTAATGCTAAAGCCAATAAACCAGAACTAACTTGCTCGCCAGTACTCGCAATTTGATCTAACTCCCTAGGATCAGCATCAGCTGTAATCTCTTTAGCCAGAGACAATAATCGATTTGTCTCGCCAGACATGGCAGAAGGCACTACTACGACTTGGTGACCAGCCTTTTGCCATTTAGTGACCCGCTTTGCGACATTCAAAATACGCTCAACAGAACCCATTGAGGTACCACCATATTTGTGAACTATTAAAGCCATAATTTTTTAAAATGAATTTACCGTGTTTTTACTGCGTTAAGCACTTTAGATTGTCGATAATTTTACAGCAACACTCCACGCTCTTTCATTGAATTGCGTCTTCGACACCAAAATCTCTTTGTCCATACCTAACCGTCAACTTACTCCACTTTCCAAATTGGGATAAAACGTGGCCCTGTTTGAGTGGCTAAATCTAGGTTGATTCCAATTCCGACAACCGCCAAAACACTCTGCCCTAACCAAAGAACAGGGACATCCCTTTGCCATGGGGCAATCCCGTGCTCTTGAAAAATATTTTTCAAGGTTTTTCTGGGGCGCTTCTCATGAATCCGTATCTTTTCGCTACCAACGCGAGGCCTTTCTTGAATAAGCCCTGAGCGCATCGCTTGTTCGTAAATACTTGTCGCTAAGCCATACTCCCCGTTATCTAATTGCGCTTCTTCAAAAAACCAGTAGCCCTTAATAGTATTTGCCGGATGCATGCTAAGAACTTGTCGCCAAACCTTTAATTCATAACCGTCATGCAACCAACTGATTTGATGATCCGTCACATGCCGAACATTTTCAATATCCCGCCACCAAGCATTCAGGCGCTCCTCACTGGGCATGCTTAACCCCGCCTGACTTAACCAATGTCTGAGCACATTCGTAGCTCGCGCTGAGTCTTGCTGTCTTAAAGCCATTAAAGATCGCATATTCAGACCTTCTATATGCTTGATCGTGGCCAAATCTAAATCTGCGAGCACATTGAGTAAATGTTGCGCCTGAGCTAAATGACGCGCCGATCGACTCAGGTTTCTACGAAATTGTGGCTGCGCTTTTTCAATTTGAGGTAATAATTGCTTACGCAACCAGTTACGTGTGTATTGTTCATCCTCATTACTTGGATCATCTATCCACTCCAAATGATATGCATGCGCATAAGCCGCCAGTTCTGACCGAGTTAGGTCTAAAAAAGGTCGCCAAAGACGAATATGGAGATCCTCTCTTAGCGCGGGCATAGCGGCTAATCCAGGCAAACCCGAACCACGTAAGAGTTGCAACAAGACTGTTTCAGCCTGATCATCTTGGTGATGTGCTGTTAGCAAATGCGACGCCCCATGCTGATTACACAGGCGAAACAAGGCTTGATACCGAGCAGACCTGGCCCGTTCCTCAATATTATTTAAATGCTTTTTTTCAATCGGCCATTGCACCACATGGGAATCAAAGGCTACATCAAATTCTTCTGCAATCCGGGCGCAATGTTCAACCCATGCATCCGCTGCATCTAATAATCCATGATGAATGTGCAAGGCAATCACGTGTTCCGAGCCGTGCGCTGCAATCGTACTATGCAACAAAACAGTCGAATCTAAGCCACCGCTAAAGGCCACAGCAATCCGCGCTGTTTGCCCAGCAAGATTTTGACTATGGATTGGTGGTGTCTTTAAACTTTCCATAGCCCATGAGGCGCTCATGCCTTCTAGCTAGCAAATCTTTTAGCCTCACTCCTTGAAACTGTCTTAATGAGTCAGCTAAAGATCGCTTTAAAGAATTAGCAATCCCCTCCGGGTCGCGATGCGCACCACCAACGGGCTCACTGACAATTTTATCGATTAAACCAAGTGCCTTTAAGCGCTGTGCAGTGAGTGCCAGCTGCTCTGCTGCTTCAGGAGCTTTTTCAGCTGTCTTCCACAAAATCGATGCGCATCCTTCAGGAGAGATCACCGAATAAGTTGCATATTGCAACATGAGAACCATATCACCCATTGCAATTGCTAGGGCACCACCAGAACCACCTTCACCAATAATGGTCGAGATGATCGGTACTTTGAGCTCAGCTTGGGTATATAAGTTATGACCAATCGCTTCGGACTGATTACGTTCTTCGGCATCAATCCCAGGGAATGCTCCTGGCGTATCGACAAAAGTAAAAACCGGTATATCAAATTTTTCCGCTAAACGCATTAAGCGCATGGCCTTACGATACCCCTCAGGACGACTCATCCCAAAATTACGTAAAGCCCGCTCTTTGGTGTCACGGCCTTTTTGGTGACCAATCACCATGCATGATGCGCCATTAAACCTGGCCATGCCACCAATAATCGATAAATCATCTCCAAAAGCACGATCGCCATGCAACTCATGAAAATCTGTAAAGATATGCGCAAGATAATCTAAGGTGTAAGGTCTTTGTGGGTGCCGTGCAATTTGCGAAACTTGCCAAGGCGTTAAGCGTGCGTATAAGTCTTTGGTTAGTTGCAAACTTTTTTGCGCTAAACGGTCAATCTCATCCGAAATATCAACCGCCGATTCGTCTTGCACAAATCGTAATTCTTCAATCTTGGTCTCTAGTTCAGCAATCGGCTGCTCAAAATCAAGGAAAGTGGTTTTCATAGTCCTATTTTAACGCGCCTCATCAAAACAGCTAGCGTTTTTTGTAATTTTAGTAATCAACCGGAATCGGATCAATACTGCGCCATAAATACCAAGTAGCTACCGTTCGATAGGGTGCCCAATTTTCAGCAACCTCGCGAGCCTGACTACGGGTGACCTTCTCACCCGAAAAATAGTTCAGAGAAATGGCCCGTAATAGACCAATATCATCTAGCGGCAATATGTCGGGACGCTTTAAATTAAAAATTAAGAACATTTCAGCAGTCCACTGACCAATGCCCCGAACGGCAGTTAAATCTCGAATAACCGTTTCGTCATCCAAAGTCTGCCAATTAGCTTTAGCTAAGCCTTGCTTTAAAAAATGCCCAGACAAATCCTTCACGTACTCTATTTTTCGATAAGATAAGCCACATTCCCTGAGTCGCTGATCGTCCATTGCTAAAATATTTTTCGGAGTTACGCGCTTGAGCAAAACCTCAACACGATTCCAAACCGCCTGGGCCGCTGCAACTGAAATCTGCTGACCAATAATCGAGCGCACTAAGGTTAAAAAGGGATCTCCTCTTGAAATAATTCCTGTATCCCGAAATTTTGTAATTAGCCGGCGCAAAACCTTGTCACGCTTCATCAAATCAGTACAGGCCTCGTCCCAGTAATCTTTTTCTATAGCCATAGTCTGCTGCCAATTTTTGAATTTTTATTCTGAAATTACTCGGAGTCACATGCCCTTAATGAACATTCTTAAGTCAACTACACTCCTACTCTTTTCGCCAAATCGTGACCCCGCCAGCCTGGTCCTCCAAAACAATTCCACTGGCTAATAAGTCTTGTCGAATTTGATCTGCGGTCGCAAAATCCCGCGATTTTTTTGCAGCATTACGCTTGGCAATCAATTCCTCAATCTCTTCTGCTGAGATGCCCAAATCACCACTTTGTAAAAATTCTTGTGCAGGTCTTTGCAATAGTCCTAAATGACCACCTAAAATCTTGAGCGTGTTTGCACAAGCTTGATACTCCTGTAACTGTCCAGAAGTTTTAGCGCGATGTGCTTGGCTAGATAAACCAAATAAGACAGCAATAGCCTGTGCGGTGTTGAAATCATCATCCATGGCCGCTTGAAAATCGGCATGCCATCCGCCAAGTAAATCATCACCTTGTATCCCAGACTCTTCCAGATCAATCAAGGTGTTATACAAACGATCTAACCCTTGCTTCGCTTCTTGTAATGTGGCGCCACTGTAATTCATCGGGCTTCGGTAATGCGCCCGCAAAATAAAGAACCGAATCACTTCCGGATGAAACTCTTTTAAAACATCCCGTATGACAAAAAAATTACCTAAGGACTTAGACATCTTTTCATTGTTCACCCGAACATGTCCGTTATGCATCCAGTAATTGACAAACTGCGGATCAATACTTGCACCATGATTGTCAAACTGACGATAAACACCCTCACTTTGGGCGATCTCATTTTCATGATGCGGAAATTGTAAATCAGCACCGCCTCCATGAATATCGAAGTGGTAACCTAAAAGATCACACGACATAGCAGAGCACTCGATATGCCAACCAGGACGCCCCTCACCCCATGGTGACGACCAACGTGTATCTACCGGCTCACTTGCCTTGGCAGATTTCCATAAAACAAAATCTAATGGATCTTTTTTGTCACCAATAACTTGTGCACGCTCACCTTCTTCTAAATCATCAAGGGATTTACCAGATAATTGTCCATATTTAGGATACTTACGAACGGCAAAAATAACATCTCCAGAGTCCGCTTGATAAGCTAAATCCTTCTCAATTAATTGCCCAATCATACCCTGCATCGAGGCAATAAAGTCCGTTGCCCGAGGTTCGTGATCAGGCCGAAGAACGCCTAAAGCATCTGCATCTGCATGCATCAAGTCGATATTACGCTGCGTTAAAGATGCGATCGACTCATTATTTTCAATAGCACGCTGTATGATCTTGTCGTCAATATCGGTGATATTACGCACATAATTAACCGCGTAGCCACTCGCGCGTAACCACCGAACCACCATGTCAAATACAACCATGACGCGTGCATGGCCAATATGGCAATGATCGTAAACCGTCATACCACAAACATAAATCGATACCTTACCCGGCTCAATAGCCTGAAATATCTCTTTTTGACGATGCAAGGTGTTATAAATTTGGAGCATAGATGAAAAGCTTCGATAATTGAGCAACTTTGTTAGACTTCGCAGTATATCTTTAAATACTGCAATAAAATAGAAACATGTTGATCCCAATTATAAATACAAGCTACTTCAAAGAGCAGATCCGAGTGTTGCTAAGCACTTTTGCGTTTGATCCGCAAAACCGGCAACATCTTGTCTTCGTTTTACTGATATTGGTATTCGCTAGTTTTTCACACCAAACCTGGGCCCAACTCATTAGTGGTAAAGAAGATCCGCAACAAAATCTAGGGCTTTTCTCTCCAGTCGGGACCTCCCTCCCAGAGACCGCAAATAATACCGGGGTACAAAGTACACAAAATACCCCTTCATTGGCAATGCCATTTATTGCATTACAAAATGCACCTATTGAGCAAGCTCCAAAGAATGGAGTACCAGCTAGCCTGAGCAAGTTATATAAAGAAAAAAAGTGGGAGGAGGCCTTACTTGAAATTGCCGAAATTTCCAAGAAAAACCCTAAAAATGTCCAAGTAGTTTTTATTCGATCCAGAATTCTCATCGAACAGGGTCAACTAGAGCAGGCTAGGTTAGTTCTCGTTGGTTTAACGGAAAAGTTCCCCGAACTCCCCGAACCCTATAACAACCTCGCAGTTTTGTATGCCAGTGCCGGCAAGCTAGATCTAGCTCGAGAACATCTAGAAATGTGTCTCAAACTGGCGCCTAAATATGCTATCGCCATGCAAAACTTGGCGGATGTTTATACTCGTATTGCGGCAGAGTATTACGGTCAAGCTTATCAACTAAACCGAAGACTTACTGAGTCCGATCGTAAACGTAAATTAATTGAAGCACTCACCAAACAATAAGCTATTTGCTATAAACCTTAACGTATTCATTTTTATAACCACCAACAAGGAAGATTATGTCTTTAGTACAATTCAAAACCAATCACGGCGACTTTACGATCAAACTGAATGAGGAGCTCGCACCAATTTCTAGCGCCAATTTTTTAGAATATGTGAACTCCGGTCACTATAACGGCACAATTTTCCATCGCGTTATTCCAAACTTTATGGTGCAGGGTGGTGGTATGGAACCGGGGATGACACAAAAAGAAACACGCGACGAAATTGAAAATGAAGCTCAAAATGGACTCAAAAATGTGCGCGGTAGTGTTGCTATGGCCAGAACGAATGATCCGCACTCGGCCTCATCACAATTTTTTATCAATGTGGTCGACAATGACTTCCTGAACCATAGCGCTCCCACCTCACAAGGCTGGGGGTATGCTGTTTTTGCAGAGGTTACTGAAGGTATGGATGTGATTGATGCTATTCGAAAAGTACCTACGGGCAGTTCAGGTTTTCATCAAGATGTGCCCGTCGAGGATGTTTTAGTCATAGAAGCTCTTGCAATCTAGATCCGATCTAAACCAATGGTCATTGATCAGGCTCTGATTATCTCCGATATACATTTAACACCAGCCTACCCTCACACGGCTAAACGCTTCATTGATTTTTGCCAAGTTGAGGCGAGAAAAACTCCGTGTTTATTTATTATTGGTGATCTATTTGAGTTTTGGGTGGGTGATGATGCCCACCTCCATTCGCCTTTTCATAAAGAAATTGCAAACGAAATTAAACAAGTAGTGGATAGCGGTGTACTGGTTTACTTTATCCCAGGTAACCGAGACTTTATGCTAGGAAGTGCTTTTGCAAAATTGGCTACTTGGCAAGTTCTGCCCGATCCAAGCATTATTCAAGTTGGCTCAAAAAAATGGGTCCTCACCCATGGAGATAATCTTTGCACCGCCGATCCCGCATACCAATTATTTCGGGGTATAACGCGCTTACATTTTTTACAACGTCTTTTTATGCTAATCCCAACCCCTATTAGAAAAAAAATGGGGGCTCAATTACGTCAAAGGGCAACGATTAAATATCAATTAAGACAACACTTTAATCCCCAAAAAGCCAACATCAAAGGGAATGTCACGCTCCAAGCTTGTGCTGAAATATTACGCAAAAACCACTGCAACCAACTAATACATGGGCATACCCATCTTCCAGGAATCCACCAAGAAACCCAAGGCCAGCAAGAGTGGACTCGGTGGGTATTATCCGATTGGGACTTAGATCATCCAGAAATGCACCCTAGAGCAAGTGCCCTACAAATTGACCACAGTGGTGTAAGCGTAATCAACTTGATTCGTTAATCGCGTTCAGTGCGAGCGCTTCGTTCATTCAACGCATGCATTCAACTGCCGGCCAAACTACTTCAGCGCCATCGCTTGTACTAATTGAGCAAATATTTTCGGATTTGCAGCCATAATCTGGCCCGTACTTAAATAGCCTTCTTCACCTGCATAAGTTCCAATCAAGCCACCTGCTTCCTGAATCAATAAAACGCCAGCCACCATATCCCAAGGCTTCAAGTCCCCTTCAAAAAAGGCGTCTAATCGACCAGCAGCAACATATGCCAAATCCAGCGCTGCAGCTCCAGGGCGACGCAGGCCAGCACAACTTCTTGAAATAGTTTTAAAGAGTTTTAAGTAGCCGTCAAGATCCTGATCATCCCGAAACGGAAAACCTGTACCGATTAAACAGTCCGCTAAACGGATCTGCGCCGCAACGCGAAGTCGTCGGTGATTTAAATAGGCGCCTGAGCCCTTCGTCGCTGTGAAGAGTTCATCCCTAGTTGGATCGTAAATCACCGCTTGTTGAATCACACCGTTCACTAATAAACCAATCGAAACGGCAAATTGCGGAAACCCATGAATAAAGTTGGTAGTCCCGTCCAGTGGATCGATAACCCATAAGTAATGGTCCTGGCCAGGCACGGCTTGTTGCATCGCTTGTGCAAAGGTTAGTGGCCCCAAAGATTCCCCAAGGCCGTTTAAGTAACCAATTTCTTCAGCTAAAATGTGGTGCGAAGGATACGCCTCACGTAAAACTTCAATAATCGCATTCTCTGCTGCTTGATCAACCTCAGTGACAAAATCGTTTTGCTGCTTACGCGCGACTTGTAAACGTTCTAGATTTAAGGAGGCGCGATTGATAATGTTGCCAGCGCTGCGAGCGGCTTTAATCGCCACGTTTATCATAGGGTGCATAAATAGTTTTTCTATTAAAGATCAGGACAGTCAGATAAATTGATAAAGAACGAGTTAGTTTTTCCTCGAGAGGATGTCTAACTGAAGTTGTTATTCTAACGAATTTATATAACGAAAGCGAGTTATGCTCCAACCAGCATGGATTTTAAGCCACACAACTCACCCCGGTAATGTGGGCTCTGCTGCCAGAGCAATTAAAACAATGGGGTTCTCACAACTCATTCTAGTTAATCCCAAAGATCCCATGGTGAAGGATTCATCCGAAGCCATCGCTCTGGCTAGCGGGGCTGGCGATATCCTACAAAATATGCTCATTTGCCCTACTCTTGCCAACGCTTGTGCAAACTATTCACTGGTCTTTGGACTGAGCGCCCGTGACCGCGAATTCGGACCACCAAGCATCTCCCTCCAAGATGCTTGTGGACTAGCTAAGCAAGCAATCCAAACAGAGCAAGCGTGTGCGTTCTTGTTTGGTACAGAACGCACAGGTCTCGATAATGAAGAATTACAGTACTGTACCCACCGGGTAAAAATCGATGCAAATCCATCCTATTCATCGATCAACCTAGCCCAAGCAGTAATGATTGCCGCCTATGAAATGCGACGAAATCTGCCAGATATAACACCATCT
>CAIQHU010000020.1 GCA_903871735.1 uncultured beta proteobacterium | reverse complement strand
CGCAGTATCTACGCGATCAAAATCAGGAGCAATTAGCGGGGTTAGTTCTGTTTTATAACAATGCTGGGGGCTTTAAACCGAATGCTAGGGCTTACTCACAATGGGTATGGAAGCAGTATTTAGGACCTCATCTTGCCACGGATGATCCTCAGGCAGTTCCTTTGCTTGGTGATTTGAGTCGTTTGCCACCAGTCTGGATTGGAGTGGGCGAAGACGATCCCTTGATGACGGATTCACAAAAATTAGCAGAATTACTCCAAGTGCATGGACAAGACCCTATACTCAGGGTGTATCAAGCTTTGCCCCATGGGTTTTTAATGTGGACAGGAAGTTTGCAACCGGCATATGATGCATTACAAGAATCGGTTGGAGCGATCAAGTTGATGCACGAATCAAAAAATACATAGGAGAATCATGAATCGCTTTACACCCTCCCAGGAAGAAATGAAAAAGCAAATTGCACGCTTTCAAGAAATCGTGCCGGTTAAAAAACATCACTTAGAAGAAAAGGGGATTCCCCCAGAAGTTTTAGAGATGATTATGGCTAAGACTACTCGGAATATCATGTCTCCAGGACCTCTACCGGGGCAGTTGTCACCCAAGCCAGCGGTGGAGGGTGGCGCTGCTGGAGTATTTCGCCTAGGGATTGCGACGTGTCCGCCCGATCAAGGGCCGGGTTTACATGTGCACTACCATACCGAAGAGACCTTTATGGCGTTGACTGGTCGGTGGGAGATTCAATGGGGTGATCATGGCGAAGAATCGATTATGTTGGAGCATTTAGACTTAATTGCGATGCCCAAGGGAGTTACGAGACGATTTATTAATCGGTCCAGTGAGGACGCGCATTTAATGGTGATTATTCAGGGTCAGCGTGAAGAATTTGACGATGTGGACCGGGTACCTGAAACCGCTACCAAGATTGCTGAAAAATATGGTCAGGGCATGGTTGAGAAGCTTCAAAGTATGGGTTGGAAATTTACGATTGGTCAAGAGTCTAAGGCTACAGTCAATGTCTAAATTTTCCTCAAAGCGTCGATCGATTAGAATAGCTACGGCCATGCTAGGCATGGCCACGATTCCCAAATGGCTAGGGGCTCAGCCGAGTAAATATCCGAGTAGTACTATCAAAGTCATAGTACCTTTTGCGGCGGGCGGGACCCTAGACGTTGCAGTTCGCCCCCTGACACAGGTGATGGGTGAGTCAATGGGTCAAAATATCGTGGTCGATAATCGAGCTGGTGCAAACGGTGTTATTGGTACAGATTTGGTTGCCAAAGCAGCCCCTGACGGATATACCCTGTTAGCAGTCACCGCATCATTTGTTTTAAACCCGAGTATGTATAAGGGGATTAGCTATGACGTTATTAAAGACTTCACGCCGATTGCTGGACTGATGCAAGGAGTTGGATTTGTGATGGCTATTCATCCGTCCTTACCGGTAAACACGGTTCAAGAATTTATTGCATACGAAAAAAAATCGAGTAAGCCAATTGCTTACAGTACGCCAGGAGTGGGCAATACAATTCATATTGCTTCTGAGTTATTTAATCAGCGTGCTGGCACCCAAATGCTGCATATTCCTTATAAAGGTAGTGCACCATCGTTAAATGCCCTCGTCGCTGGAGAGGTCCAAGTTGCTATTATGCCGCCAGCCATTGTGATGCCTTTTATTAAAAGTGGCAAATTAAAAGCCATAGCATTTACTGGATCCAAAAGATTGTCAGACTTACCAGATGTGCCGATTATGTCTGAAGTTGGCGTACAAGATATGATTTTTCAAGGGACATGGATGGGACTTTTTGGACCAGCTGGACTTTCTAAAAATGTGGTTGATCGTTTGTACAACGAGGTAGTAAAAGCCCTTGCGCAGCCTACTCTAAGGCAAAATTTAGCTACCGGAGTCGTAGGATATGTTCCTGATGGTAGCCCACCAGAGCAGTTTAGTAAGCAAGTGCGAGATGACGTAAAGCGTTATTCGGAGATACTACAAAAACTCAATATTCAGCCCTCATAGCCACTTAATGAGCTTGTACTTGCTATGTATAGAGTTCATCCGTAATTTTTAATAAAAAGATGATGCCCAAGCCTCGATTACCACTAATACCTTCAGAGCAGATGAATGCAGAGCAGTTGGCTGTTGTTGAAAAACTATTGGCGAGTCCGCGTAAGGGTGTGCGTGGGCCATTTGCGGCATTGCTGCGCAATCCCGCACTAGCCGAGCGGGTTATGCATATTGGCGATAGCATTCGCTTTGAGAATAGCTTGCCAGATGTTTTACGTGAGATGACTATTTTGATGGTTGCCAGATTTTGGTCGGCCAAATATGAGTGGCATGCGCACGGCAAAATTGCTAAAGAACTCGGCTTTACACAAGACAAGATTGACGCCTTAGGGATTAATCAAAGGCCAACTGGTATGTCCCAAGACGAGTCTTTAATTTATGACTTTATTAGTGAACTCCTGCAGTTTAAGGATATTTCTGATGAGACTTTTGAAGCTGCGCAAAATCGATTTGGGGAGAAAACGGTTATTGACTTACTTGGAACTGCGGCATATTTTGGCTTTGTCTCGCTCATTCTAAATGCGGTTCGAATGCCCGTTCCTGATGGTGGTGCAGTTTTACCTGCGCTGAAATAAAGTTTCATGGCTTGGGTAAACATCTCAAGCCAAACAATATAAATAGCGGATTGACTCGAATTTCGCGAATCACAAGCGAATCGATTACTTTTACCTTTAGAATAAAGGTAGTTCAAATTTAAATCCATGTATTGCGAATTTTTTAAGAATATCGTTTCATAACTATGAGGAGACAAGATGACTTTCAAAACAGAAATTAGAATGGGCATGAAGATTGACTGGGACGTGCCGATCAAAATGGATGATGGTTTAGAGATGCGTGCAGATATTTTTCGGCCGATTCAGGATGGTAAATATCCGGTCAT
>CAIQHU010000019.1 GCA_903871735.1 uncultured beta proteobacterium | reverse complement strand
ATGACCGGATATTTACCATCCTGAATCGGCCGAAAAATATCTGCACGCATCTCTAAACCATCATCCATTTTGATCGGCACGTCCCAGTCAATCTTCATGCCCATTCTAATTTCTGTTTTGAAAGTCATCTTGTCTCCTCATTGTTATGAAACGATATTCTTAAAAAAAGCGTACCTTAAACTAAAAAAATCAGTAGAAAAGCAATAATCTCAACATGTTAAGGATCAGTTATTTTTAATCGATTAATTATGCATAAAATTAAGCCTCTAGCAAGCAAAATAATCTGATTTTTAAAAAATAAATTTTCTATTGACTCCTTGTTAAAAAATCTACAAGATAAGAACATCATAAATTAAGTGGTTAGGTAGTATTACTAGCTTGACATTTTTTTTCCTAGGTGTTCTCATCATGGAATTAAAAATAACAAGGTATTTCTTGTAACCGGCGTGTAAAAATTTTAGTGGTTTTACTGTATATCAACCGCATGATTAGATCATTGAAAGGCGTATGAATGGAAGACAATCTAATAGAAAAAATTACGGCTAATAGACTTCCCCATTACGAACCCTATGGCTGGCATCATTGGCCAGAACACCCATGGTTAGCATATCAATTTCGACGAGGCCTTGGCGAAACACAAGAAGGTGGCGGAGCTGTCAGTGAAATATTTCAAGCTGCTAGCAAAATGATTCCTGGAGATCTTGAAAGTTGGCATAAGGAGTGGCAACATATTGGTGACCGCAATTGGTTAAGAGGATTAGAGTCAGAGAAAAGTAATCATGTACGAACTGCAATGAACTGTTTTTTACGAGCAGCAGATTACTACCGTCAGGCTGAGTTCTTTTTAAAACCTGATGATCCCAGACGCCTCAAAACTTTTGAGCAAATGGAGGCCTGTAGTAAACGTTTTATTAGTAATCTAAATCCCCCAGGTGAGTCTGTCGATATTCCATACGAAAATGGTGTTTCACTATGCGGCTATTTCGTAAAAGCGCCATTTCCTGAAAAAAGACAACCCGTACTTATTTGTATGGGGGGACTTGACTCTATTAAAGATGAAATGTGGTTCATGCAGGCACATGGCGCTCTTCAACGCGGTATTGCAGTTCTAATGATAGATGGCCCTGGACAAGGTGGGACATTACGCCGATTCGGTGTACCCAACAGACCAGATACAGAAGTTCCAATTGGAAAATGCATTGATTGGCTCATTGCCCGCGAGGATATCGACCCAAATCGTATTGCAATTGCTGGCTCAAGCCTTGGGGGCTACTATGCTGCTAGAGCGGGCTGTTATGAACACCGATTAGCTGCTTGTATTGCTCATGGAGCAGTATGGGCTATTACTGATCTCTGGGAAAACGCTGGAGAAGATCATGGACTTGCGGAACATATTAAGTGGGTTTTTGGAAGGCCATCAATGAAATCTGCCATGGAAAAAGCGCGAGACTTTAGTCTTGATGGTCACCTTGAAAATATGAAATGCCCATTCTTAGTCATGCACGGTGGGCACGACGTACTTACAGTTTCACAATCGCATAAGGTATATGACTACGCCAAATCAAAAAATATCGATGTAACACTTCGATTACTTTCCGAAGAGGAAACTGGTGCTGAGCATTGCCAGCATGATAACCCTACTATTGGTCAAGAGATACTTGCGGATTGGCTTGCTGATCGGTTTGGAATAAATCAGCAGCAGCTTCTCAAATCCTCCTCAAGCGGACTTTATTAATCTTTCGGGACACCACATGAATTCAAAATTACATTACATTGATGTTGGCAGCGGCGAACCAGTTCTATTTATTCATGGATTAGCTGGAGATCATACTGCTTGGATACCTTATATTGAAAAGTTTAAAAATGATTATCGTGTAATAGCTTTTGATAATCTTGGTGCCGGACGAAGTTCCCCAGCTCCTAAAGGATTGAGCATGGCAGATTTGGCAGAATCCACTCTTGAATTACTGGATAAATTAAATATTGACGCTTGCCATGTCGTGGGGCGCTCGATGGGTGGTGCGGTTGTCCAAGAGATGGTCCGGATGCAGCCCAAGCGCGTTAAGTCGATGATCCTAACTGCTTCCTTAGCAAAACTTGACCCATTGGGTAAACGCTTAATCGAGAATATGCGAGACTTAGTTCTTTGGGGAAGAAGCTGGGAAGAGTGGACTCGATTGTCATCACCATATTTTATTTCTTCAAAGTTTTTTAATGAGCAACAAGCTCAAGTCCTGAAAGTTGAGCGTCTTCTTGCAGACGAATCGAGAGATCGAGAATCATATGTAAATCTTGCTAATGGTGTTTTAAATTTTGATTCGACTTCCTGGCTAGGATCAATTAAAACGCCAACTCTTATCATGGCTGGTGGGCTAGATCCAATTTGTTCCATGATGAGCACGCAGTGGATGATCGACCGTTTACCGCATGCAAAAGTATCGATCTTTGAAGAATGTAGCCACTTTTTTTTAATGGAAGAGCCTATAAAGTCAATGCAACTTATTCATGACTGGCTTCGAGAGCAAAACTAGTTTTTTGTAACCCATCAGATGAACTAAAAAAAATCTATCTAAGGCTCAATTAAGAAAATGGAAAATCTTCAAGTTGGAATCATAGGCAGTATTATTTTTATAGTATTAATACTTTTAAGAGTTCCAATAGCTTATGCCATGACCGTCGTTGGATTGGGAGGTATTCTAACGATTTACCCGATAGATGCAGCATTTAAATTTATCCCTACCGGATTATTTTCTTACACATCTAACTTTACACTAGCATCCCTTCCCCTATTCATTTTGATGGGAACCTTAGCTTTTTATGCTGACTTAGGAAGGGACGCCTACAGTGCTGCTAAAGCCTGGTTCGGTCGATCTCCGGGGGGACTTGCAGTGGCGACAGTTTATTCATCTGCAATTTTTGGCGCTGTCTCTGGATCAAGTCTGTCTGAGGTAGCAGTTTTCTCAAAAATAGCTGTTCCCGAAATGCTTCGAGCAAATTATAATAAAAGGCTTGCAGTTGGGGTTGTAGCCTCTGCTGGTTGTTTAGATGTACTGATACCGCCGAGTATCTTACTAGTTTTTTTTGGGATCTTAACTGAGACCTCCATTGGTCAATTATTTATCGCTGGCATCATCCCAGGAATCTTGGTTGCTGTTGTAATGGCAATCTCCATTACAGTTTTTTGCTGGTTAAGACCAGATATGGCACCAATAGCAATTGATCTTGACACATCGTGGAAAGCTAAATTTGACTCCTTAAAAGGTCTCTGGGCGGCTTTACTACTTATCATCGCTGTAATTGGTTCAATTTATTCCGGATGGGCCACCCCCGACGAGGCTGCTGCTGTTGGTGTAGTAGGTGCCTTAATTATTATTTGGATGCGTGGTAAATTAAATTTCAAGTTAATTAAATTAGCGACTGAGGATAGTGCTATTGTTAGTGCAATGATTTTTTTAATTTTAGGTGCTGGATTTATCTTTGCCACATTTCTTTCAAGTACCGGCGTAATCACTATCTTAGCGAACTGGGTTGTAGATTTAAAAATGCCCTTTTATTTACTTATGTTTGCTATTGTGCTCTTATATTTAATTCTGGGTTGCTTCATCGATGCTATTTCCATGATGGTTCTTACTATGCCGGTATTAGCCCCTATCATTGTTTCCATGGATGGTAACCTCGTTTGGTTTGGAGTTATAGTAACTTTGATGATGGCTATTGGAGCAGTCACTCCGCCCTTAGGATTAAACTGCTATGTGATGAAGGGCGCTTTAGGAGACACTGTTGAATTAAGAGATATTTTTATGGGAGCCTTGCCATTTGTTGGAGTGATGCTTTTTACAGTAGGTATTCTCATTGTATTTCCTGAAATTACCTTGTGGCTTCCTGAGTTAATGAAGGCATCGCGGTTTTAAATCGAATTTGAAAGGATTATGTTATGGAAGCTTTTATAATTACTTATGAAAGACTCTTTAGAAAAGTAGTTCCATTTCTTATTGCCACGCCGCTTGTCATAATGACAATTGTGATTTTTATTAATACTTTTGGAAGAAAGCTATTAATTCCATTTCCTGGCGCTCTAGAACTAGTAGAAGCATTATTAGTTATCTGCGTTTATTTTGGTGTTGCCCTTGTTGCGTTAGATAAGGGACATGTAAATGTAACCTTCGCAACCGATAAGTTATCCCCTAGATATAAATGTCTCTTAGATCTATTCGGAAATACAATCGCCACCTTTGCATTTGGTTACTTAGCTTTATCGGCTTGGGATATCGGAATACAGGCAACGCAGATAATGGAATATCGCCTGGCAGTCTATAGATTTCCACTTTGGCCATTTAAACTTTTATTTGCGCTCGGACTCACATTACTATGTATCCAGTTAATTATTAATTCTATTAAATGTGCGTATTTATTTTTTGGTAGGAAGTCGTATGCAGGACAAACAATTGAAATGTAGTTATTTAATTCTTAAGGAGAAAAGTATGAAGCGAAAATTTTTAAAAGCTATTTGTAGCGGAGTTACTGCATACGCATTGTTATCATCAAGCGCAATTCTTGCTCAACAAGCACCAGCACAAACGCAACAACAAACTTGGCGTATGGCCATTCCAGTTGGAGAAAAGTCTTGGTTTGGTGAGATGCATAAGTGGTGGGGTAGTGAAGTAGAAAAACGTTCTGGCGGAAAAATAGTGGTTCGGTATTTTTGGAATGACTCTTTAGTTAAATGGGCTGACGCACTCCCAGGAATCCAATCTGGAATAGCAGATATGGCTTGGGTAAGTAGCACATATTTTCCAGCTAAATTTCCACACTATATGGTATTAGATCAAATTTTTAATTTTGGTGATGATTATGTAGCCGCTCTCAAAGCAGCTACTCAAACTATGGAAAATCAACCAGACTTAAAAGCTGAGCTTGCAAAAGAAGATATCGTTTTTTTAATGCCGCATATAAGCGGGCATGCCCCAGCTGGAACGCGTCAAGCCATGAATTCAGTTCGTGAACTAAAAGGTAAAACTCTACGTACTTATGGTGGAGCACGAATTGATTTTTACCAAGCACTCGAAGCAAATCCAGTTTTTATGCCGTTTGGAGAAATGTATAGTGCAATGGATCGCGGCACAATCGATGCATTTGGTGATATGGCAATCGTTTTATCAAATGCCTTCAAACTTCAAGAAGTCATTCGGCATGTACATATGGTAAATCCCCCAGGAGCAAAAGGTAATGGTGGAGCCCTCGCCTCAGGATTCTTTATGACAGGTCAAAAGTTCAGAGCACTACCCAAAGAGACCCAAACAATGCTCATGCAACTCAGAGCTGAATATACAGAGCGTTACGGCCGCTCGTTGATGGAGTTAGAGGAGCAAATTAAGATAGATTGGGCCAAAAAACATAAAATTGTTTTTCATACCTCTTCACCTGAAGATGAGCGCTATCTTGTAGAGCGAGGTGGAATGGCTAATGAAGCACTCTTTAAGAAACAAGAAGCTCAGGGTAATAAAAATGTTCGAGCGGTTTGGGCATACTTTCAAGATTCTCGTCGGAAGTTTGAAGCAGCAGGTAGCGTAAAGCGTTAATTATTTTTTATAAAGCATCTATCAGAATGATAGGTGCTTTTTTGGATTCATATATATGGCACTCGAATTTAATAATACCTTTACAGTCCCGGCCAATCCAGAGCTTGTTTGGAAGATAATGACCACCCCATCAATTGCTGTGCCTTGTATGCCTGGAGCCCTCATTGAGGAGTTACTGGGTGAATCAGGCTTTAAGGGGCTTGTCAATTTACGTGTTGGACCTGTTCAATTACAATTTAAAGGTGATGGTGAATTTAAAGATCTGAATCACACCGATAAATCTGGACTACTCTATGTAAAAGGCTCAGATACAAAAGGAAGAGGTACGTTTTTAGTTGATATGAACTTCGACTTAGTAGAGGAAGGCTTACAAACCTTAGTTCAAGTTCATACAACTCTTAAACTTTCAGGGATGGTGGCCCAATATGGGCGTGGAATGGGAGTTGTAAAAGAGATTACGACACAATTAACCAATCAATTTGCAAAGAATATTTCTGACCAAGTAACTCATAACGAAAATTTAGTAGAAAACTCAGAGAGTATTAAACTCTCATCTGATTCTTCCGTAATTCTTCAAGACTACTCTAAACCAACTATAAAAGAGTCTACAAAAAAAGATGATCAACCATCAATTGATGTTCTGAGGTTGATTTTTATGGCTTTGATATCAAGCTTTAAAAATTTGATTAAACGTATACTCCCGGGGAAAAATGGTCTATGAAGCCAGCTGCATTTAAATATCATGATCCGTCTAGTGTCGAAGAGGCATTACAAATACTGGCTGAAAAGGAAAATTCAAAAATTCTTGCTGGTGGACAGTCACTAGGTCCAATGCTTAACTTTCGTTATGTCATGCCAGATCACTTAATCGATTTAAATACAGTTTCTACACTAGATTTCATTCAATATGATGATTCGATTTTTACTATCGGAGCGATGACTCGTCAACGCACGCTTGAACGAAACGCCGAATTAAAACGACTTTGCCCTATTTTTTCTGAAGCACTTCAGTGGGTAGGGCATTATGCAACCCGTAACCGAGGCACAATTGGTGGGAGCCTATCTCACCTAGACCCATCCTCAGAACTACCAGCATTATGCGCTGCCTACGATGCAAAACTCGTAGTAAAAAGTATTCGAGGCAATCGAATCATTGACTTTCGTGATTGGGGTATCTCTTTTATGACTCCAAACCTAGAACAAGATGAACTTTTAACTGAAATAAAAATTTCTCCGTGGCACGAATCTCATGGTTATGCCTTTGTAGAGTTTTCAAGAAGGCATGGAGATTTTGCAATTGCTGGTGTTGGGTGTTTAATTGCATTAGATTCAAATCAAAATATTAAGCGACTCGCTATATCTATTATTGGTGTCGCATCGACCCCAGTTCGTCTTTTTGAAGCTGAAAAAGCAGTTATTGGTAACCGATTACATGAGGATTTAATTGCTCATCTTGATCATGAGATTTCTCTTCTAGAGGCTTCTAATGATGCTCAGACAACTGGCGTTTATCGAAAAAAAATTGCTTCCACCCTCCTGCGACGAGCAATAAATCAAGCTATTCAGCGTGCTCAATAGGCTTGCATTAGTTTAATTTAATAACTCTACACTTTACCAACGGTAACCAAATATACATATGAAAGACTCAAGAAAAATCCAAATAGAGATTAATGGTGTCATCTTTGAGCGGATGATCGAAACACGTATGACATTATCTGATTTTATTAGACATGAATGTGGTCTTACGGGTACTCATGTTGGTTGTGAACATGGGGTCTGTGGTGCTTGTACGATTCACTTAAATGGACAAGCTATTCGATCCTGTATTATGTATGCTGTGCAAGCAAATGGTCAAAAAGTAACGACTGTGGAAGGTTTATCTCAACCAGACGGTTCACTGCATCCTTTACAACAAGCCTTTAAAAATCAAAACGGTCTGCAATGTGGGTTCTGTACACCAGGTATGCTAATGACTTGTACTGCCTACTTAGAAGAAAAATCAGCTCCCACCGAGCGAGAAATAAGAGAGGTTATCTCAGGAAATATTTGCCGCTGTACTGGCTATCAAGGAATAGTTAACGCAACGCTTGAAGTCGCTAATAATAAGTCAACCAATGGAGGTGCATAAGATGCACACTAAAAACGTTGGTACACCCGTTCAAAGATTAGAGGATGATCGCCTATTGCGAGGAAAAGGACGATACGTTGATGATATAGATCTTCCTGACCAACTTGCTATTATGTTTGTAAGATCATCTGAGGCGCATGCACTTATTAGGAGTGTGGATTGTGATCAGGCTCGAGCTTTAAATGGTGTTATTGGAGTCTATCAATTAAAGGATTTTGGCCCCCTTGCAGCTAAACCGATGATACTTGCAAATCCAAGTCCACTCATTCGACAACCAATCACACAATACATGCTAGCTTTAGATGAGGTATGTTATGTTGGCCAGGCAATTGCTGTCGTAGTTGCTGAAAATCGCTATATTGCCGAGGATGCTGCACAATTAGTAATCGTTGATTATGAACCTCTTCCAGTAGTTATGGACGCACGGAAGGCGGCAATGGCTAATGCGCATCTAGTCCATCAAAACTCTACAGACAACCTTGCAGCGACCCTGCCCTGGAAATTTGGAGACATTGATCAAGCTTTTGCAAAAGCACCCCATATATTTAAAGAATCGTATTATCAACATCGTGGAGTAGTCCATTCCATGGAATGCAGAGGAGTTATTGCACAGTATGATGCCCAACTAGATCAGCTTGCGGTTTGGACCTCTTCGCAATCCCCATTTTTAGTAAGAAGATTTTT
>CAIQHU010000018.1 GCA_903871735.1 uncultured beta proteobacterium | reverse complement strand
ATTTTTGATGTAAGCTCAAAAAAAATAATTTCAAGCCCCTTGAAATTCAAAAGAACAATCCTTAAATAGAAATTACTTAGGTGCCTACGGGACCTAAGACTTTTTTAACTTGCTTGAATTTAAGGAGAAATTATGTCTTATCCATTTGGAAGAAATGTATTACTAAGCTCTATTGGTTTTGATCGTTTGATTAATACCATTGAGGAAATGAATGCTGGACAAACTATCAACAAGGCACAAAGCTACCCGCCTTACAACATCATAAAAAAAAATGAGCGCGACTACGCAATTGAAATTGCTATTGCTGGATTTAAGAATGATGAAATTGATATTACAGCTGAGGGCAACAAATTAACCATCTCCGGTAAAATCAAATCAGAACAGGTAGGTGAGTACTTACACAAAGGGATTGGCAATCGAGACTTTAGCCACGAATTCACCCTCACGGAAACCGTTATTGTTCGGTCTGCTGATATCGAGAATGGCTTACTGATTATTCAATTGGAGAATATCATTCCAGAGGAGAAACTTCCTCGCAAAATTCTCATTGGGGGTAAGTCTAAATTAGTAATTGAAGACCTAAAAGAAGCCGCTTAAGAATCAGGTTAGCTAGGCCAAGGCCTAGCTAACTACGCAATGGAGATTGCCATTATGCGAATACGAGTTGTACACGGGATCATCGCTAAAAAGCGACCAGATAAAGGGATTAATGTTCAGTTTATTCCCCTTGTGGCAAATGAGTACTCAGCACAAATAGTGAATTCTGATTTTATTGAGCTTGATAAATCCAACAGTGAAAAGGTATTTTTAGCCATTGAAAAATTTACGCGTCACATAGAGGCTGGGGAAATCATAGTTCTAAGTAATTAACGAAAAGATACAAGTGGGAAATAACAAATTTTATCTGTTGGGCCTTATTCTTTTTATTTTACTAATCAGTTTTCTTCTGATTCTTTGTCTTGGATTTAATCCACCAAATAAAGAAATGGAATGGATTCTAAAACTATTGCCTGATGTAAAAACTGCTGAATATTTAGAATCTCTAAATAAACGCTAATTTGTCCTTTAAAAGGACATTTCACCACTCTTGAGTCATCAAAACCTGAGATAAGATAAAAAATGATCTTA
Organism: uncultured beta proteobacterium; assembly: GCA_903871735.1. Taxonomy (GTDB): domain Bacteria; phylum Pseudomonadota; class Gammaproteobacteria; order Burkholderiales; family Burkholderiaceae; genus Polynucleobacter. The sequence continues at coordinate 2,321 of CAIQHU010000018.1, read as the reverse complement.
ACTAGGCTAATACCTTTAAGCTTTTAGATCAACTATCCCATTAGAAGGATTAACCGGTGTGACTGGTTTTGCTACTGCCGAAGACACGACCGGCTCTGTGAATGGAGCATATTTCTTTTGTAGTGATTTTGGAATCTCTAAGGGCGCTTGTGGAAATGTTTTATTAATTGAACAATTCATAGCGAACTCCTTTTAGCTTTTGTAAATATACGATGAGTTCTATCCATTTCCTCACAGTTTCTATATGTTGGAGGCAACTCTTACTTCATTATCTATTTTTAATTATTTAAGATTGTGATCTATATCAATAAAGTTTCTACAATCGCTAATAAGATTGCCTAAATTCAGTAATCTATCAAAAAGTGGTGCCAATAAGAAACTAAGGACTAAGAGTCCTTAATCCACTCATATTAATAATTTTTAGATGACGATAGGAAACTTCAATTAATTCGGCTTTAATCAATTTAGTGAGAGTTCGACTTACTGTCTCAATTTCCATCCCTAGAAAACTGGCAATTTCATCTCGCCCCATCTTTAACTCAAACTCTAGCCCATTGGATCCACGAAAACTCTTACGATCGGACAAATCAAGAATGAAATATGCCAACTTTTCTTGAGCCTTGTCATTACCAAGGCTTAATACGTGGTGATACGCCTTACCAATTTCTCGGCTCAGATTACGTTGTAAATGTTTTGCCATAGATGGAATCTGATGCGACAAACTTTCAAATTCATCAAATTTAATAATACATGCTTCGCTATCTTCCATGGCAATAGCTGTGGTTTGATAGATATTGTTATCAAGACTGTCTAACCCGACCATATCACCTGGCAAATGAAATCCAACGACTTGCCGTTGACCATCCTCAGTAGAGTATTCTGACTTTAATGAACCAAAACGAATATTGTAAATAGCGCTCATTTTTTCACCGTGCTGATAGAGCCGATCGTTTTTCTTTAATTTCGTACGATTCTTTACTAATTCTCCTACTCGGTCTAATTCTTCATTGGTCAGAGCGTGCGGCAAACAAAACTGGCCCATTACACAAGTCGAGCAATTACTCTTGGCATTCATTAACATAAATCCCTTTTTTGTTACTATGGGTGATCTGTATATTCCTAGTCAAGTTAATACACTCATTTAGCGCGTTACGACTTTCTAAGGTTCCGTTATAAGCGACCAAAATACGTTTATACATAAAATCACCTTGTGAGAAAAATTTATAGGTTATCGCTTATTCAACCAGATATATACCTTTGCAATTCGTCAATCTGAACTTTTTGCTGAACAAGCATTTCTCTTACGACATCTCCAATCGAGATTAAGCCAACTACTTTATTGTTATCTACAATCGGTAAATGTCTGATCCGGTGGTCAGTCATCAATTGCATACATTCATCTAATCCAGTTTTGGGACTAATCGTAATTAACTTATCTGTCATTACCTCTTTTAATAAAGTCTCAGTACTATTTTTGCCTTTGATTACTACTTTTCTTGCATAATCTCTTTCAGAAAAGATTCCTGCAAGATGTTCTTGATTCATAATCAAAATACAACTAATATTTTTTTCTGCCATTAAAAATAACGAGTCTATAACTCTATTTTCTGGTTTTAGACTCCATATTTTTCTCGAATTTAAGTCTAAGAATTGTTCTACTGTAGACATGTGACTTTCTCATTCTCAAAGTTTAAGACGCATTACTAAAGGACCTGAGACGAACAAAATACTGCTACAAACTTTATCTTTCAGATTTGCGTCTGTAGTTACACCTGACCTACCCATAGATAACAGTTGCTATCCAAATTAGTATAGGAGCAAGAATAAACGCAATGACAAACATTAGTATGCCATCATCCATGACTAGGCCTACGATCAATTTTAGGTTTGTTAGTTAAGATTCTTCTCTCTTTCCTAATTAAAACTATTATGGAATACCCTACTCACAATTGGCTTGAATTCAATTTTGTCCTTTTAAAAGACACTTCATCAAGCAGATATCAAGCGTTACGTAACCGGACGCTAACCCCGAACAAAGATCACTCGTATAGTCAAAAGGTAGGACCGGATTTGGCATCCTTGAAAAACCAAGCGTCTAAGTATTAGACGCTGATCTTTTTTTGTTGATGGGAGTCGCGTGAGTCGCTCATAGTCCAAACGGGAAGACAGGATCCATCATCCCCACTTTTAGGATCCCAACACTAGGCCATTTTTCAATACAGTCTCCACACACAACAAAACCCCCACTAACCAGTGAGGGTTTCTGTGATTCTTGGTGGCCCGGGGCGGAATCGACCAGGGCCTAGGATGTCTATTCGCCT
>CAIQHU010000017.1 GCA_903871735.1 uncultured beta proteobacterium | reverse complement strand
GGCGACGTAATATGATGAAAGTAATAAATAAATTTGTACTGGGTATTTTTTTATTCATATCGATGAACTATGTGATGGCCATTGAAGAGCCTAAATATCGCGTAATTGACAAAGAAGGGGCCTATGAGGTTCGCCAATATGAGCCCAAGTTAATTGCTGAGGTAGTCGTAGATGGCTCGCGAGACGAGGCATCTAATAAAGGTTTTCGTTTGATTGCGGCGTTTATTTTTGGCGAAAATCAAGCAGTAAGTAGTACTGACTCAGAGAAAATTGCCATGACAGTACCTGTTACGGTTGACTCTCCAAAAGAGCCACAAAAGATTGCGATGACTGCTCCGGTATTGATTGAGGGTGTGAATGAATTAAATCAGTGGCGTATTACATTTGTTATGCCAAGTAAATACAACGTTAATACTTTGCCAAGACCCAAAAATAGTTTAGTAAAAATTCGAGAGATTCCAGAAAAAAAATATGCTTCCATGACGTTTTCAGGCTTATTGGGAGAAGAGAAAATACAAAATAATATTCAACAACTGCAAGATTGGATCATGAAAAAAGGGCATCAGCCCAACGGCCCAGTTGAGTTGGCTAGATACAATCCTCCTTGGACCTTGCCACCTTGGCGCAGACACGAAATACTCATCGAGTTGACGCCCTAGCAAAAGCCCATACGCCGCCTAGCATGAGCAGCTACTCCGTTGTTGAGTGCTCAACGAATCGGTTTTGCTAGTAAATGGATTGATTGGTTAAGAAATATTCGCGCAATTTGACTGGGTATGGGGCGCTGAATGATCGGTAAATTGGAGCATTTCTGCCCGATATGGCGTAAAGGGTTGGTCTTATTAGAGCAAAGTGTGATGGTATTTCAATTGGTGGGAGTAACACCTCTTTGCTGAAATTGGCGTTTAATCATCGAAAATCATTGAATATCCCAATTTCAAGGATGAATCCCCATTAAAATCAGATAGTTCTTACAAAAAACGCAAATAAAATGCGTAAGTACTCGGCTATAGTGCTCATACCTAGTATTGAAATAAATGGGTAAAAAGGTGAATTTTGTAAAAATAGGATTGTATTTAATACTGTTTTTCTATACAGTACTATAAATAGGCTATATTTGTTTAACTTAATTGGAAAAAGAGCACATGATTGGAAAGAAAATGGAAGATAAAAAATCCAAGGTAAATCAAAACCCTAGTACCCATAACTCGGCAAATTCTGAGTTCTCTGGATTAAGTGAAGATAAGCAAAAGGCCTTAACCGCTGCCCTCGCGCAAATTGAAAAACAGTTTGGTAAGGGCTCAATCATGCGACTCGGCGATGCTGAAATTGCCCAAGATATCCAGGTGGTATCTACAGGATCCCTTGGGTTGGACATCGCCCTCGGGGTTGGTGGTCTGGCAAGGGGCCGGGTCATTGAGATTTATGGTCCTGAGTCCTCCGGAAAAACTACTTTGACTTTGCACGCTGTTGCAGAAATGCAAAAAATTGGCGGAACCTGCGCGTTTATTGATGCAGAGCATGCGCTTGATGTTCAGTATGCAGCCAAGCTAGGGGTGGATGTGAATAATTTATTAATTTCACAACCGGATACGGGTGAGCAGGCTTTAGAGATTGCAGATGCTTTAGTCCGTTCAGGATCGATTGATTTAATCGTGATCGATTCGGTTGCAGCGTTAGTACCAAAAGCGGAAATTGAGGGAGATATGGGCGACTCTCTGCCCGGCTTGCAGGCGCGTTTAATGAGTCAAGCGTTAAGAAAGTTAACGGGCAGTATTAAACGAACTAACTCCATGATTATTTTCATTAATCAAATACGGATGAAGATTGGCGTGATGTTTGGCTCTCCAGAGACAACTACGGGGGGTAATGCACTCAAGTTTTATGCCACGATGCGTTTAGATATTCGGCGGATTGGAAGTATTAAGAAGGGGGATGAAAATGTGGGTAACGAAACCAGAGTAAAAGTAGTCAAAAACAAGGTTTCGCCTCCTTTTCGAGAAGCCATCTTTGACATCATGTATGGTGCTGGTATTTCACGTGAAGGTGAAATCATCGATATGGGAGTGGAGGCCGATATTGTTGACAAATCCGGCGCATGGTACAGCTATAACGGAGAAAAAATTGGCCAGGGCAAAGATAACGCCCGTGACTTTTTAAAGGCTAATCCTGAATTATCTAAGGAAATTGAAGGTTTAATCCGTGCAAAGTTAGGTGTAAAAGGCTCAAACTCAATTGTCTCGGGAGCGCAGGACGATGAAATCGAGCCACCAGGAGCTTGAAGATTTAAAAACGGAGAGTGAACGAAAACCCCGCTCTCCGACTAGTTTATTGGCCAGAGCGATCAGATATCTATCCTATCGAGAACATAGTCGGTTTGAATTAAGAAGAAAATTATTGCCTTTTGCTCAGTCTGAAGATGAGCTAGAGGGTGTGATTGAACGCTTACTGAAGAAAGATTTGCTTTCGAATGAGCGGTTTACTGAAAACCTGGTATTACGCAAAGCTGCTCGCTATGGCGCTAGGCGAATTGCGCAGGAGCTTGGACAACATCAAATTGCTAGTGAGACGATAGTACAAGAGCTAAAGCAGCTTCAAGACTCTGAAGAAAGCAGAGCGTACGTTGTTTGGGAGCATAAATTTGGTGAAATATCGAGTGATCCAAAAGAACAAGCTAGGCAAATGCGTTTCTTGGCTCAACGGGGTTTTGGTCATGAGTTAATTATGCGCATCATCAAAGGTAAAAGCAGAAGTTCATCATTCTAAAATGCTAGACTATAGGGATGTTTGACCCTAATACTCCTAATAAACCCAATCGAAGGTTAGTCCACCATCGTCAGATTGATGCAAAATCATTCAAGCGAGATGATGGTCTTTGGGATTTGGAGGCAGAAATGACAGATTTGAAGGGTGCAGATTTTCAACTTGCAGTGATGCTTCGTCGCCAGGGAGAACCTATACACAAGATGCGTTTATCCGTCACAATTAATGAGGAAATGGATATTCTTGCTTGTCAGGTACAGTTTTTAGGCGTGCCTTACCCAGGATATTGCGAGCAAATAGAGGCGAGTTACCAACAGCTAGTTGGTTTAAATCTCCAGCGTGGCTTTAGAGCCGCAGTGAAAGAGCGCTTAGGTGGCCTCCAAGGTTGTACCCACGTCTCAGAGCTTACAAATGTTTTACCAACGGTTGCATTTCAAGGGTTTGTCAATGAAATCCCCGCAAGTAGTTTGGAATACGACCCACAAACAAATCCAGAAAAAATAATTCCGCCGCAATTTAATGGCTGTCATAGTTTGAACACCGAGTGGGAAGTGGTGCGGCAATATCATCCGACTTGGTATCGGCACTCTGCTGGAACGAAAGATAGTCCCTCAGAATAGTTCACAGAACAAAGATCATTTATATCAATCAACACACGAGTTATGTTTAATCAAAGGAATCAATCATGAAAATCCACGAATATCAAGGTAAAGAAATCCTGCGTCAATTTAATGTACCAGTCCCCAATGGGATACCAGCATTTAGTGTCGAAGAAGCAGTCGCGGCTGCTGAAAAACTTGGTGGTCCAGTCTGGGTCGTAAAGGCACAGATTCATGCTGGGGGGCGTGGTAAAGGTGGTGGTGTGAAGGTTGCCAAAAGTTTAGAGGAAGTGAAAACTTACGCCACTAATATTTTAGGAATGCAATTAAAAACCCATCAAACTGGCCCAGAAGGGCAATTGGTCAGAAGGCTTTTAATCGAAGATGGCGCCGATATTCAAAAAGAATATTACGTAGGCTTACTGACAGACCGTGCAACGCAATCGGTAGTGGTAATGGCTTCGAGCGAGGGCGGAATGGATATCGAAGAAGTTGCGGCTCATACTCCGGAGAAAATTATTAAGGTATTTGTAAATCCATTGCACGGTATGACAGATGAGCAAACTGATTTATTAGCAAAAGGTATTGGAGTACCCGTTCAGTCGCAACCAAAAGCCAAAGAAGTTTTAGTAAACTTATATAAAGCTTATATGGCGACTGACGCTTCATTAGCAGAAATCAACCCACTTATTTTAGAGGGTAATGGCAATATTAAAGCGCTTGATGCTAAGTTTAACTTTGATCCTAATGCATTATTTCGCCACCCTGAAATCGTGGCATACCGGGATGAGGCAGAAGAGGATCCGGCTGAGATTGAAGCCTCTAAATTTGATTTAGCCTACATATCGCTCGATGGAAATATTGGCTGCTTAGTCAATGGTGCAGGGCTTGCCATGGCTACGATGGACACGATTAAGTTATTTGGCGGTGAGCCGGCTAATTTTTTAGATGTGGGTGGCGGCGCTACAGCTGAAAAAGTCACTGAAGCATTTAAGATTATGTTGAAAAACGTGAAGGTGAAGGCCATTTTAGTCAATATTTTTGGGGGCATTATGCGTTGCGACGTGATTGCTGATGGCGTGATTACAGCTTGTAAGGCAGTCAATTTATCAGTGCCACTTGTGGTTCGGATGAAAGGTACTAACGAGGAGATTGGTAAGAAGATGTTGGCTGAATCTGGGTTGCCGATCATTAGTGCAAATACGATGGCTGAGGCGGCTGAAAAAGTAGTTGCCTCAGTGAAATAAAGTCTTGAAAACAGAAATAACCTCAGCAAAATTTAAGGAATCAATATGTCAATATTAATTAATAAAAATACGCGTGTCATGACGCAAGGAATAACAGGTAAGACTGGACAATTCCATACAGAGAAATGTCAAGAGTATGCCAATGGTAAAGCGTGTTTTGTGGCAGGTGTAAATCCAAAGAAGGCTGGCGAGAGCATCTTTGATATTCCAATTTTTGGCTCAGTCAAAGATGCTGCTCAGCAAACAGGAGCAACGGTTTCAGTGATATACGTGCCACCTGCTGGTGCGGCTGCTGCAATCTGGGAGGCGGTGGAGGCAGATTTGGATTTGGCGATTTGTATCACTGAAGGTATTCCAGTTCGGGATTTGTTAGAAGTCCGTAACCGAATGAAAGAAAAAGAAGCTAAAGGTGGCAAGAAGACTTTATTACTAGGACCGAACTGTCCTGGTTTGATTACGCCAGATGAAATCAAGATTGGCATTATGCCTGGTCATATTCATCGCAAAGGACGCATTGGTGTGGTGAGCCGTTCTGGGACTTTGACTTATGAGGCGGTGGCCCAGCTTACCGAGATTGGACTTGGCCAATCTAGTGCTGTTGGTATTGGCGGTGATCCGATTAACGGCTTAAAGCATATTGATATTATGAAGGCCTTCAATGATGATCCTGAAACAGATGCCGTGATCATGATTGGTGAGATTGGTGGTCCAGATGAGGTCGATGCGGCGCGTTGGTGTAAGCAGTTTATGAAAAAGCCTATCGTGGGATTTATTGCTGGTGTGACTGCACCAGCTGGAAAGAGAATGGGCCACGCCGGCGCTTTAATTTCTGGAGGAGCTGATACGGCTGATGCGAAACTCGCGGTTATGGAAGAGTGCGGGTTTACTGTCACTAAAAACCCATCGGAGATGGCTAAATTATTGAAAGCACTGCTTAAATAGTTTATAAATTTAATAAGGAATTCTGTTTCCAATAAGTCAATTATTGAATATAATCGGCGTAGTTTTGCTAAACTATGCTTATAAAAATTATAATTAATAATTACTTAAAGGAAATTTATGGATTTAATGACGGCACTAAGCACGCCCGGTGTATGGACGGCTCTTGGACTTATTATGTTTACCAATATATTATTGTCCGGTGATAATGCGGTTGTGATTGCGATGGCCTCACGAAACCTAGCCCCTCAGCATCAAAAGAGAGCTATATTTTGGGGAAGTGCGGCAGCAATCATTATGCGTATTTTATTAACTATTGTTGCAGTACAGCTACTCAGCTTACCGTTTTTAAAAATTATTGGTGGTATTTTATTAATTTATATTGGCGTGCAGTTAATGGCTGAGGGTGACGATAATGATTCGATCGAAAGTTCCTCCAATATTTTTCAAGCCATCAAAACGATCTTAATCGCTGATTTAGTGATGAGCTTAGATAATGTGGTTGCTGTAGCTGCTGCTGAAAAGGCTCCTGAAGAATTTCGTATGCCTCTGATTCTTTTGGGTTTGGCGATGAGTATTCCCTTGATTATTTTTGCTAGCACATTGCTTTTAAAAGTGATGGAGCGCTATCCGATTATTATCACTATAGGTGCGGCGTTACTTGGTTATCTTGCGGGTGAGATGTTTGTTACAGATCCGGCAGTGACAGATTCACTTCATAGTTTGATGGATCATCCGAATGTTCCATTTCAAATTCTAGGTATCTTATTGGTAGTTGGAATAGGTGGGCTACTTAAAAAGAAACATGCAAAGTCAGAATAACTATTGCTAAAATAACTGGTAAAGTGGGGCTTAGGCCCCATTTTTTATACTCATACACAATATTCAGGTGAAAAAATCTCTTCCACCGGCATTGATTGCACTATTCATTCAGTGTGCTGCCTTTTGTTGTACGCTTTTTTTATTCATTGCCTATCAATACTACTTATCAGCAATGATTCCAATGTGGGTTTTAGTGACTACACAGAGTAGTCTTGCAAGTTTGATGGCTATTTGGCTAAAAATGGCTTATTGGTGGAGGTACATTCATTTTAGTTTTCCAGTTGCGATTGGCCTAGCGATTAGCTTGAATATCTCCAGTAATGTTTTTTTAGTAGGATTTATTCTTTTTGCTGTGTTGTATTGGAGCGTATTTTTGACTCAGGTTCCTTACTATCCTCTTCAAAAAGGGGTATGCGAGTCAGTCACTACACTCTTACCCAATCAAGAAAGACTGAAAGTGATTGATATTGGGAGTGGGCTTGGTGGATTTTGTATGAAATTTGTCAGTTTAAGACCCGGAAGTATTGTTCATGGAATAGAGATTGCTCCGTTGCCATGGTTGATTAGTTATTTGAGGGGGAGGGTAGCGGCTTCACCTGCAAAATTTATCCTTGGAAATTATCACCAGTTAGACTTTGCTGAGTTCGATATTGTCTTTGCTTATTTATCCCCCGCAGTGACCTTGGATTTATGGCAAAAAGCCTCAAAAGAAATGCGCCCCAAGACTTTATTAGTTAGCCATGAATTTCCGATACCGAATATTCAGCCAACGCAATCATTTGGAGCAACAAAGCATGGAAAGATTACGTATGTTTATGCGATGCGCTGAGATTTATAAATGTATATAGGATTTCTGGTGTCCTAATCAGTAAACTCTTACAACAAAAACTGAATGTACAACTGTTACTAAAGCCTAATTTGATAGAAAGATCAAGCACACTACTTCCTCAATATTGAATAAGGAGGAGTGATGTTCTATATATCAAAAGCGGTGGACTGTCAGGGTTATTTCAAGATAAAACAGTTGCCACATCAGAGTGTGATTAGAAATGGTTTTACATTAATTGAGTTAATGGTGGTAGTTGCAATTATCGCTATTTTGGCAGCGATAGCTGTCCCACAATATCAGGAATACATCGCACGTGGTCGTGTCGCTGAGGGTTTAAGTATTGCTGCTAGCGCCAAGTTGGCAGTTTCAGAGGCATATGCAGCTAATGGCCCTAGCTCAATGACAGAAGGGACTAAGGGTGCTTTTAAATTTGCTGCAAGTAAAAGTGTGAAGGCAATAACGATTGAAGATACAGGTGCAATTTTGATTGAGTTCACAACTGCAGTTGCTGCTGATGGGAGTAATTTATTGGTTTTTTATCCTAGTAATAATCCGAATGTTGAGAAAGGGATTGATCTAGCCAATTCATCTCTCAAAGAGCCTTGG
>CAIQHU010000016.1 GCA_903871735.1 uncultured beta proteobacterium | reverse complement strand
GGCTTAAAAAGCGCGCCGCTCGAATTGCTCCTTGAGCATAAGACATACGACTAGCTGATTTATGAGTAATCTCGATCCGCTCGCCATCGCCAGCAAACAGGACTGTGTGATCGCCAACAATATCTCCACCTCGGATGGTGGCAAAACCAATCGAACCCTCTTTACGCTCCCCAGTATGCCCCTCTCGAGACAGCACAGCGCACTCTACAAAGTTCTTACCTTGCGCTTTGGCAATCACCTCACCCATTTTTAAGGCAGTCCCTGAAGGAGCGTCTACCTTATGCTTATGGTGAGCTTCGACAATCTCTACGTCATAACCTTCTTTTAAGATCTTGGCCGCTAACTCTAATAACTTCAGAGTGGCATTGACGCCGACGCTCATATTGGGCGCAAAAACAATTGCAACCTGAGCACTGCTGTCTTTTAAAGTCTGCTGTTGTAAATCATTTAAACCTGTTGTACCAATAATCATTTTGATGCCATGCTCTACAGCGTACTTGGTATGAGCCAGGGTTCCTTCAGGCCGAGTAAAGTCAATTAAATAATCAGCATCTTTTAGGGCTATTGAAAAATCATCGGTTATTTTGATCCCCATATTTTTACCAATTGAGGCTCCCGCATCCACCCCAATAAAGGGACTTCCTGATATATCTAATGCGCCGACTAATTGAGCATCTGAGCTGGCATAAACCGTTTCGATTAGCATCTTCCCCATCCGCCCAGAAGCTCCAGCAATGGCAATTTTTAAAGTATTACTCATGTCTTTTTCTCAATGAAATCTCTAACGAAACGCCCTTATTCACTATCTTGGCGATTTCCACCTGCTGGAATTCCAACACCACCTGTCGGGTTCGGAAATGCTGGAACCACTTTGGCAACAGGTCCATCTGGAGTTTTCACAGGCTTATCCTGACGCTTTCTTCTTTTTCTAGCCTCATCAATTTCCATAATTAATTCACGCTCACTCGGCAATGCATCTGCCTGAATATTCGCTAAGATAAGTCCATTAAAAAACAAAGTAACCCTTCTTTGCTCCTCTTCTTGAGTTTCACCGCGCCGATAAGAAAAAATATAGTCCCATCGATTGGCATGAAAAACATCACTTAATAAGGGTGTGCCCATAATTTGCTTGACCTGGTCACGGTGCATCCCAGGCCGGATTGACTCTAACTGCTCTTTTGAGATGAAATTACCCTGCACGATATCTGGACGGTACGGATCAAACACCCTAGAAATAATATCCCGTTTAGCCGGGTCAGGTGCTGGCTTATTGGCATTACTAGTACAAGCACTTAAACTCAATAGCACAAAACACCAAAGGACGTAAGTCATGTTGGCGCGGTGTTGACTAATCAATTCTGGAAATTTGCTCATGTTCAATCGTGTGATGATATCTCTCAATTTTAACGCTTTACTGGGTCTAATCTCATTATTTATCCATCTCAGATAATAAAAATACCTGAATTTCCTTTAAACTTTGCCTTATGAGCAATTCTTCTAGCAATGACCTAAGAAACATCGGGCTAAAAGTTACTGGGCCGAGGATCAAAATCCTTGAGCTTTTTTACCAGCACCCTGGAGCCCACTTTAGTGCCGATGATGTCTATATGACCCTTTCAAAAGAGGGTATGGATATTGGCCTAGCAACTGTTTACCGTGTTCTTACCCAATTTGAACAAGCCGGAATATTACTTCGAAATCATTTCGAATCAGGCACTACCGAGGGCAAGGCTATTTTTGAGCTCAATGAAGGTGCACACCATGATCATTTAGTATGCCTTGACTGTGGGCATGTTGAAGAATTTGTTGATGCAGCAATTGAAACAAGGCAACACGAAATTGCTACTAAATTAGGATTTAAATTACAAGATCACGCACTAGCACTCTATGCTACCTGTTCAAAGAAGAACTGCAAGAATAAACCCTAATTTTTTAAAATCTTGTATGTTCAATTTCCACCCCAAAGTCATTTAGTGAGATGAGCCGGAACGATAAATAGTTCAGGCCTCCAGACTCTGTCTATATTGATAGTCTGAATGATAAATCCCAAAAGAGGAGGGCATTGAGGGAAAGAACAACTTTCTTCCTTGAATAATCCAAATTTGAGGAACCGTTAGCTCGTTGATGAAGAGGTCTTTTTTGAAGTAGTTACTGATCTAGCTAGCATGCATCATTGCAATTGTGGCGTTAAGCATCTGAATACTATAACCCCACTCATTATCATACCAAGATAGAACCTTGACCAGCCTACCATCATTAGATACACGAGTTTGAGTACTATCAAAAATACTCGGGTAAGGATTATGGTTAAAGTCTATCGAAACTAATGGCAAAGTGTTGTACCAAAGTATTCCAGATAAATCACTCTCACTAGCTTTTTTTAGAATCTGATTAACTTCCTCTACAGATGTTTTTCTTGAGGCTGTAAATGTCAAATCTACGACAGATACATTAATTGTTGGTACGCGCATTGCAAAACCATCAAATTTTCCTTTTAAGGCCGGCAGAACCAAACCAACCGCTTTAGCAGCACCAGTTTTAGTAGGAATCAGGCTCATCGTTGCCGATCGCGCTCGTCGCATATCCTGATGATAGACATCGGTCAATACCTGATCATTGGTATACGAATGAATAGTCGTCATTAAACCAGCGTCAATTCCAATTTGCTCTAGTAAAGGCTTGACTAAAGGGGCTAAACAATTCGTGGTACAGCTTGCGTTAGAAACCACTTGATCGCTTGCCTTTAATACTTGATGATTAACTCCATACACAATCGTGGCATCCACATCATCTCCCCCTGGTGCAGAAATAAGAACTTTCTTGGCGCCCTGAGAAATATGAACCATCGCCTTCTCTTTTGTTGTAAAAGCGCCAGAACACTCTAAAACGACATCCACTTGATGCTCACCCCACGGCGTCTCTAAAGGATTTCGCGTTGAATACATGCGAATTCTGTCGCCATTCACAACTAAGTAGTTACCATCTACGGCAACCGAAGTATTAAATTTACCGTGCGCTGAATCATATTGTGTAAGGTGCGCATTAATATCAATCCCACCAAGGCCATTAATAGCAACGACTTGTAAATCTGTACGATTTTCTTCATAAATCGCTCTTAGTACCATTCGACCAATACGGCCATACCCATTTATTGCAACTCGAATTGTCATCACAAATCCTTCATCTTGAACTATTAAAGATGTTCTATTTACTCATTAACAAGATTGTTCTTTATCAAATACTAATTACCAAGTATGTTGTGAACGGTTTTGGCAATATTGGACGCCGTTAAACCAAAATGCTCATACAGCACTCCCGCCGGAGCTGATTCACCAAAGGTATCTATCCCGTGCACAGCCGCGCAGCCATATTTCCACCAATAATCGGTGACGCCCGCTTCAATCGCAACTCTTGGTATGCCACTAGGTAAAACACTGGCTTTATATTCTTTCGACTGGCGATCAAAAGTCGTTGTCGAGGGCATCGAAACTACTCTTGCTTGAATCCCTTCTGATGCAAGCAACTCTGCAGTTGACAGCGCTAAGCCAACTTCAGATCCTGTAGCGATTAAAACAACCTGTGGCTTTTTTGTATCCCGAACAATATACGCTCCGTGATAGATATGCTCAATTTGCGTCGTATCTTTTACTAGATAAGGACAATTTTGGCGACTAAAAATTAGACTCGTCGGCCCTGACCGTCTCTTTAAAGCACAAGCCCAAGCAACAGCAGCCTCGGTTGTGTCGGCGGGACGCCAAACGTCCATCAATGGAATCAGTCTTAGGCTTGCCACCTGCTCAACTGACTGATGCGTCGGTCCGTCTTCACCCAGTCCAATTGAGTCATGGGTAAAAACAAAGATACTACGAATTTTCATCAGCGCAGCCATACGTAAGGCATTTTTACTGTAGTCTGAAAAAGTTAAAAAAGTTCCCCCAAACGGAATATAACCACCGTGCAGAGTAATGCCATTCATGATGGCGCTCATCCCGAATTCACGAACACCATAATTGATATGGTTGCCCCACTGATTATTTCTTACAGGCTTACAGGTCGACCAGTTAGTGAGGTTCGAGCCAGTCAAGTCAGCCGAGCCCCCTAAGAGCTCAGGCAATGCAGATGCTAAACCTTCAATGGCATTTTGACTAGATTTACGCGTCGCAATTGTTTGCTTTTGGTCCACAGTTTGCTGAATCAAAGTGGTCACAGCCTTGTCAAAATCCTTTGGTAAATCGCCCAACATACGGCGCTTTAACGCACTAGATAAGTCTGGAAAAGCTTTTACATAGCCTTGCCACAAATCCTGCCAAAGAAGCTCTGCAGACGCACCACTTTCTTGCGCATCCCAAAGGGCATATACCTCACGAGGAACCTCAAATGGCGGGTAAGGCCATCCAATTGCGGCCCTTGTCGCGGCGATCTCCTCGTCACCAAGCGGACTACCATGTACCTTATCCGTATCTGCAAACTTGGGTGATCCTTCCCCAATTCTGGTTTTACAGGCAATTAAAGTAGGCTTACCATTTCTCATTGATTTGGCGTAGGCTATGGCACTTGAAACCTCCTGTGCATCATGGCCATTAATATTGGGTATTACATTCCACCCGTAAGCCTCGAAACGCTTTGGCGTATCCTCGGCAAACCAAGATACGACCCGGCCATCAATAGATATACCGTTATCGTCCCACAGAGCAATGAGCTTTCCTAAGCCAAGTGTTCCGGCTAAAGAACAGGCCTCATGACTAATGCCCTCCATCAAGCAGCCATCGCCTAAAAAAGCATAGGTATAGTGATTTATTACCTCATAGCCGGGTCGGTTGAATTCTTCTGCTAATAATTTTTCAGCCAAAGCCATCCCAACGGCATTTGTGATTCCCTGGCCTAAAGGCCCAGTGGTTGTTTCTACACCCGGTGTTATTTGATATTCTGGATGACCAGCAGTCTTACTATGCAGTTGCCTAAAATTTTTAATTTCAGACATGGGCAAGTCGTAACCAGTTAAATGCAAAACCGAATAAAGCAACATCGAGCCATGCCCATTCGATAAAACAAAACGGTCCCGATCCATCCATGAAGGATTTTTGGGGTTGTGCTTGAGGTGATCTCCCCAAAGCGCGACAGCAATATCTGCCATCCCCATCGGCATCCCCGGATGGCCAGAGTTGGCTTTTTGAACAGCGTCCATCGATAATGCACGAATTGCGTTGGCCATCAAGACTTTGTTTTCTGGGGAAATTTGAATAGGCATAAATACTCTTTGTAATGAAGACGCAGTTTGTTTAGAAGGCTATTTTAACATTTGGTTTTAGTCTAAGCCCTAAGTTTAATCAATATCATTTTGGTCATAAGACGCCAAATTTAGGCATTGAGCTATTTACTCAAATTGAGTAACTCTTCACTCCGCAGTTAATCGTTTCAATTACCGTCGATTGAGTAACTTTTTAAAAGACTCTTGAATTACCTTTAATGCCCATGGAAAAACAAGCTATTCTGATTAATACTAGAAATATCTTTATTAACCTCTTGACGAAGAAGCATAAGTCGGAAATAATGGAATCTAATTCCATTATTTCCGACTTATGCTTCAACGAACTCTTCAAAACTATCTACTTGAAGCTAGCCAAACTTTTCCAGTGCTTCTTTTAACTGGGCCAAGACAGGTTGGTAAAACCACCTTACTCAAAAGTCTTGCATCCAAGGATATGAATTACGTCACGATGGATGAT
>CAIQHU010000015.1 GCA_903871735.1 uncultured beta proteobacterium | reverse complement strand
TTCAGACCTGTCTCTATAGTATGCAAAATACTTTTCTCCACAAATAAAAACAGTAATATCTACTTCACTATTTAGTTGTTCTTGAAGAAACCATGGATAGTTTGGGTGAAGTTGTTTAAGATTTACCGCAGATGTAAATAGTGCTTTATTTGTAGTAGTCAGTCCCGATGTTAGCGACTTTGCCACAACTTGATTATTTGCAAAAGTGTCAACGCCAGCTAATTTGAGTGTTACTAAGGTCTTAGGAATTTGAAAATATTTAGAGGCTATATTTAGAATATTTAATTTCCCTAGCTGATTATGGAAGTCATGAGGATTACCCTTATTAATTCCTTTCAATCTACACCAATGGTATATTTCTCTAAAAATATATTTGACTTCCTCGATAAGGAAATCTTCTTGGTCTTGAATATAGTAATTGAAAGCTTTCCACCAAAACGCTGATGAAACAGTATTAGAATTGATTGTATGCCCTGTGGGATTTTTTATTTCCCAATATGAGGGCGAGAATTCTAGATAGTATTCGTTAAATAAGTCGTAATTAAATCTAAAAATATTGGAACTACCAATTTTGGGCACAAGTAAATCGGCAGTTCCATCTAATGAACCAGTTATAAGTAATATCAATTGGTCTTAATCATTATCACTGTCATATGGGCGACCATCAAAACCAAATGTTTGGGTTCCACTCCATGTTGTAGTTCGCTGACTAAGCTTAATGTCAGTTGAGTATGTTTGCTGAGTTTCGTGACTATATTTTATTGGTTCAACGGCAATAATCATGGGACTGGTAGCCAACATTAGTGGGGTAATTAATTCAATTAACATATTTTCTCCTTATTAAAAGCACATAAACGGATGTGCATTTGTTAATGTAGACTAAAAACCGTGGCTTGTAAACCGTGGACTAATGAAGGCATATGCTTGATAACCCTAGTTTTGGGGGGTAAAACTTATCATGCATGAAAAAACCTATAAAAAATATAGGCTTACATTAAGTACTAATATTAAAAAATACCGTAAAGATTTAGGGCTTGCTCAAGAAAAGTTAGCATTGGAGGCAAGTGTAGACAGAACTTTAGTAAGTAAAATTGAAAGACAGATCGCAAATCCGTCATTGGAAATACTAATTAGACTCTCTCTTGTACTAAAGGTTTCAGTAAGTGATTTACTAGGTGAGTCATTATCTTAAACCTATGCTCTGGAAATGTATAACGATTTGGGTGCTTTACTAAATGGATGTAATTCATATGTGTTTCTTTTTTTACGCCATATTTGTTAGCAAATAATCTGTTGAAAATTTAAGCTAGTAAATGGCTAGAAACTTAAATAATTTCAACTTGCGTTAAAAGCAACCGAGATTACAATTTTCTGTAAAGAAAGCTGAGAGGGGGGCAAATGCCACTAAAGTTAGGGAGTATATTAAATCCCGTTGTAGATGCCTTAAATAAACACTCTTTAATCCTTCAAACCCTACACTAGCCCTACATGACATATAAAACAAAAAAGGCTTCAAAAGCAAATCGCCTTTAAAGCCTTTATCTATTTGGTAGGACGGGCGAGATTCGAACTCGCGACCAACGGATTAAAAGTCCGCTGCTCTACCGACTGAGCTACCGTCCCAAAATGGTAATTTAATATTATAGCAAGAACTTTTAACCTGGACGATTTGTTGGGTAGTTTTGCACAAAGTATTTGTCAATTCCTTTAGCAATTGCTAGTGAAACCCTTTTCTGATAACCCTCATCTAATAATTTAGCTTCTTCTTCAGGGTTACTAATAAAGGCTGTTTCTACCAGTATCGATGGGATATCTGGCGCTTTTAGGACAGCAAAATTTGCTTGCTCTACGCTTTTACTATGTAAAGTTGCAAAGGCGCCAATTTCTTTAACAATCGAGTTCCCCAGTCGAAGAGAGTCTTTGATTTGTGCAGTTGTAGCCATATCCAATAGTAGTTTAGCGACATCAACATTTTTTGATTTAATATTAAGGCCACCGATCAGATCTGCTGAGTTTTCCTTGTTAGCGATCCATCTAGCCGCAGTGCTTGTTGCTCCTTGTTGAGATAGGGCAAATACGGATGCTCCTTTTGCGTGTGGTAGAACAAAAGCATCAGCATGTATCGAAATGAATAAATCTGCTTGAACTTTTCGCGCTTTTTGAACACGTGTATGAAGTGGCACAAAATAATCTGCGTCGCGTGTAAGCAATATTCGAAAATTACCCTGACCTTCAAGGATATCC
The DNA here is from genome assembly GCA_903871735.1 of uncultured beta proteobacterium. Lineage (GTDB taxonomy): Bacteria > Pseudomonadota > Gammaproteobacteria > Burkholderiales > Burkholderiaceae > Polynucleobacter. Next base: position 23,459 of record CAIQHU010000015.1, on the reverse strand, counting down.
TTTAATCTATGTGAAATTGCTAAAACCACATCCTTCTCAAATGTACCTGCCATTCCTATTGCCCCCGGATCCTCGCCACCATGGCCTGGGTCGATAGCTATGATGATTGGTCTAGCGTATTTGAAAGAGTTAGAAAGTTGGTTATCCAGACTTTTTCCTTGAAATTGTTTTGCTATTCTTGCAATTTCTTCTTCATCTTCTTGCCTAGCATTTTTTTGTAAGAAGGTAGTTACTGGGTCTTGGGAATTTTTAGGATATAGATCAAAAACTAGACGGTGCTTATAGGTTCCAACGGGATTAAGTGTAAATAGTTGAGGCACTATTTCTTCTTTGAGATCAAAAACAATTCTAGTTACTTGAGGTTGGTAAAGGCCAACCCGAACATTGGATATATAGGGGTCATTTTTTTGGACCTTCGAAATGAGTTCTTTAATCGAGGAACTTAGATCAATTCCTTGAATATCAACTACTAAGCGATTTGGGTCTTTTAATAATTGAAAGTTAGTGATTAAGGCGGTGTCCGATTCAATAGTTACACGCGTATAAACTTCGGAGGGCCAAACTCTCACTGCAATCAGGTTTGCGCCATAAGCAATTTCTTTTGGCCCTAATATAAAAATAGCCTTTGCTACAGCAGAGTACTTGAGAAGTCGAAGTGCCGAATGTCGCTTCTTGAAGTCCAAACATTAGCTCCCATTTGAAAAAGTGTTGATGATTTTTTGCCCTAGTAAATTAGAGGCTATTAAAGTACCACATCGTTGATTCTCATTCAAATATTCTATAGAAATTTGTAGGCAAGGCATGGGTAATGTGTTTTCCGCGTTTTCTGGCCATTCGATTAAATTGATTCCTGGAGAAGTTAAGAGATCTTTAAAGCCACTGTCCTCCCACTCTCGGGCATGCCTCATACGATACAGATCAAAATGGTGGATAGCAAAAGGGTATTGGCCAACTACGATCTCATATGGCTCGCATAATGAGTAGCTTGGACTTTTCACTTTGCCTTGATGTCCAAGGGCTTTTAGTAAATATCTGGTGACAGTCGTTTTTCCAGCTCCCAAGTTTCCTTGAAGCCAGATATGCATCACAGAATCATGCAAAATGATCTCTTTAATGACCATAGCCAGTTTTTGTGCCCATTTCTCGCAGTCCTCTGATGAGTTCCAATGGAATTTGTAAAGAGTGCCTAAAATAGTCATACATGAATTCCGATAACATGAGCGAACTTTTGGCGTGGATTAAATCTCAAGCAATGGATTTGGGCTTTAGTGAATTGCGCGTCACGAATTTGGATGTCAGTGATGCAACCCCTTATTTGCGAGAATGGCTGGCTAAAGGTTTTCATGGTGATATGAATTATATGAGTCGCCATGCTTTTTTGCGTGAAAATCCTCAAGAATTGTTGCCAGAGGTTTTACGAGTTATTAGTGTTCGGATGGATTATTTAGCTGCAGAAGCTTTATTAGCTGATGCAGGTGGCAAAGATTGGCGTTTTAGAGAGTTACAGGCCCTCGAGGATCCTGAACGGGCAGTTATTTCTGTATATGCCAGGGGTAGAGACTATCATAAGGTGTTACGTAGTAGATTACAAAGATTAGTAGATAAAATTCAAGAACAGATTACGCCGATGAACTCTCGGGTGTTTGTTGACTCAGCCCCAGTTTTAGAGGTGGAGTTTGCAAAAAAGTCTGGGATTGGTTGGCGCGGCAAACATACCTTAGCTTTAAATCGTCTTGGCGGCTCGATGTTTTTTCTTGGAGAAATTTTTATTGATATCCCTTTGCCACTCGATGAGCCGATTTCGGAACACTGTGGACAGTGTCAGGCGTGCATCGATATTTGTCCGACCAATGCCATTACAGGCCCTTACCAATTAGACGCAAGACGATGCATATCTTACTTAACCATTGAGCATCCCGGTGTAATCCCGGTAGAGTTACGCCCATTCATTGGGAATCGAATTTATGGCTGTGATGATTGCCAATTAATTTGTCCTTGGAATAAATATGCGCAGAAGTCCTATGTAGATGATTTTAAGGAGCGAAACGCACTTGGATCATCTCATTTAATTGAATTATTTCATTGGACTGCCCAGGAATTTGATACTCGGATGCAAGGGAGTGCCATCTACCGTATAGGTTACGAGCGTTGGGTACGCAATATTGTGATCGCTTTAGGAAACTTACTACGTGCTCCATCTTGCGATGATGCAATGAGGCAACAGGTAATAATCCTGTTAGAGAACCGCAAATTAAGCACCACCGATTTAGTAAAAGAGCATATTAATTGGGCTTTGGAGTATCCCAAGTTGAATACAATAGATAGATGAATCAAAATAGCGTAAAAATTCGTCATCAAGCATTAATCAACTCCATCAAAATTGGTGCCAAAGTGGGACTTCTTGGACCAGGTCCTGTCTTATTTGGAGGGATGTTGGGATTTGGTGCGATGGGGCAGGGATCTGGTTTAAGCATTTGGCATACAACCGCGATTTCTTTTTTTATGTACGCCCTTCCTGGTCAGGTAGTTTTTATTGAGATGATGACTATGGGTTCTGCAGCCAGTGCAATTGCGATTGCTGTGGCGTTAACTTCTACACGATTTTTAACAATGACCCTGACTTTATTTCCTCAAATTCCAAAAACTGCGCATGAGCCACCTCGATTATTAATGGTTCATATGTTAGCCATGAGTACTTGGACTACCTGTATGCGTGATTTTCCGAAAATTCTTCCAGAGCATCGTTATGGGTATTACATTGGAATTGGCTTAGTTTGCTGGCTGATTTCAGTACCTTCCACTTTTCTAGGGTATCTTATTGCGGATGCAGTACCTCCTTGGGTTACCTATGCTTTGGTGTTTGTCAATCCACTTTTTTTTCTTCTTTCCTTTACTGAAGTCGCTTTAGTAATTAATCGTATTAGTATTTTAGTTGGCGGTATTGTTGGAACAATCTTATATCCAATATATCCAGATCACGCATTATTAATTACGGGTATTGTATTTGGGACTTGTGTCTATGTAATCGATTATGTTCTAAGAAAAAGAAAACAGGTCTCACAATGATGGAGGCACTGTTTGAAAGTCTTGGTTGGTGGTCGGCTTTAGGTTTTGTTGTGATTGCTACCTATTTTTGGCGTGGTTTAGGCATCTTATTATCTGGACACGTTGACCAAAATAGTGAAATCTTTAGATGGCTCTCCGCCGTTACTTACTCGTTAGTTGGGGCCTTGACCTTCAAGTTAATTATCTTGCCGATTGGTTTACTGAGTAATGTACCTTTAGGATACCGGATCGGGGTAAGTTTAATTTGTATTTGGTGGATGTTAAGAAGACCGAACAATATGGTTCCTTGCCTGATTTTGGGATCTCTTTTAATGATGGCTTACGGCCTAGTGGAGATGTTTATTTAAGTAACCAAGACAGTAAAAGGGTTAAATGCCCCCAAGCAATTTAGGTTGTAAATTCTTTATTGAGAATGATTATCATTAAGATATAGTTTGTTCATTCAATTTAAGGAAAAAAAGATGATGTGTCGTGAAGTCAGTAGCACCAAAGTCAGCAGAACCAAACTCAGAGAAGCCAAGCAGCCTCTTTTAAAAGAAGATCTGAAGGCGGTCAAAAAATCACCACCCAAAAAAATACTTAGTAAATTAAACCAGTTTCTTATTGCGCTGAGTGGCGCAATTTTATCAGCCCAAATAACGCATGCTGGTGAGGGTAATTTCGGTTGGATTTATAGCTTAGATTTACAACCAAAAGGAACATGGGAGATTGAGCAGCGCTTGCAATTAACCAGAGGACAGGCAAGTGGAACTTATGATTACTGGTATGGTAGGACGGAACTGGCATATGGATTAAGTAATAACATTCAAATTGCTGGGTATCTCAATAGTTATTCAATTAATGCTGCTAAAAATTTTACGAACCCAGACGCATGTGATCAGGGTGTGAATCCTTGTACGGCAGGATATGGTGTGCCAGGAAGTGCTGGATTAAGTGATAGTTACTCCAAAAAAGGGATTGATGGGGTATCTCTAGAGGGTATTTGGAGGATAACAAATCCAGTTACAGAAGCTGTTGGCGTTGGGTTGTATTTAGAGCCGACAATTGGTAAATTAAAAGATGCTATCGAAGCACGCGTTATATTGCAATCAAATTTTATCGACGATCGATTACAGGTAGTTGGAAATTTTGTGTATGAAATTGAACGGTTGAAATTTGATGATGAACCAATTAAAGAGACAGTCTTTGACTTTGTTGGTGGTTTTACTTATCGAGTAGCACCGAGTTGGAACTTGGGCTTAGAGTATCGATTTCATAATGATTTTGATGGTTATCACTTCAATAGACAGACTCAAAAAGCCCATTTCATTGGTCCCAATATTCATTACGCAAGTAAAAATTGGTGGTTAACCGCAGCGATGCGGACTCAAATTGGAGGGAGTTGTTGGGAGCCTGGTGATGCGGAGTGTTCCGATGGGAAAGTTTGGGATGGACACGGCCGAAATGAGTATTTAGTAAAGGTAGGGGTACCTTTTTAATGAATATAAAAACTACCTTGGCCGTATTACCAGTTGTAGCATTAACGCCAATCATCTGTAATGTGGTTGTAGCAAAAACATATTTATCGATTGAGCAAGCTAAGGAGGTATTATTCCCGAAATCCTATATGGTCAGACACCCTGTTGAATTAAATCCAGAATTGATTTATCAGATGAGAAAAATATCAGGCGTGCGCCACCCCTTTAATCCCAAAGAGGTATGGAGTGTTGGCGATGGATCATGGTTTATTGTCGATGAGGTAGTCGGCAAGCATGAAATGATTAAATATGCAGTGGGGATTGATCAGAATGGTCGGATTCGTGGTGTTGAAATCATGCAATATAACGAGTCATATGGTGGCGAAGTAAAGGATAAATCATGGCGTCAGCAGTTTATTGGCAAGTCAATGAAGGATCCTATTCAGTTACGGGTTGATATTGAAAATATCGCTGGCGCCACTTTGTCATCAAAGCATCTAACAGACGGGGTGAAGCGCCTCATGGTAATGCATGATGCTATTTTGAAAAGGAGACAACTATGATTCGTTGTCAGCCCCTCATGGGAACTTTCGTGGTCGTGAAAATTAAGGATATCGGTCATGAAGAGCAGTTAACGAAGGAAAGGGAGAAGTTTTATCAATACATTATTTCAATCGTTTTTAGTGAGATGAAGCAGGTTCAGTCTTTAATGTCATTTCATGAAATAGATAGTGATGTCTCGCGCATTAATCAAATTTCTCTAGCCAAAAAATATATTGATATTGAAGTACATCCTTGGACCTTAGAGGTTTTGCAAATTGCAAAAGACTTATTTATACAAACTGGAGGATCTTTTGACTGTGGTATAGGTAATCACTTAATGGCTTGGGGATTATTGCCTGGGCAAATGAGTGAGGAGGAGTATTTGTATATGCAGCGGTCATGTTTAGCCTCGATCCTCATTGAAAATCACGCTCAAATTCGTTTGATTGGCCCTGTAATGCTGGATTTGGGTGGGATTGCAAAGGGGTATGCAATTGATCGTGGGATTCAAGTTCTGAGCCGGTTTGGCATTGAAAGAGCATTGATTAATGCTGGTGGTGACATTCGTAGTCTCGGTCCAGAGCAAGAGCCAATTTCTTTACGTGATGTAAGAGATCAGTCAACCTACAGTCCTTTAGGAAAAATTCAGGATGAGGCATTAGCAGTCTCCTCAACTTCTTTTTGTAAGAAAAACATTGGCAATCGTCATATAAGTCATTTAGTGAATCCTATATCGGGTCAATCAATCGATGATTTATGGACGTACGTGGTTAAGGCACCTAGTTGCGTGATTGCCGACGGTTTAACAAAGGCCTTAGCTGTAGATAAAGATATTCATGCTAAGTATTTTGGTTTATTAAAGGCTAGTGCGCAAATTATTCGCAGCAACACATTAAACAGTTTGATGTAAAGCCGATGAGGTTCATGGCGTATCTATATAAAATTCAAGGGGATAGATACGCCATTTTTTTATTGTTATATTAAGTGGTTAAAATGGTAGTCAGTTTTAAACGGTTCACTTGAAAGCCTTCTAAAAGCAAGCCTATTGCAAACGGATTATTCACGGAAAGGTGCTCAGAATCGTCAATCATCTTAAAGAAGCTAAAGGAAAATAATGCCAGCAAACCGAACTTATTTAACACAATCTGATGTAAGCGCTATATTGCAGTCGGCCGAGGCCTTTGCCAGAGAAAATGTCTGGGCTGTGACAATTTGTGTTGTAGACGACGGAGGGCATTTGTTAGGGATGTTACGTCGTGATGGCGCTGCGCCTGTTACAGCATATATTGCTCAGGAGAAAGCCAGAGCAGCCGCTCTAGGGCGCCGCGAGACGAAGATTTATGAGGATATTATTAACCAAGGCAGGACTGCTTTTTTAGGTGCAACCCCAGTGCTTCATGGAGTTTTAGAGGGTGGCGTCAATATTGTCGTAGATGGCCATACAATTGGCGCGATTGGAGTTTCGGGCGTGAAGTCTGAAAATGATGCCCAGATTGCCAAGGCTGGTATCGCCAGTTTAGGCACTAAATGAGTTTAGGCCTCATAATATGAGGTTGTGAACAATAAATCATTCGATATCGACCCACTTCTTTCAGAGATCAACTCCGCGATGCCCTTAGGACAACATCCCATTAAACAGGCGGATACTCAGGAGTGGCAAGCATTGGATCAACAATTAGAAACACAGACGGAGTTAAAATCGGAAACATCAACGGAAACACCAGCGGGAGCAGAAGTGGAACTACAAGCTAAGCCATTAGCCGAAGTGCCGTCAGACTTCTCGCAATTTGGCCTATCAAATCAGATATTGAAGGCTGTTTTAGAACAAGGATATACGCTACCTACCCCAATTCAAGAAAAGGCAATTCCGCATGTTTTAGCCGGTCGAGATTTGATGGGGGCGGCGCAAACCGGAACCGGTAAGACAGCAGCTTTTATATTGCCTATTTTAGAAAAAATTCTACCGCTTGCAAGTACGAGCTCCTCACCAGCTAGGCATCCAATTCGGGCACTTGTTTTAACGCCAACCCGTGAATTAAGTGATCAGGTCGCTGAGAATGCCTTTAAATATTCGAAATATACGGATATTCGAACAGCGGTTGTTTTTGGCGGAGTAGATATATCCTCTCAGACTGCGCAGTTGCGGGCTGGCGTTGAACTCTTGATTGCAACTCCTGGACGATTACTCGATCACATATCCCAAAAAACGGCTAATTTATCGCAAGTTCAGGTTCTGGTATTAGATGAAGCAGATCGTATGTTAGATATGGGCTTTTTGCCAGATCTACAACGAATTATGTCGTTAATACCAACGTCGCGACAAACAGTGCTTTTCTCAGCAACTTTTTCAGCTGAAATTAAAAAATTAGCACAAAGCTACCTAAAAAATCCTTTAACCATTGAAGTTTCTCGTCAGAATGCTAGTGCTGATACGGTTACACAGATTATTCATCTAGTGAGTACGCCTGATAAGTTAAAGGCTTTACAAAATGTATTACTGACGCGTAAGCGCCAGGGCTTGTCTGAACAGTGCATTATTTTTTCAAATAGCCGCATTGGTTGTGCGCGTTTATCACGCGCACTAGAAAATGTTGGAATTAAAGCTGCTGCCATACATGGGGATAAAAGCCAACTTGAGCGGATGAGTATTCTAGATAGCTTTAAAAAAGGTGAAATAGATGCTTTAGTTGCAACGGATGTTGCTGCTCGAGGCTTGGATATTCCTAGCATGCCCTGTGTGATTAATTATGAATTACCTTATAACGCTGAGGATTACATCCATCGTATTGGTCGCACTGGAAGAGCAGGTGCTAAGGGCGATGCTATTGCGTTGGTCGACGAGTCAGAAATGAAATTTTTAGTTGATATTGAAAAATTGACAAAAAAAACATTGGTGCGTATTCCGTTGCCAGATATCTCGAATGTTAACTCGAGTGACCCATTTTTTTATATGCCCTATCAAGCCAGTACTAAAACCACTTCAGATAAGGTTGCCTTTGCAGTTAGTTCACCAAGTAAGCGATCTATTTCCCCGAAAGGCTTGGGAGCTCTATTAGGCGGGATTAAAAAGTAATTGCGCAAGGTGGTTGGCGATCAGGCCAAGCTAATATAGCGCTTTGCAACCACTCAGGAACTGTTTGTATATTACGGTTGGGGATCTGGATGCCAAGGTGACTTGCTGCTGAGTATAAAAATTGCAAAGTAGCTAATGGATTTGGTGGCCAAATTGCTGGAGCCATCGTTTGTTTACTTAATTTTTCTGATTGTGGACTGAGTACTAGTGGGATATGAAGATAGTTGACTACGGGTAAATGTAGAACTTGTTGGAGCCACACCTGCCGCGCCACATTATCCAGTAGATCAGCTCCCCGAACCACATGCGTAATACCTTGTTGCGCATCATCCGTGACTACCGCTAATTGGTAGCTAATGATTTGGTCTGCGCGGCGCACAACAAAGTCGCCAACAGTTTGCCTGAGTAATTGGTGCTGATCATCTCTTGGAAGGCGGACTCGGATTGCTAGTCGGCAATGATTCAGTTCGCTTGGGTCAATCCATGGGGTAATTGTTCGACAGGTACCAGGATAAATCAATCCTTGGGTAGGTAAATTGGAACCATTTTGTCGTTGTATGTGGTGGGTAATCTCTTTTCTAGAGCAGTTACAAGGATAGGTCAGGCCCTGTAAATGGAGTTTTTCAAGTTGCTCTTTGTAGCTATTTTGCCGTTGGGATTGAAAAACAACTGGTTCATCACTCGTCATTCCAAACAAGGCTAATTGCTGCAAGATAGCTTGATCTGCGCCGGTTACAACACGGGGTAAATCAATGTCCTCGATCCGGATAAGCCATATGCCACGGGCTGCTTTGGCATCTAACCAACTAGCTAGTGCTGTTGCGAGCGATCCAGCGTGCAAAAGCCCACTGGGCGTGGGGGCGAAGCGACCACGGTAATTACTCTTAGACATCGTTAAAATCAAGGTATGCCAATTCCGAATTTCATCCATTTACGTCTACATTCTGAGTATTCTATTGTGGATGGGATCGTTCGTCTAGACGATGCGATTTCCCAAGCTAATCATTTTCAGATGGGTGCATTAGCACTGACCGACTTCAATAACTTATTTGGACTTGTCAAGTTTTACTCTAGCGCACGTCAACAAGGGGTTAAGCCAATAGCTGGCGCTGATGTTTGGATCAATAATCCAAAGGATGCCACGAAGCCTTTTCGAGCACTGCTACTCGTGAAAAATACGCAGGGATATTTAAACCTGTGTGAGCTCATCTCAAAAGCCACCCTAGAAAATCAACGACTGGGTAAGCCTGAAATCTGTCCAGAATGGTTTTCACAAGGTAGCACATCAAGTCTTGCCCAGCAGGAGCCATTTTTACTATCCGAAGGATTGATCTTATTATCCGGAGCAATGCAAGGCGATATTGGCACTACCATCTTATCTGGAAATTTGAGTTTGGCAACACAATACGCAAAAGAATGGGCAAGTATTTTCCCAAATAATTTTTATATTGAAGTCCAGCGTACTGGTCAAGAAAGCGAAGAACTGTATATTTCGCAGGTAGCACAATTAGCAGTGCAGTTGGATTTACCCTTAGTCGCTACGCACCCCATTCAATTTTTAAAGCCAGATGATTATCGGGCGCACGAGGCGAGGGTATGCGTTGCTGATGGCGAGCGCTTAGGAAATCCTCGACGGGTTATTCGGTTCACACCTGAGCAGTATTTCAAATCTCCCGAGCAAATGTGCGTCTTATTTGCTGACATTCCAAGTGCTTTAAAGAACACCGTAGAAATTGCTAAGCGTTGTAATTTAATGCTGGTATTGGGTAAACCACAATTACCTGATTTCCCAACCCCAGATGGTAAAAGTTTAGAGAACTTTTTAGGGCAAGAAGCAAAAGCCGGATTGATGAAGCGTCTAGTTTATTTATACCCGAATATAGATGAGCGACAAGCTCAAACCGAAAAATATGTTGCGCGCCTTGATTTTGAAATTCAGACAATTATACAAATGGGTTTTCCGGGATATTTTTTAATTGTGGCTGATTTTATTTCATGGGCTAAAAATAATGGCGTACCTGTTGGGCCCGGAAGGGGTTCTGGAGCCGGCTCTTTAGTCGCTTATGCTTTAGGTATAACAGATTTAGATCCGTTGAAATATAACCTACTATTTGAGCGGTTTTTAAATCCTGAGCGCGTCTCAATGCCTGACTTTGACATCGATTTTTGTCAATTAGGTCGCGATCGTGTGATTCAATATGTGAAGGATAAATATGGCAGTGAATCTGTAAGTCAGATTGCGACATTTGGAACAATGGCAGCTAAAGGAGCGATTAAGGATGTAGGTCGAGTAATAGAGCAGCCCTATGGTTTTGTGGACAGCATTTCGAAATTAATTGACGCTCGTCCTGGGATCCAAATAACCATTGCGCAGGCGATTGAGAATACCCCTGAACTGCATCATTTGTATCATCAAAATGAGGAAGCTAGACAGTTAATTGAATTAGCTCAACAGTTAGAGGGAATAACCCGAAATGTTGGAATGCATGCCGGTGGTGTGCTCATTGCACCTGGTAAATTAACTGATTTCTGTCCACTTTATTCGCAAGCTGGCAAGGATGATCTGAGTTCTGGTGTTATTAGTCAGTTTGATAAAGATGATGTGGAGTCGGTTGGATTAGTGAAGTTCGATTTTCTTGGTTTAACCACCTTAACAATTATTGACTTAGCTGAAAAATATATTCGGGCACTTTATCCCGATAAAAATAATTGGTCGATAGGAGATATTACTCTAGACGATCCAAAGGCTTTTCAAATTTTAAAAGAGGCAAATACCGTCGCCATTTTTCAATTAGAAAGTCGCGGTATGCAGGGTATGTTAAAAGATGCTAAGCCAGATCGGTTCGAAGATATTATTGCTTTAGTTGCGCTTTATCGGCCGGGTCCGATGGAGCTCATTCCAACCTATGTTGCGCGTAAGCATTTACGTCAAGTAGTTGAATATCCTGATCCGCGCGTGATTCCGGTATTAGAGGAAACATACGGCATTATGGTGTATCAAGAGCAGGTCATGCAGATGGCGCAAATGGTGGGAGGGTACTCACTAGGCGGGGCTGATTTATTACGCCGGGCGATGGGTAAGAAAAAGCCAGAAGAAATGGCTGAGCAGAGCAAGATATTTATTGCTGGTGCAGTGCAGAACGGTTTGACGCCAGAAAAAGCCGATGAAATTTTCAAACTCATGGAGGCTTTTGCAGGCTATGGTTTTAACAAATCCCATGCAGCCGCATATGCCGTTCTCGCTTATCAAACTGCTTGGTTAAAGGCGCATTATATTGCTGAGTTTATGGCGGCAAATTTGTCTTTAGCGCTGGATGATACCGATAAGGTAAAAGTATTATTTGAAGATACGGTTGCGAACCAAGTTGAAATTTTACCCCCTGATATTAATACGGGGCAATATCGCTTTGTGCCTCTGAGAATTGATGCAGAAGATAGCCAATCTTTTGCCATGAAAATTGCTTATGGTTTAGGAGCGATCCGCGGCACTGGCGAAAATGCTATCAATGAACTCATTCGGGTTCGTCACGAGAAATCTTTTGTGAGTTTATTTGATTTTTGTTTACGCGTGGATCGTCGGATTGTAAACCGGAGGGCCATGGAAGCATTGATTAAGGCAGGGGCATTTGATCGCCTTATTCCGGAAAAAATGGATGGTCGATCGACTTTACTCGCCACCTTACCAAACGCCATGCAAGCAGCTGAGCAAGCCCTTGCCTCAGTCCATCAGACCAGTTTATTTGCCATGCCTGGAGATGAAGGTGGCGGTGATCCGGAATATGTAAGGGTAGCTAATTGGTCAGATAAAAAACGCTTACAAGAAGAAAAAAGTGCTTTAGGGTTTTGTTTATCAGGGCATTTATTTGATGCTTACGAAAAAGAAGTTAGAAATATTGTTCGAACACCTTTAAGTCAATTATCAGTCTCTAGTGGTGAGAAGCTTGTGGCTGGAATTGTAGTTACACAAAGAACTAACAAAACCAGTAAAGGTGGGGTAATACACTCGGTCTTAATTGATGACAGTACGGCACAGGTAGAGTTAACCGTCTATGAGGACGTTTATGAAACGTATAAAAGCTGTTTTAAAGAAGATGAATTATTGATCGCAAAAATTTCTACGAAAGTCTTACCCGCCAATGAAAATTTTTCTGGGAGTACTCGCCATGTTGTAGTCGCTGGAATGAATATGGCAACAGCCAGATTACGATATGCTAAGTGTGTTCACTTTGTGATGAGTTCGTCGATGAATATTGATCGTTTTAAATTAGGGATTGAAAAATACTTTAAAGAGCAATTTTTACCAACGCCAGCTCATCTATCGGTGAAGACTTTAGAGGGTTTACCAATCACGGCCGATTTGAGTTTTCCTGGAGCAGTTTGTGTTTTAGAATTCCCGGAAAATTGGTCGGTATATCCTGATGATAAAAATATTCAGGGCTTATCCAGTTTGTTACACACGCTTGGTATTCAGACCCCGCCGGAGATTAAATACCGCGTTTAGGTAAATTTTAGGGTAGTATTAAGCGCTGTAAGCACGCGTTCGAGACTTAATTCATTTAAGCACGCACTCGGACTATTCGCATGGTCATCGCAGCCGGCTTTCCGGCACGGGACACAGTCTTGGCCCCCTTGTAAGATAGTTACATGTTGTTGGGTTTGGCTACTCGCGCGAATTAAATAGGGCTGCTTGCCCCGAAACCCATTAGGCCATGGACCAAAATTGCTTGGCGGGGTCGGTCCAAATAAAGCGATAGTTGGGGTATTACAGGCTGCCGCAAGATGCGTGATAGCGGTATCTACACCGATATAGGCTTTGGCATGTTTGAGAAGGGTTCCTAACTCACTCAATGTTAATTTACCGGTCATATTTGTGACTGTTTGAGCTGCTGACTCGGATAGAGAAGCTATGATTTCGGTATTCAACGCGTGATCTGACAAGGTATTAGCGCCGCTGATAATCACAGGAATTTCTAAACGACTTAGGTGTTCTATTAAGCCGGCCCAGTTCGCGGTAGGCCAGCGCTTATAGGCATTGAGCGGAGTTGGGTGAACCACTATGGCGTCTTTAGAAATATCGGCAATTTCAATCGGTAGATGAACCGATATGGGCGGCGTTACAAAAATTTCTGGCGGATTATTCTTTAGAAAATCAGTGGGTTTATTTGTGTTTTTTTGAAAAGGGGTTAAGAGTCTTAATTTTTCGGTGATGACGTGTTGTTGAAAATAGTCAATTGGGACTTGGTACTGGGTAATCCATTTTTTCCAACCATGATCCTCTTTTCCGGGATGAGCTACACCGACGCGTTTAGACGCAGCAAAGAGTCCGAACATATAGGAGCGATCACTGGGTTGTGTAATGATGGCCAAGTCATATTGAAAGAATATTTTTTGGAGAATTTTGAGATATTCTTGAAGCGTTGGTTTTTGGCTAGTACCTATAATTTGATGGAGATATGGATTGCCATGCAAAATATCTTTAGCATGCTCAAATCCTAAGAAGTCAATTTGGGCTTCAGGCCAGATTTCTTTAGTTCGTTGGATCAGTGGAGTAGTGATAAGAGTATCACCGATTTGCCGAGTGGCAATGATTAGAATTCGTTTGAAGGAGTGTTGCTGCATCAGATTAGGAAAGAGAAGTTATGTTCTTAAAAAGTCGAAATAAAGGGTTTGCAATATGATTCCAGATGATGGCACAAGAAGGTTGGCATAATTCATTATATGAAGCTTAAAAATGAACAAATATTTTTTCGAGTAATAGCCTATTTAAAGCCGCATAAGCCAATGATTTCAATGGCTTTATTGGCGATGGTCGTCGTTGCCGCTACGGAAACATCAATTCCAGCATTGATGAAACCCTTGCTTGATCGGGGCTTTACTGGCGAATTAAATGAAAAACTATGGCAGGTGCCATTTTTCTTAGTCGGTTTAGCGGTGATCAGAGGTGCCGCGCAGTTTCTGTCTAATTATTTATTAAATCGAGTCATTAACGAAGTTTTATTGGTGTTACGTGAACAGATGTTTAATAAGCTTCTTTTGGCACCCACTGAATTTTTCCAGAAAAGTACCGCTGCGCATTTAATCAATGCAGTTGTTTTTGAAGTGAATAATGTTTTAAGTATATTGGGAACTGTTGCAATCAATTTAGTTCGTGACTCCCTCACGGTGATTGGTTTACTTGGATATTTACTGTATTTGAACTGGAAGTTGACGATGTTTGTCATCATTATCTTTCCGATTATTGCTGGCTTTGTAGCACTTATTAATAAACGCTTAAGAAAACTAAATCGTCAGCAACAAGATTATACAAGTCAGTTGGCTTATGTTGTAGAGGAGGCGAGTGCCGGACATAAGGTGGTCAAGTTAAATAGTGGGCAAGATTATGAAATGCATCGTTTTTATGAGATGGCAAAAAAACTGAAAAGTTTTTCTATTAAAGCTTCCGTAGCGGGTGGACTCAATCAACCCCTAACTCAGATCGTTGCATCGATTGCCCTTTCCGGAGTTTTATTAATTGCACTCATGCAATCAAGTAGTGGTGGTACTACTGTTGGGGAATTTGTGGCATTTGTAACTGCCATGATGCTAATGATTTCCCCATTAAAACATTTGGCTGATATCAATCAACCACTACAGCGCGGTTTAATTGCTGCTGAATTAATATTTGGGTTGATGGATCAACAGCCGGAGGAATCGATTCAGGATCAGAGTCTTTTACCGATCGCCCTAGCGAAGGGGAAAATTGAGTTTAGGGGCGTTGGGTTTTCTTATCAGCAACCGCAGTTAGAGGAGGCCATACAGGAAAATAGAGAAGTACTCAGAGATATTGATATGACGATTTCGCCAGGAGAAGTTGTTGCATTTGTTGGGCCCTCCGGAAGTGGTAAGACCACTTTAGTGAATCTGGTGCCAAGATTTTATAGCCCCACCCAGGGGGTAATTTATTTAGATGATGAGCCAATTAACACCTATCGTTTAGCTGATTTACGTCGACAAATGGGTTTTGTGAGCCAGGATGTTATTTTATTTAATGATACGATTGCGGCCAATATTGCATATGGCACGGTGTATCCAAAAGATATTGATCGTATTCGAGTTTCTGAGGCTATCCAGGCTGCTAATCTGTCTGAAATGATCCGAGAGTTACCACAGGGAGTGGATACGGTGATTGGCCATAATGGCAATCGCCTATCAGGAGGGCAAAGACAGCGTTTAGCAATAGCCAGGGCGGTGTATAAAAATGCCCCTATCCTTATTTTGGATGAAGCTACATCTTCACTTGACTCTGAATCAGAGCGCCAAGTTCAAGGGGCCTTGGAGTCCTTAATGCAAGGTAGAACGACTTTAGTGATTGCGCATCGCTTATCGACCATTGAGAATGCAGACCGAATTGTTGTGTTAGAGCATGGACACGTAATTGAAGTAGGTACGCATCGTGACTTGATTCTTCAAAATGGGTTGTATGCTAGTCTGCATCGCTTACAATTTTCTACGAGTACCTAGAGTAAGACGATGTCGTAGTGTTCTTGAGAGAAGAGAGCTTCAGCGCGCAGGAGGATTGGTTTGCCAATGAAGTCACTTAATTCTGCTAAAAAGGTGCTTTGTTCTTCCAGAAATAAGTCAATCACATCAGGTGCGGCCACAATGCGGAATTCTTTCGGGTTGAATTGGCGATGTTCTCGTACGATTTCTCGTAGAATTTCATAACAGATGGTTTGAGTCGTTTTAATTTCCCCTTTGCCGTCACAGGTAGTGCAAACTTGGCAAAGTTGGTGTGCTAAAGACTCGCGAGTTCTTTTGCGAGTCATTTCGACGAGGCCCAGTGACGAAAAGGGGTTAACTGCTGTTTTGGTGCGGTCAATTGCTAGACTTCGTTCGAGTTCAGCTAAAACAGCGGACTGATGTTCCAGGGTCGGCATATCAATAAAGTCGACAATAATAATCCCTCCCAAGTTACGCAAACGCAGTTGGCGAGCAATTGCTTTCGCTGCCTCGAGATTCGTTTTGTAGATCGTATCGACAAATGTTTTAGCCCCAATATAGCTGCCGGTATTGACATCGATGGTCGTCATTGACTCGGTTTGGTCGATGATGAGATAGCCGCCCGATTTGAGATTAACCCGCCGGTTTAAGGCAAGGTTGATTTCACTTTCGACATTATATAAATCAAATAGTGGGCGCTCACCCCGATAAAGAATTACTTTATCCAGTAGCTTTGGCATAAAAATTTGGGAAAATTCCCTTAATTTTTTATAGTTTTCAGCTGAGTCAATTCGGATTTGGGTAGTTGACTGCTCGGCGATGTCCCGCATGACACGTTCCATGAGATTCAGATCTTGATGGAGGAGAGCTGGTGTTGGGAGTTTTTGGCTTTGCTGATGAATTTTTTGCCAGCTCAATTGTAAAAAATGTAGATCTTCTTCTAGTTCGGCACCGGACACTTCTGCGGCGCTAGTTCGAACGATTAAGCTGCCTTGAAATGAGGGAGGTAGAAGCATTCGAACGCGGTTTTTTAATTCCTCACGGTCTTTTTCTTCCGTAATTTTTTGGGAAATTCCAATTTGACCATCTTTTTTATCCACGGGTAAATAGACCAGATTTCGTCCGGGGATACTGATATGGGTTGTTAGCCTTGCACCTTTAGAGCCTAGGGGATCTTTGAGGACTTGCACAAGGAGTGTTTGCCCATCAAAAATCAGTTTTTCGATGGGTGTATCTTGACTAGAGTGAATATCTGCAACATGGATAAAAGCAGATTTATCCAGACCAATATCCACAAAGGCGGACTGCATACCGGGTAAGACTCGGTTCACCTTGCCTAGATACACGTTACCAACATAACCCCGATTTTGGGCGCGTTCAATGAGTAATTCTTGGACCTCTCCATGGCTAATGAGAGCAACACGCGTTTCTTGTGGGGTAAAGTTAATTAAGATTTCTTCGTTCATGGGGATAGCATATAACGAATTTTTGCAAGGTCTAAAAGTTGTATCGTCTCATAGATTGGAAGGCCCATAATGCCGCTATAGCTTCCATGGATGCGTTCGATGAGGGCACTTCCAAGACCTTGGATGCCATATGCTCCGGCTTTACCAATTGGTTCATTGGTTGCTAAATAACGTTCAATATGCAGATCAGAATTTTCCCCGAAAAATACTTCTGAAGAAGACAGTCGAAGGATGCCAGGATCCTGTAAAGAAGTCGCTATGGCAACAGCGGTATGGACCCAGTGGGCTTGGCCATTTAATTGGTTTAACATCTTTTTGGCTTCATGCAGGTTTTGGGGTTTCCCAAGAAGGATGTCTGATGTTTGCGTCTTGATACAGACACACGTATCGGCGCATAAAATCGGAGCCCAGATTTTATTTTGGTTCATTAACCGAGTTTTAGCGGCTTGTAATTTATTGAAAGTAACTCGTTGAACATATTGCTGGGCTGGTTCATTTGGATGCGCAATTTCGAGTAACTCCGGATCTTCGCTAGGTTGGGGGGGCAGGAGTTCAAAATCTACCCCAAGTTGTTGCAGGATATTTTGTCGGCGAGGACTTTCAGAAGCCAGATAAAGACTCTTCATTTTACTCACGGTGATACGGGTGATTTTCGAGAATTGTATAGGAACGGTAAAGTTGTTCGATCAATAATAGTCTAGCCATGGCATGCGGCAGGGTGAGGCTTGATAGTCGCCAGATTTCGTTTGCCATTTGCAAGATTGACTGGTCAAGGCCATTTGCACCACCGATGATGAGAGCGATATTTTTCCCCAGTACGCGCCAATTAGCCATTGTTTTTGACATGTGTAGAGTAGTTATATCCATGCCATGCTCATCCATAGCGATCACATGATCACCCTTTGCAATCACTTGGCGTATTTTTAATGCTTCTTTAGACGGGGTGATATCTGGTTTGAGTTCTTTGACTTCTAGGGTGTATTCTCTGGGCATTCTTTTGAGATAGTCTTCACAAGCGATTTGAACCCATTGCGGCATTTTATGCCCGACAGCAATTACCAACAGCTTCATTAGTCTTCTTGGTCGTCACTAAATGTCATTGGACCGCTAGTCGGACCGGATTGGGTGTTGAGTTTAACGCGGACAGGTTTACTGCCCCACATACCTTCTAATTGGTAATAGGCTCGAATCGCTGGTTGTAGGATGTGTACCACGATATCGCCACAATCAACCAGAACCCACTCACCGGTATCAAGACCCTCGATCGAGATGATTTCACCACCTTTTTCTTTAACGCTAGTACTAACTGAAAAAGCCAGGGCGCGCGTTTGGCGATTACTAGTTCCCGTAGTGATAATGACTCGGTCAAATAAATCGCTAAGTTTTGTCGTGTCGAAGACGCGGATATCATGCGCTTTTACATCTTCGAGTGCATCAACAATCGTGCGTTGTAATTTTCTTAAGTCCATACTTTAATTTGTGCTTTCGTTGGGGGGATTTGCTTGATAGATACCCAAAGAATATATTAATTCAAGCACTTTTGGAGATATTGCCTGCTTTAATTTCGAAGTTAAGAGAGCGTCATGCAGCATTTCTCGTAGTTCTGTGGAGGACAGATCCACATGAAACAGCTCATCGAAAAAGATTTTTCCAGAGGGAGATATTTTTAAATCATGAGTGGCTTGGGTAATTCGGCTATCAAAAATACGAATAATTTCTTGGATTGTTTGGGGATAATGAGCCGGAATAGTGGCTTGCTCTGCGCGCGGGGAGACCCTTCTGCTTGCTACGGCCAAATGGAGATATTCTGGTAAGTTTTGCCAATCATTCCAAGATGGCAGATTCTGATAGGTATCTGCGCCCATGAGCCAGACGATCGATGTATTCGGACCATACATGCTCCGCAGCTCACGAGCCGTATCGATGGTATAGCTAGGCCCTTGTCGATCCAACTCGATACGACTTACTTGAATTTTGACAGGTGATTTCACATGGTCAATTTCATTTTGTAAGTCTTGCGCCGCTGCTTTAGTTAAATCATAACGGATGGATGCAGGCGTTATGTGCGTACTTTTTTGCCAAGGCTGGCCTGCGGGTAGCCAAATAAGTTCCTCAAGCTCCAGGATTTCAATAAAATTTTTAGCTAACTGAACGTGTCCCCAATGGGGTGGATCAAAGGTACCTCCCAATATTCCGATCATGCGAGCCAATCTCTTGGTTGCAAGAAAAAGGATGTAAGAAGGTGTTCGGGACTTGCAGGTTTTGGGGTGCGTTGGTATTGCCAGCGAGCTAAAGGTGGCATAGACATGAGGATTGATTCAGCACGCCCACCGGATTGTAAGCCAAAGTGTGTACCACGATCATAGACCAGATTAAACTCTGCGTAGCGACCACGACGGTATTCTTGAAATTCTTTTTCTTCAGGCGTGTAGGGGTCCTGATAGTGTTTTTGGGCGATTGGCATATAGGCATCCAATAGGGATTTTCCAACCGCTTGCGTCATTGCAAAGCTTTTGTCAAAACCGAGTTCATTAAAGTCATCAAAAAAGATACCACCGATACCTCTGGGTTCTTGACGATGGGGTAAATAAAAATATTCATCGCAATTTTTCTTAAAAATCGGATAAAAGTCTGGATTAAAAGCATCTAGCGTTTTTTTGCATGTTTGATGAAAATGGACGCAATCAGCTTGATCACCGTAGAAGGGTGTGAGATCCATACCCCCACCAAACCACCAGACAGGTTCAACACCATCCTTCATTGCCACAATACAGCGCACGTTCATATGGACTGTCGGAACTTTGGGGTTACGGGGATGAAAGACAAGGGAAACGCCCATTGCTTCAAAACTACCCCCTGCGATTTCAGGGCGTTGCGCTGTAGCTGATGGCGGTAATTTGTTACCACTTACATGAGAAAATGCCACCCCACCTCGCTCTAAGAAATGTCCATTTTCTAAAATCATCGAGCGACCGTAGCCTTGCAGGGGGCTATCTTTTGGCTTAGCCCATTCATCATTTAAGAAGGACTTACCATCAAACTGCGCTACTGTTTGAGTAATGTGGTCTTGCAGATCCCAGAAGAATCCTTTTAATATGCTAATTTGTATTGCCATAAATTATTTTTTTAAAGCATGATGGCCAATATCTTGTCGATACTGCATGCCATCAAAATGGATTAACTGCACCGCATCATATGCTCGAGTTTGTGCTCCCTTAATATTCCTATCTAGTCCAACCACACATAATACTCTGCCACCGTTAGTTACTAGGTTACCATCTTTATAGGCACTAGCGGCGTGAAAAACAACATGATGGTCGTCCTCTAGAGGTATTCCAGTGATTACATCTCCAGTTCGTGGGGTGCTAGGGTAATCAGCAGCTGCTAGCACAACGCCCAAGGCTGCCCGCGGATCCCACTCAGCTTCAATTTGATCGAGGGTGCCGTCAATAGCATGTTGTAAAAGGTCGACAAAGTCACTTTTAAGACGAGCCATAATCGGTTGTGTTTCTGGGTCGCCCATTCGACAATTAAATTCTAGAGTTTTGACTGTTCCGTTAGGATGTATCATCAGTCCGGCATATAAAAATCCGGTGTAAGTAATACCATCTTTAGCCATGCCAGCAATGGTTGGTTTGATGATTTCGCGCAGTACCTTTGCATGCATTTCAGGGGTAACTATCGGTGCGGGAGAGTAGGCACCCATACCTCCAGTATTCGGTCCAAGGTCATGATCTAGTAAGCGTTTATGGTCTTGGCTAGTGGCTAGTGGGAGAATATTGTGCCCGTCGACCATGACAATAAAACTAGCTTCCTCACCAGTTAGAAATTCTTCGATTACGACTCGTGCACCGGCTTGCCCCATTAAGTTATCGGCAAGCATCATATCGACTGCCGCATGCGCTTCTGTGAGGGTCATCGCTACGACAACCCCTTTACCAGCTGCTAGGCCATCGGCTTTAACAACGATGGGGGCTCCTTGCTGGTCGATATAGGCATGTGCTAATTGAACATCGGCAAAGGTAGCATAAGTAGCTGTAGGGATACCATTTCTTTGCATAAAGGCTTTAGCGAAGTCTTTTGAAGATTCCAGTTGCGCCGCCTTTTGGGTTGGACCAAAAATCTTTAGTCCTCGCGCACGAAAAACATCTACGACGCCTTCCGATAGATGTTTTTCTGGTCCCACCACGGTCAGATCGATTTGTTCTTTTTGCGCGAAATCAGCTAATTCATGGATATCATGAATAGGGGTATTAACAATACTGTGGAAATTCTTCTCCGAGTTGGCAGTACCACCATTACCAGGAGCAAGAAAGACAGTTTTTACTTTATTGGACTTGGATATTTTCCATGCAAGGGCATGTTCTCTGCCACCCGACCCGATTACTAATATTTTCAAAATTCCCTCATTCGTTTAGGCTTGCATTGGAATATACGCTTTGTATATCGTCCAGATTTTCTAAAGCGTCTAATAGTTTTTGCATGCTGGTGCTCTGTTCACCCCGAAGTTCAATCTCATTTTCAGCGCGCATAGTCACTTCAGCAAATTCCGGTAAATATCCTAGTTTGGTGAGTTTATCTCGAATAGGAGAAAAATCAACTGCGCTAGTCAAAACTTCTTTGGATAAATCGTCATGCATGAGAACATCTTCTGCACCGGCCTCAAGTGCAGCCTCTAGAAGTTCATTTTCAGGTACGGTAGGAGAGAACATGAGGATGCCACAATGTTTGAAAAGGTATGCAACACAACCATCGGTGCCAAGGTTGCCACCATTTTTAGAAAGTGCGTGCCTTACTTCAGCTACGGTGCGCGTTTTATTATCAGTCAGAGAGTCAATGATGAGCGCTACGCCATGGGGCCCATAGGCTTCATAACGTATTTCCTCATAACTGACGCCTTCAAGAGCACCCGTACCTTTCAAAATAGCGCGTTGCACGTTGTCGTTGGGCATATTGGCATCTTTGGCCTTATCAATTGCTAGGCGAAGGCGTGGGTTGTTATGCAAGTCAGCCCCTCCCATTTTGGCGGCAACCGTAATTTCTCGAATTAATTTAGTCCAAACTTTGCCTCTTTTTTCATCTTGGCGTCCCTTGCGGTGCTGGATATTGGCCCATTTAGAATGACCGGCCATAATATACTTCCTTTCAAATAACAGATTACTATAAGTGTAATATGTCAATTTTAGGCAATTTCAAAGAGCACCCCCACAAAAGGAGATTTTTATGGCAGGAATGATTGTAAAAGCGATTCGTATGAGCAAGGTAGGCGGCCCTGAGGTCATGGAGTTGGTTGATGTCGAGTTGGGTGATCCGGGCCCTGGAGAGATATTAGTTAAACATCATGCAATTGGTGTCAATTATTTAGATATTTACTTTCGAGTGGGCTTATATCCTCAAACTTTGCCGATTGGAGTGGGTCAGGAGGGTGCTGGCGTTGTTGAAAAAGTTGGTGCCGGGGTGACTCACCTCAAAGTTGGCGATCGTGTTGCTTATGCCGGTAGGCCGTCAGGGTCTTATGCGCAAGCTCGGATTATGCCAGCGGATATTGTTTTAAAACTACCTGATGCCTTGAGTTTTGAGCAGGGTGCTGCAATGATGTTACAGGGCTTGACAGTACAGTATTTAATTAATGACACCTATGCAGTTCAAAAGGGAGACACCGTTTTATTACACGCAGCTGCGGGAGGTGTTGGAACAATCGCTTGTCAATGGCTTAAGGCGCTTGGTGCGACGGTGATTGGCACTGTTGGTAGCCCTGAAAAGGCAGAACTGGCCAAAGCGCATGGTTGCGACCATACTATTTTGTACCGAGAAGAAGATTTTGTTGCAAGGGTTCGCGAAATTACTGGCGGTAAGGGTGTACCCGTCGTTTATGACTCGATAGGCAAAGACACGTTTATGAAATCGTTGGACTGTTTATCGCCTAGAGGATTGATGGTCACATTTGGCAATGCATCTGGCCCTGTACCACCATTAGATGTATCTATTCTTGCCGGTAAGGGGTCATTAAAGGTTACTAGGCCTACTCTAACTACTTACGTGTTGAACCGAGCATTATTAGAGCCGATGGCGGCAGATTTATTTCAACGGGTGATTTCAGGGCAAGTAAAGATTGAAATTAATCAACGCTATCCGTTGGCTCAAGCCATTCAGGCGCATCGGGACATGGAGGATAGAAAAACTACTGGTTCCACAATTTTGATACCCTAAGCCATTTTGCCTTGGCTTCAAATATTATAGCCAAGGCATAGAGGTTTTGTCGGGGAGCATTCCATGGCATAATCATTTACTGGCCGAAGTGGTGAAATTGGTAGACACAGGAGACTCAAAATCTCCCGCCGCAAGGTGTCCCGGTTCGAGTCCGGGCTTCGGCAC
>CAIQHU010000014.1 GCA_903871735.1 uncultured beta proteobacterium | reverse complement strand
AAGTATGCGTCAAGTACTTCGGTGCGGTACGTGCGGTTAAAACGCTCGATGTAGCTATTCTGCGTCGGCTTACCGGGCTGAATGAACTGCAGCTCAATCTCTTGCTCTTTAGCCCAGAGCTGCATGTGGTGGCTGGTTTACTCCGGGCCATTATCGATCCGTATGCGTTTGGGCTTACCATGGAAGTCAATAAAGTCATCCAGTGCTCGAGTGACGCGAGGAGCGGGTAGCGACCGTCCCAGATCGAATCCCAAGTACTGACGATTGTAATCGTCGATCACATTAAGAACACGCACCTTGCTGCCATCCATCAAGCTGTCGCTCATGAAATCCATGCTCCAGCATTCATTTGCTGCCAGTGGCTGCACCAATGGCTCTTTCACCTGTACGAGTCGACGTAGACGCTTCTTACGAAGCTTAGCTAGCTTAAGCTTGGCATAGAGTCGCTCGGTCTTCTTGTGATTCCATCCGTGGCTTTTGTGAAACACTTTGGCCATCATGTCTTGACCGTGTGCAGGATTTTCATCCGCGTATTCTCGCATCAGCTCAAGTGCTGGCTGATCATCCCGCTTGCGGCGGTAGTAGTACATGCTCGGTGATAGACTAATTAAAGCCAGGGCCCGACGAAGGCTAATGCGAAAGCGCATTAGGATCATCGTGACGAGCTCCCGCCGCTCGTCGGGCCCCAACCTTTTTTTTCAATCACGTCCTTTAAAATCTCTTTGTCAAGGATGGTATCGGCAAGTAACCTCTTCAGGCGGCTGTTTTCAAGCTCTAAGTCTTTTAATCGCTTAACATCGCTCGCCTCCATACCGCCGTACTTCTGCTTCCATTTGTAAAAGGTCCCTTGGCTGATCCCAAGATCTCTCACGATGTCTTCGGCTTTGCGGCCTCCCTCATGCTCCTTTATTGCCTTGATGATCTGGCCCTCATTGAATCGACTTGTCTTCATTACCCCAAAAATCAAAAAAGGTCTTTTTCATTGTTTTCGAATTACGGAGGGAATACAGGGGGATAAATTAGTGTCTTCAAAAACTCATTTGAGTGCTCTCCGCAACCACCAAATAAAAACCGAACCCACTAATAATATCAGATGCTCATATAAATACTAAACTGCATTCATCTCCTTCCCTAGACTAATTCCAACATAAATGAATAGTCCAGTAGAAAAAAGTATCAACAACAAAGAAAATAATCCCAAATTACGTTTTTGTTTCTCAGAGTATAGATTGTCAAATTTTAATATAACTAATTTATATTTTCCGTTGTTAATGAAGTACTTATTTTCAATTTTATTAATCACCACATTGACGGTGATTATTACTATAACAAACAGATAAAACACTGTAAGGTTCAGAGTATATGGTGATAATAGAATCGCAAGTAAAACGACATCAAGTAGTAAATTAACAAGAGTAATTCCCTGAAGCATAATTGCCCTTACGTGGCTTTGGTCATTAGGTTTTTTTATTACTAAACAATAAAAACCGTAAAACATTAAATCAAATAATTTCATAATTACTCCCTGTATCCCCAAGTATCATTAATCCAGTCGCTACCGCCTGTTAATGACCAAATACCATACACTAACCCTCCTCCTGCTACTAATGGAGCAGCTGCAGTACCAATAACTCCAACTGTTATTATTCCTGCAGTAGTCAGACCAACATCAACCCACGTGGAAGTATTATCAGTACCTGTTGCAACTTGATACGCAGCTGACGCATATGATATTCCGTTAGCTGTTTGTCCAATCACCTTAGCTAATTTGGCAAAGTTTGCGGCATCTGTGGCCGCATCAAGCCCTTGTTTAGCAAGATTAGCAGGTTGAGAAGCGGTTGAAGCTGCTGCTGTATTTGCCAAATTAACAAATAGATTTGACCCATTTACTGCATCTTCATAATAAGGCAATCCGCCTCTTGGAGCCTGTGAACTTGAATTACTTGCAGATTTTCCTGATTCTTTGGAATCTAAAACTCTAGTGCTGCTATTACTTCCAGGCCCTACGATTACTTCACTTAGTGCACCTTTTCCAGTTATTTCTTTTGTTTGTTGATCATAAACATATTCTGTAGGCGATGTTCTAAATATATCAAAACTTGACTCTTTTGGACAAGTTTCACACACATCATCCATTCCATCAGGATCAACTCTAATTATTGGATTATTACTTGTAAAATGATACGGGGTTAAAGCCACATTCTTTCCTGCCATCGCCATTGGATCCACACTCAACCACACCCCAAGTTTACTCTGGTAATACCGCGCACCGTAGTAGGCCAGCCCGGTTTCGGGGTCTACTTCTTTGGCGTTAAACCGGTAGGGTGAGGTCCACGAGCTGCTGTTGCTGGACCAGTGGTGCAGTTGTTCTCCCCAGGAGTTGTAGAGGAAGAGTT
>CAIQHU010000013.1 GCA_903871735.1 uncultured beta proteobacterium | reverse complement strand
CTTATTAGAGCGCAAACAATTTGATAAACCGTTGGCTGGCTTTCAATTAATTCAAAAAGATTTAGTGGCGATGTATTCCGAAATCATTAAAGCACAATGCTTAAATTTACAAATAGGCCGTCTAAAAGAGCAAGCCCGTGAAACGCCAGCCATGATCTCCCTTGCAAAACGTAACGCCTGCTATGAAGCTCTTCATATAGCCCGTTCATGCAGAAATTTGTTGGGAGCTAATGGCGTTAGCCTGGAATACCATGTCATTCGTCACATGTTAAATTTGGAGTCTGTGTTTACTTATGAAGGCACTGATAATGTCCATACCTTAGTACTAGGTCGGCATATTACCGGGATAAATGCTTTTGAGTAAGGTAAATCAAGGAAGACGCTTGTCATTTCTGCAGAGAAACGCTATTATTCTCCTCCAATTCGGGGCGTAGCGCAGCCTGGTAGCGTACTAGCATGGGGTGCTAGTGGTCGAAGGTTCAAATCCTTCCGTCCCGACCAGTAAAATCAATGAGTTAGGCATAATACCCTTCCGACTTAATTTTCTAGAGTATACCTTGGGGTACACATCAGCTATTGATTGCATGCTTACCTTATGCTGTCCTCGGCATAATATTAATCCATACTTTGTCATTTCTTATAATAAATAATCAGCTTTCTAGATATAATTGAAGTAAAATTCAATTCATATATTATCCGCGCCCGAGATCTAGAATGCGACTAATCTAGGTCCTCATCGAAATATAAATTTCCCAGTAATTTTTCAAAAGAATTAGTAACAAATCGGGATTCAGGATCTTGCTCCTGAAATTGAAAAAGCCATATTTGTGCCTCGCCATCTACCCATTTGAAAAAATAGAATTCTTGGTAATCACTTTCTGCAAAAGGTAAGGTATCTGGCCCTATAAATCGTCGATATTGCCGAACAAGGTTGAGCAAATTAGTGGTCTTATTTCTATCTTCACAAAGTGGGTAAAAATAAGCAAAAGGCCATTGAAGACTAATACCATTTTCTGACGAAATCATATTAAAACAATTAGCTTCTGGCCCGCCACCATTATATTTTTTCAAAATTTCTTTATGTAAAGGGAGCAAAGGATGACCACACAATTGTTCTAATTCTGCAATTTGCTCATCTGTTGCAGATGGGTAAAATTCATCACCCCAATAAGGTGTCATTTTTAAACTGTCCAAATCAAACATACCTATCTTCATTTGTATTTCGAATCAAAAAAACAAAAATACATTCGCAAAATGAACCATCTCTTTAGGTTCACTCGGCAAGCCACCAAGATTGGTTTTATAATTTTCATACTCTCTCTCATAAAACGTAGGGTCTCTTTGATATTTTTTTTCCTCTTCAGCAACTATGTCTATCAAAAATTCGTACATATTACATTTTCCTTAAATAATCTGTGTCTAGTATTTTCTATATAGAAGAAAAAAAAGCTCGATTAAAGCTCAGTAAAGCTCAGGGGGCAAGCTCAGAGTCAAGTCTTTTTATAAAGGCCTGAATTGGGCGTTTAAAAAGTAAATGCTATTATCAAAAGACTTGAGCCCTATCCATTTGAGTGAATGAGGGCAGGTTTGATTGGCACTAAGTTAAGAACACAGGTTTTATGGCACATGGGCTGAGAGTTCATTCGTAGGGCACGCGTCTTGCCTTTTTCCTGTTCGTCAATTAGTTTGCTTTAAATAGTGACATTTTGATTTAATCAAGTGATAATCTGCCAAAAAAGTCTTTGGTTTTTTTGCCTTTAGTATAAATTTAAAGATATGAGCCTGACATGCCAGAACTGCCAGAAGTTGAAACAACCCGCTTAGGTATTCAATCCTATATAGAAAATCAGACCGTCACACAAATGGTTATTCGACAACCCCAATTACGATGGCCTATCCCCTGTAACTTACCTGAACAACTGCAAGGAAAAATAGTCCAAAGACTCACTCGTCGTGGCAAATATTTATTATTTGAAATGGGGCAGGGGGCACTTATTGTACATTTAGGGATGTCAGGTAGTTTAGGTATCTTAAAACAAAAAACAGCCCCTAAAAAGCATGATCATGTTGATATTATGTTCGCAAATAATATAGTACTGCGTTTTACTGATCCCAGGCGATTTGGTTCAATACTATGGGCGGAGGGAGCCTTTTTGCAGCACGCCCTCTTGGCAAAATTAGGTGTTGAACCATTAACAACAGATTTTTCTGCACAATATCTATGGCATGCGGCTCAAAGACGAAAAAAATCTATTAAATCATTCATTATGGACAATCATATTGTTGTCGGTGTTGGTAATATTTATGCAACAGAAGCATTATTCTTAGCGGGTATTCATCCACAAAGACCTGCTGGTTTGGTCTCGGAGATAGAAATGACTAAGCTTGTGGAAGTCATCAAAAATATATTAACCAAAGCCATTCAACAAGGGGGGACTACTCTTAAAGATTTTGTCAATGGTGAAGGGAAACCAGGTTATTTTTCACAACAATTGCAGGTATACGGCCGACAGGGGTTTCCCTGTTTTTCATGTAATAAGATTTTGCAATCGATGCGGATCGGTCAGAGAACGAGTGTCTATTGCTTATATTGTCAGGTTTGAATAGCAAATTCAGCTACTGAATAAAAAACGGAACAGATTAGCTCAGGGGCTAAGTTTTTTGATAAAGGGGAGTCT
>CAIQHU010000012.1 GCA_903871735.1 uncultured beta proteobacterium | reverse complement strand
GCTTAATTTTTTCCATGAACCATTTCAAAATGCTTTTTAACAGCTTCTCGATTAATGGCTTGGTATGTTTCTGTTGCTTTTTTATGCAATGCAACCGCGTCCGGGTCTAGCTCTTTTTTCGGACTAGGTTCTAAATCGTAATAGCCATAATTATCACGCCCTTTAACTAACATAGCACTATCTCTTGGAAGTCCATCTAAGGGTTTAACTCGAGGAGGCATGTAACGAATTGCAAATCCAATTCTTCGATCATTCGAATGATTATTTTCTGAACCATGAAAAATAAGTCCATGATGTAAGGACATTTCTCCAGTATCTAATTCCATAAAAATGGCATTATCTTCATCAACCTTAACTGCAACCTCTTGACCTCTAAGAAGCATATTACTAGCAGCTCCCTCACGGTGTTCGACAACTTTTTGATGACTTCCAGGAATAACTTTCATAACACCGTTCGCCTTTGTGGCAGGAGTAAAAGCAATCCAAGCAGTTAAAATATTTTCCGATACATCAAGCCCCCAATAAGTGACATCTTGATGCCAAGAAACAAAACCCTTTTCACCAGGATTTTTAATAAAAAATCGACTAGACCAACACAATATATCTGGACCTATAATAGATTCGACTGCTTCAAGAATACTAGAATGCCTCACAACTTCTTCCATCCAGGGTAGATATAAATGCGCCTTTAAACCTTTCTGAGGGAAATCGCCATACTTGTTTTCAAAAAGCTCAATCTTCGATAAAGTTTCTTCAGCTAGCATACTACCAATAGCAGGTAGAGGGGCTAAGTAACCATTATTCTTATAAAAAATATTTTGTTCTGATGTTAAATAATTAGAACTTAAATGTGTACTATTCATTGAATTTTTCCTCAGTATGAAAAATGAATCAGTTACTTCATATTTAATCTGGTGTTGTACCTGAATCTTTTACAACTTTACCCCAACGTTGAATTTCAGCTTGTATAAACTGTCTTGCTGACTCAGGTGACTTACTAACCATCACATTTACCCCTCCACCTGCTAAACGCTCTTTTATGTCAGGCATTTCCAAGATTTGAGTAATAGTTGTAAATAATTTATTGACGATAGGAATTGGAGTATTAGAGGGAACTAAAATACCCTGCCAGGAACCTGTAACTAAATCAGGAAATCCCAACTCTAAAAAAGTTGGAACATTAGGAAGGTCTAATTGTCTAGTTGCACTAGTAACTGCATAGCCCTTAACTCTTCCACTCAAGATAAATTGTTTGACAGATGGCAATGTATTAAACATCACCTGTGCATCTCCCCCAATTAAACCAATTGCTGCCTGTCCCCCTCCTCCTTTATATGGAACGTGGACCATTTTAGTACCAGTAATTTGCATAAATATCTCAGACTCTAGACGATTAGCACTTCCTCCTCCAGGGCTTGCAAAATTAAATTTATTTGGATTAGCCCTTAAGTAAGTTATGAGTTCAGGTACATTTTTGGGAGGAAAATCTGCATTACCTACAAAAGCACTAGGTACATCAGCAATGATTGTTATCGGTGTGAAATCCTTTAATGGATTAATATTCAAATTTGTATATAGTGCTGGATTAATAGCTACTGCACCTATATTTGCATATACAATCGTATAACCATCTGGAGGAGATTTAGCCCCTAATGTTAAACCTACATTACCACCTAAACCAGGTTTGTTTTCAATAAATACTTGCTGCCCTAATACTTCTGACATTTTGGCTGAAAGAATTCTCCCAATAAAATCTCCTGCACCACCTGGTGCAAATGGCATAACCATTTTTATTGGTCTAGTTGGATAATCTTGCGCTAAACAAGAACCTGCTAATCCAGTTATTAAAATAAGTAATAGTCGAATAAAATTATTACGAATAGGATATGTAATTTTCATTGAAATTCTACTCCTTTCTTAAATTTTAAAAAACAACAACACTACGAATAGACTCTCCTGAATGCATTAAATCAAAACCTTTATTAATTTCTGATAACGCCAAAGTATGGGTGATTAAATCATCAATATTAATTTTTCCTTCCATATACCAATCAACAATTTTCGGTACGTCTCGCCTACCTTTTGCCCCACCAAAGGCTGTTCCTTTCCATACACGTCCAGTAACTAATTGAAAAGGTCTTGTAGAAATTTCTTTGCCAGCAGGAGCAACTCCAATAATTACAGATACTCCCCATCCCTTATGACAGCATTCCAAAGCTTGGCGCATGACATCTACATTGCCAATACACTCAAAGCTATAGTCGGCTCCTCCATTAGTTAAATCTATAATGGCAATTACCAAATCATTTTTCAAATCTGATGCATTGACAAAATGCGTCATACCAAACTTTCGAGCTAAGTTCTCTCGCTGAGGATTTGTGTCAACTCCAACAATCATATTAGCGCCGGCCATCCTTGCACCCTGAACAACATTTAACCCGATACCACCCAAACCGAAAACAACAACATTTGAACCAGGCTCAACTTTTGCAGTATTGATAACGGCACCAATACCCGTAGTTACACCACAACCTATATAACAGACCTTATCAAAGGGAGCATCTTTTCTGATTTTTGCTAATGCAATTTCAGGGACAACAGTAAAATTTGAAAAAGTTGAAGTTCCCATGTAATGAAATATGTTTTCTCCATTTATTGAAAAACGGCTTGATCCATCGGGCATTACACCTCGACCTTGAGTACTACGAATTGCTTGACATAAATTTGTTTTACCGCTAATACAATACGAACATTGACGACATTCTGGTGTATATAGTGGAATTACATGGTCACCTTTTTTCAGCGAATGCACTCCAGGACCAATATCAACTACAATTCCAGCTCCCTCATGTCCTAA
Source organism: uncultured beta proteobacterium (assembly GCA_903871735.1). Classification (GTDB taxonomy): domain Bacteria; phylum Pseudomonadota; class Gammaproteobacteria; order Burkholderiales; family Burkholderiaceae; genus Polynucleobacter. Next base: position 16,631 of record CAIQHU010000012.1, on the reverse strand, counting down.
AATTGCTGGAAAAATTCCTTCAGGATCTGCGCCTGATCTTGTAAATTCATCTGTATGACAAATTCCTGTAGCTTTGATTTCTACTAATACCTCTCCTTCACGAGGACCTTCTAAATCGACATTTTCAATTATTAAAGGTTGACCTGCTTTATAAACGATAGCTGCCTTAGTTTTCATTATTCCCTTATTATGAAATATTAGTTGATTGCAAACTCGCCCATTCTTTTCGGATCCAATCTGCACATGCTCGATTATTTTCAATTAAAGAGTATTTCCCACCGCCACCATAATCAACTGCAGGAATTATTTCCATTGAAATTTGACCAAGACGACTATTAGAGTTTGTCGCATGATGTCGTAATAACTTTTGCATAACCTCTTTCCAAGGATTAAGATTTTCCTCTTTCCAGGGCGAATGCCATTCACCTATTTGGGGACGAATAAAAGGATATTGAACACCACGGCCAAAAGTTCCATTGGGATGTCTGGCCCAAACATTAATTGGATTTGCAGGTATTGATGGTCGCGCATGAGCATGAGTCACATAATTCCTATCAATCCATTCAAATGAAACATTATCAGGTTTGAATGGATCTAATACTAATCGGCCTTCGTCAATATCTAACTTCATTCCCATAATTTCTTGTTCAGTTGGGTTATCAATTTTAAAAATAACATGAGAATGATCTAAGGTTAAATTAAATTTAACTCCCTGCTTTTCAACAATCTCGCCAACTTTAGCAACTCTACCAAAATGCTCAGACCACATATTAATATGAACTTCAAAACTTGGTATGACACTAAAGCGCTCACCAAGTTCATAAGCATACAGATACACTTCCGCAATGTCTTGATCAGTTAAAAACTTGCCTGAATGGTCTTTTGGTTTAATTTGAATGTTTTGTAGGATACTACCTAATTCTTTAGCAATGCGCATATGCCAAATAAGCAACTCTTCATCACGATTGCGCGTGTAATAAAAACCTCCGCAACGAATAGGAAGTGAATATTTTTCACTAGCCCTTTGATAAACTTCTAATTCACCAGTTGGCGGGGTTTTATCCAAATAATCAAACCCATATTCTTTTGCTAGGCGAAAACGCGTATCTACATCAAAATTATCTTGATCAGTAAAAACAACAGCATTACCAGTAATGCCAATCAATAGCTCCTTTGACATTTATAGTCCTATCCTATTGATTACTAATCGTTTCATCAAGACGACTTGCCGCCATATTATTAATAATCTTATAAGTTTCAGTAATTTTTTTATGCTGTTCAACGGAAGCAGAATCCATTATTGATTTTGGCGAAAATTCATGGTGAAAATAATTAAAATTGTCAACACCCCTTACTAAGGACACGGAGTCTTTAGGTAAACCTTCTAAAGGTTTGGCCCGAGTTGGAATATAACGAATAGCTAGCCCAACTCTTCGTTGTTGACTTTCATTTGGATCAGAACCATGGAAAAGTTTTACGTGATGTAAAGACATTTCCCCAGCATCTAACTCCATATAAACCGCTTGACTTTCATCAACATCAACATCAACTTCTTGCCCTCGCACTGTCAATGCACTTCCAGCTCCTTCTCGATGAGGTAATAACTTTAATTTATGTGTACCAGGCACAACTTTCATCACCCCATTTTCTTTTGTTGCAGGTGTAAATGCTAACCAAGCTGTCAAAATATTTTCATTGATATCAATGCCCCAATAAGATATGTCTTGATGCCAAGAGACAAAGCCCCCATCGCCAGGATTTTTAATAAAAAAACGGCATTGCCAGCAGATAATATCTGGGCCAAGAATTTTTTCTACTGCATCTAGTATTCTAGGATGCCTAATAATCTCATCTAAAAAAGGATAAACCAAGTGGGGCTTTAGAGCGAAGTCATTTGGCCATTTTCCACCATTAGCAGCCTCCACCTCTTCTATTTTTTCTAAGGCCTTTGCTGCCATTTCTTTCCCGATTGCAGGTATTGGACATAAAAAGCCGTTTTCTTGATAATTTTTAATAAATTCTTTATCACTTAAATTCATATCTATTTACCTATTCATAGATTAATCTGCTGTAATTTTTAATTCTCGAATAACCTGCGGCCAGCGTTTTGTTTCCGCTGCAATAAAAGTACTAAATTGTGCCGGGGATGAAGCGATGGGAGTAAGTCCCATGGTTGCAAACCTTTCGATAACTGCAGGCTCAGAAACATATTTTCGAATCTCTTCATAAAGAGTATTTACTATAGAAGCTGGGGTGTTTTTAGGTGCCAAAAGTCCAAACCAAATCTCTACGTCATAATCCATAATATTTAAATCTTTAAAGGTTGGAGTATTAGGCAAACTACTTAATTTCTGATTACCGCCAACTGCAAGTGGAGCTAATGTACCATCCTTAATAAAATTTAAGGCTAATGGCACTGCAGCAAAAGATACCTGCACTTGCCCTGCTGCTTGACCAGTAATTGCGGGTGAACCACCTTTGTAAGGGATGTGCGCTATCTTGATGTCATAGGCTCGTAATAGCATTTCCATTGCCAAATGAGTACCAGTCCCATTGCCAGATGACCCAAAGTTCATAGCGCCTGGATTCGATTTTGCAGATTCAACTAACTGTTGAACAGATTTAATACCTGAAGATTTATGAGCTATTAAAACTACTTGGGAGTTAAAAATAGAAGTAATTGGGGAAAAGTCTAGTACAGGATCATACGGCACTTTAGCAAATAATCCTAAATTAGTAACATGATTGGGCCCATTCAAAAGAAGCGTATAGCCATCTGGCGCGGCTTTTGCTACTGACTCAGCTGCCGCTAAACCTCCCCCACCAGACCGATTATCGATGACGATAGGTTGACCTAATTTTTCGGTTAACCTTTGCCCAACCATACGCATCACTATGTCACCAATTGCACCAGCCGGATATGGAATAACAACCTTGATCAGCCGCTCTGGATATTTTTGCGCTAAAACAGATTCTGCATGAAGTGAAAAAATAATTACTAATGTCACAGTAAAAAATATCTTAATATGAAATAAACTTTTTTTCATTTGAATTCCCCTGTTGTAAATTAGAAACGTGGATGACCTTTGTAACCAGTTTTTGTTGCTCTAAATAGTTTCCCATCTTCAGAAGCAACGTATAGTGAATCAAGATCAGAATCACCAAAAACACAATTAGTTGGTAAGCAATTTGGTAATGGATGTGCCTCAACCAACCAACCCTCTGGTGCAAAAATATAAATCATAGGACCGGGGCCTGTATCTCCACCAGCGGTAGCTATTAATTTTCCAGTAGCTTCAATGCATAAACCTTCTGCTCCACGATGCGCTCCTCTGTAATCTTCACCAAATGTGTGAAGAACGACAAAGGGTCCAACTGAGCCGTCTGCTAATAAAGGATAAGCACGAATTTGCCGAACTCGTCCTAACTCGTTAGTCGTATCAGAAACGTATAAAGTCTTCTCATCTACTGAAAGAGCTAGGCCCCTAGGTCGAATTGAATCAAAAGTCACCCTTTCTATTTCCCAATGACTTTGTGGCCTTGGCCCCAAAGAAAGTTTTAATACAGATTGATGATCTAATGCTGGAAAAACCTGTGGTCCTGATGCTAGAAGTTGATGGTAGCAATCTGTAAACCAAAAATGACCCCTCTTGTCAACATCAATTAAATGCGGATGGTTATGCGGAACTCCATGCAAGTGAGTAGCTGTTGCTGTTGATGAGCCATCATCTAACATCCTAATTATTCTTCTAGATCCTTCTTGACATCCATATAGTGCACCATCGTTACCAAAAACTATCCCGTTAACACGATTGGTATATTTTCTTTGTAAAGTTATTTTGGTAGTTTTTGGATCATATGCATATATAGAGCTGTCGTTTACATCGGTAAAAAGCATTTGACTACCATCCCACGCTAATCCTCCTAGGGGCCGGCCACCAGAATCAAATATTTTTTCGAAATTCCAATTCATATCTGTCCTTTAATTTATTTTTACAGGAAGCCCTGCAATGCCTAGTCTTACTTTAAAAACAGAGGTATAAGTGGTAATGTAAAGACCCATCCAATCCTCATCACCAAATCCTAAATTGGTTGCGTGACCGGGTATCTTTATGCGACCCAATAAATCACCTTTAGGGGAAAAAACTTGAATACCTGCAGGCCCAGTACAGTAAACATTTCCTTCAACATCTACCTTCATGCCATCAGCTACCCCAGCCTCAGGACCAACCAACTTACAAAACAACTTACCATTTTTTAAGCTACCATCTGCATTTACTTCATAAACTTTAATTAAATTTTCTCTTGTGTCATTGATATATAGTAAAGATTCATCAGGTGAAAATGCTAAGCCATTGGGATATGTAAAGTCTTTAACAACTAGACTAACTTTTCCATCCGGAGAAATTCGAAAAACTCCATGATAATCAAGGTATCTTTGCAAATCAAAACCTTGCATTTCGACATTATTTAAAGCCCCCGATGGGTCTGTAAAGTAAATGGCGCCATCTGATTTAACAACAATATCATTTGGAGTATTTAGTTTTTTTCCTTCAAATTCAGAACATAGAGTTGTAATAGAGCCATCATGCTCTAATCGCCATACTCTTCGCCATGCCCAACCAGCAACAACTAGTCTCCCCTCTAAATCAAAAGTCAAACCATCTGCTTTATAACTTGGCCTAACTACAACTTCACGTCCTACACCTTTTTTGTATTTCCAAATTGTGTCACCGATAATATCAACCCAAAAGAATTCTCCTGTTTTACTATTCCATACAGGTCCCTCTCCAAACAGTAAATCGTTGGAAATTACATCTAATGTTGAATCATGAGGAACTATTCTTTCAAAGCCTTGTGTTGACATATCAACTTCCATGAAACCTCCTCAAATCTCTTGTATGAATAAAATTAATGTAATTCGAAAGCTACTAAAAAACGAGAGACGAGATTATACGTAGCAATAGTTCCAACAATATCTACTAGTTGCTGATTGCCACCAATAGTTTGCTTTGCTAATTCAAAAGTTTCTTCTGAAACTTGTACATCTCTTGTCATTTCCAAAGTAAGTCGTAAAACTGCAATTTCAGTTGGGTCGAATAATTCGGTATTTTGTATTGCAGTTTCTAAATGAAGTATCGCTTTGCCTTTCTCAGCAGTTCCTCCAGCTTCGATAAAAAGTGGTAAATGGGCATTGTATTCATAGTCAGCTTTATTAACGACAGCTACTGTACACATAGCTAACTCACGTAATTTGGGGATAGTCGTGAGGTTATTCCTTACCTTACCTAAAAAAAAGTTATATCCTTCAGTAAATTGTGGGCTATGCAAAAGTAACCGATCTAATTCAGATAAATCTCCGCCACGTCTTTTACGAACTGCATCAACAATATCTTTAGGCTCTTGAAGATCAAGAGGAACTAACGGAATTCGCGCCATATATTCTCCTTTTTTAGTAGATCACAGTGATATTCTGCGATACTAAATGTCTCAATTTTTTAATAATTTTTAATAAAAAAGCAACATAAATTAAAGCGCTTATTTATCAACTTATGCATAAATTTAATTGTTCGAACAAATAATGTCAATACTTTTTTTAATTTAACAAAAATGAGTAAAAAGATTCAATCCACGACTATTCGATATTGGGAAATAGCAAAAATCTTAGAGCAGGATATAAAAAAGGGTCGGTACCCAATTGGAAGCCTATTACCCACAGAAGAAAAGCTCTGTGAACTTTTTACTGCAAGTAGGCATAGTATGCGAGAGGCATTAGCATATTTAGTATCTATTGGACTAATAACCAGAAAACCAAGAATTGGTTCACTAGTTATTGCTAAATTAAGTATTCCTCAATTAGTTCAATCAGTTGGTTCAATTCAACAACTTCTGAACTACCCTGGTGAAACTAGTCGCCATATTTTTGATACCAAACATGTAAAAGTAGATCATCGAATGGCATTATTACTGCAATGTACTGAGGGAGACTCATGGTTTTTAATTAGGTCTTTACGTTATCCAAAGGGATACTCAGTACCAATTTGTATAACAAATATTTTTGTCCTTCCCGAATATGCAGGGGTAGTTAATCACCAAAACAACCTCATACCAGTTGCCGATCAAATTTCGGAAATGTATGGTGAAGTAGCAAATGAAACCAAGATTGATATTTCAGCAACTATCCTATCCGCATTTGAAGCTAGTCATTTAAAAACAAAAAAAGGTATGCCGGCACTAAGAGTTACTCGAAGATATGCCAATAAAAATGGAAAAGTTTTTGAAGTAGGAATTGCGACTCACCCTGCCGATAGATATACATATAGTTTCGATTTTAAAAGGGATGACCCTAATTATCTTTTAGGAAAAACAGACAATTTCAATTAAAAAATAAACTAATTATTGATTGCAAAAAATAAAGTTTCTTAACGATATGAAAATATATCAAACCTTATTTTGTAACATGGTGTTACCTAATATCCCTTACAAAGTTTATTACATGATAGTCATTTTTAAATATAAGTTATTGATTTACTAATATATTTAAGCGCCCTAGTTTCCTGTTATCTGCAGGTACCAATTTACTCGGGATGTGATCGGAAAAGTGTACTGTATGTCTCAGGTCATACAGTGGCCAATATCATGGAGATCAATTTTGAGGATCGATGATCAAAATCCAACTCTAACTCTCATTAGCAAAAAGTACCATCATTAATTTATGGATGGAAAGCTGATATCAGCTGTACCTTGGCAAATATTTCTAACGTATGTTCTCTGAAAATCAATGCATCCGCCACCTGCAAAAATATCATCGGGATCTCTCATTCTCATCATGGTAGCTAATATTTTTTGTGTCTTTAGCGGATCAGCTAAAGTTTGCTTGACACACGCCTCAACAATAGCTTCATCAATTTGGAAATCGCCGTCAGAATCACGAACTAAAGCATCTCGCCAATGATAAATTTCTATGCATTTAGATGTTAAAGTAAAAGGCTGATCTTTTTTCCAAAAGTTAGAAAAAAGTCCATTGCCTAAATAAAATACAAAAGAGCCTTCGTATCCGGCAACATCTGCAGACAAGGGATCGGGATTTCGAAACCAAACGCGATCACCAGGGATATAAAACCTTGCAGGTAACGGACTATCTATAGAACCGAGATGGGACAGGAACGCATTATTAAATGCATCCGACCTAATCGCACATTGTTGCCATTGATTTTGTAAGCTTCGCAGAAGTTGTGGATTACAGGTTTCTAATTCTTGAGCAAGGGCTAATAAAAAAATATATTCCGTAGCCCGCCAACAAGAAAATGAGTATGGCTGCTCCAGCAAACCAGGTTGAGTGGCTTTTTTTAAAGCAATTTTTAAGGACACTTCTGGCAAAATTGTAAAGCCAGTATTACTATCATATGTCCAATAATCTTTTGGCCGCTCAGCGGAAGTTGTTGCAAAAGATAGTCGTGTTTTTTGCGCTGCCTCTACAATATTTTTTCGAATATGGATTGCTGTAATTAATTCTTGATAGGAAGGAAATACCATGAGCTCTTGCGATGAAAGCATGGCAGAGATAATTTCATGAAGAATAGTGTCAGAGCCATTCATTTTTTGTAACTCTGACGTCTTAGAAAAGTAACTTGTATCTTGCAGATCAGGCCAAGAATTACTCTGAGGAATTAAGGAAATTTGTATACCGCTATGATCTTCCTTAATAATGGGATCAATTGTCAAACATAGATCACCTAAATAATTTAGAAAAGTATTTTTTTCTTTTGATAACTTACTTTTAAAAAAAACTCCTTGGGGTAATTTCTGCTGGCTAGTTAATAAATCTATTTTTTCTAACCGCATAATAACTACCCCCAAAAGTTACAGATGCTTCAATCGTTTACATAACATACTCCTTACAGAATTCATAATCAACTAATTAAACGATAAATTAGGGAAAGTACTAATATAAATATCAAAAGAAAATTCCATTTCTAAATCCTCCCCATTTATTCTCTGAAGGAGTTACCATATCATTAAGTATCGGCCACTGGCTGAGACTCCTGCATAAATTACTCCCAATCCCTGAATTATGTATACTGAGTTTATACAGTGATTACCTTTGTGGCTGGGACACTCGAGATAGCTGTTAAAAATGATGCTTGTACTTTAAGACTATTAAAATAATACGTAATTTGTTTTATTTCGAACTATATTTATTAACTAAACCTCTAACAGTCCACAGTCTAAGACCACTGTTTAGCAGTAAGTTGAGAAGCATTACAAGATCCCAAAGAACATTCCTGGGCTAACAAAAGGGCTTGTCGAGGTCGATAACCTCTACCGCCAGTATTACGCACAATCTCTCGGCTAATCGTCGACTTATGCCGACCCAACAACCCGGCTATTTGTTTTGAATATTTCCCGCTGACATTAAAATATAAAACTGAAATCGTTCTTCTTGGCTAAGGTGTTTATAGTTCATGGCTACTTTGAATTGGCGGATTAGAAGCATGAGATACTAAATCATCCTTAGCCTCCTCTCGTTGATCAGAGTTGCACTTCGTATTAGTATTCATCTATCAATAAATGTTGATGCATCACAATTTAAATATACAAAAAATCTAAAAAGTAGTTTCTATAAATCACTTAGCGATCGGCGCAATGCTACTGAACTGATCTGTCCATAATCTCAAGTCTTTTTTATCTTCAGGTTCATATCTTAGTAACCGACCTACTTCATCTCGCACTTCACGATTGACAGAAGGATAGGCCTTTAAATAGGCATGATCATGGGTCATTATAAAGTGTAAGTTTCGACGTACATTTCGAACCTCATCAGCAGATTGGTATTTGTGTCGAAATGCCATACCTAATACCTCTGATTGCGCTTTAACAACTGGATAAAGGTTAAGGTAGGCATTGGTGATATTAATCGCTATATAACCATCAGGCTTCAAATGCTCACGATAAATACTGAAAGCCTCGCGTGTTAACAAATGGATAGGTACCGAACCACCCGTAAAGGCATCTAAGACGATGACGTCATACAATTTGTCCTTGGGTAACTGCTCCATCCGCAACCGAGCATCGCCAATTAAGATATTTTTTTCAACGGCTTTACAGGACGCTAAATTATCAAACCATGTTTGGGCAAAACGAACTGCAGCAGGATTGATCTCGAAGAAATCATACGAATCAGTTGTACGAGCAAAGTTCGCAAGAGTCCCTGCACCTAAACCAATTAAAGCAACCGAAAGTTGAGGTTTTTGCTCCATAGCCCATAGTAAAGTCTCACCAATGCCGCTATCCTTTGCATAATACGTTGTCGGTATATGGCGCAGTTCCGCAGAGAGAAACTGCTGACCATGAGTGACGTTACCACTGAAAAATACTCTGTCATCACGCTCTGGTTCTTTTACAAAGCGACGTTCTTTGACGGATACCGTTCCATAAAAATTTCGATTTTGATCCAATAAGATTTCGGTACGATCAGCATTGTTAATCTCGCGCCAAGACCACGGATTTTGCATGGCTAATAATAAAGAAACTATGAAGATAGCAGTCGCCCCACCCACAACACGACCTAAAATTACCTGTTGATTAAAAGATGATCGAAACAAAACATGACATGCTAACAAAGCAACCAACACAAGCGCTATCAACCACTCATGATAGTCATCGAACCATTGAGTCGCAACTAGAGTAACGAATAAACCACCAAAAGCCCCACCTACAGACATGCACAAATAAAATTCGGTTAATCGACGGCTGTCAAGAGGCCTGCGCCTATAGAGCTCGCCGTGACATAACATACACACAACAAACAATAAGGCGTAGTGCAACCAACGGACTTCATTGACACCGTAGTCCCACTCCAAACCAAACCAACGGGGTATATCGCTTAACCCCGCAGTGGCTAACAATAAGACAATCGTTAGGAAGGCTAACAGTTTTGGACGATACCAGCGAGGATGGTCGAAAGTAAAAATGAAAGTTACTAAATAAAGGCCAAGTGTTGTGATCCACAGCCTCGGTTCTGGAGCGACATCATGGCTAATTTGATCAGTAGCCGCAATAAATACTAGTGAGGCTAATGCCGGTAATGCGATCCAAGAAAAACGCTGCACGAATGAGGAACCTGCTGGACGAGTGGTATTTTTAAAATCGCTAGAGAGTGTACCCTCCTCGCTATGCAAAGTGATGGCTGAATCAAAGGCCGATTTGTTTTGCCAAGCCCCCAGAGCAACAGGCAAGCAAAGCAGGGCAAAAAGCCAAAATCCAACTGTCCAAAGTTGCCCCATTTCTTGCTGCTCAAGCCAGGGTTCTAGAATATAAGGAAACGATAACAAAGCTAAAAATGAACCAACATTAGACAACGCATACAATCGAAAAACTGACGATGCATGCGCAGTGCTTGTAAACCAATGTTGTACTATGGGTCCAGTGGTAGCCAAACAAAAATAAGGTAAACCTACGCTTGAGCCTAATATCAACAAAACTTCAAAAACAGGGGAATCAGATGATACAGGCCGTAACTCTGTACCGGGTAAAACCCTAGCCGCCAATATCGTAGCGACTACCAATAATAGTACATGAATCCGGGCCTGTGTTTGACGAGATGGTAAGCGAGCTAGGACGTGGGCATATAGATAACCCAAACATAACAAGGTCTGGAAAAATAGCATGGCGGTTGTCCACACTGCAGGACTACCGCCAAACCATGGCAAAATTTGTTTACTTACGAGAGGTTGTACTTGAAATAATAGAAATGCACTCGTAAATATCGTAAGAGCAAATGGTAGAAAACCCCACAAGCTAGAAGATGGATTAATTAACAAGGAACTCAAGGTTTTCATTTACTGTCGCCAATCCTAAAAATAAGCTGATCAAAACAATTCTTGACCCTTAAAAACTAACCATCGTTGATCGTAGCTTTAACTTCACCTATCACCTTTTCAGGGTTCGTAGAAAATAGTTTACGCTGTGGGGCCTACTCTTAGGGAAGCAGTTCGGCGAGAATTAATAACCGCTATTCCAATATTATTTTTTTTCATTTTGTCTCGTACATTTAATAAGTTTATACCAATATTTTGCCATATTTAAAATCCACCAAGTAAATTAGTGACTATAATTTCACGTCATAACAAACTTGTCTTACAAAAGAACTTCTACCCTAGGTAGCAGAAAAATAAAATGGAGATTCAGCATGAAAATATTACTATCCCTAATTTTTATAATGGGTAACCTGACTACTATAGCTTCAATAACTGCAGAAACCAAACCTAATTTTCCAATCCGTCCAATACGAATTATTACTACGGATCCCGGTGGGGCAGCGGATATTGCCATCAGATTAATTGCTCCTTCTTTATCGGCAAGTTTAAATCAGCCAGTATATGTAGATAATCGATCAGGAGGTGGCGCTATTACAGCAATTGAGACTGTTATTAACTCTCCAGCTGATGGCTATACTCTTTTGTTGTGGGGAAGTCCCGTGTGGTTAATGCAACTTATGAAACCTAATCTATCCTGGGATCCAATTCGAGATTTAGCGCCAATATCATTAATTGCTACCCAACCTAATGTTCTTGTGGTAAACCCTTCTTTGCCTGTTAACAATGTTCAAGAATTAATTACCTTAGCAAAATCAAAACCAGGAGTTTTGAACTATAGTTCAGGATCGACCGGTGCATCCAACCATTTAGCGGCAGAATTATTTAATTCAATGGCTAAATTACAAATTGAACGCATACCATATAAGGGCGGTGGAGCAGCTCTTCTTGGACTACTAAGTAACCAAACACAATTAATGTTTGGTACCGCGGCCTCAGTTAAACCACAAATTGAGACTGGTAAACTTCGAGCTTTAGCAGTAACGTCTGCCCTACCAAGTCAATTATTTCCCGGATTACCAACAATATCTTCCACAGGTCTTAAAGGATACGAAGCTTTAACCCTCTACGCTCTCTTTGCTCCGTCAAAAATACCAAACACTACTATTCAAATTTTAAATCGACAGGTTGTTTCAGCACTATCAAAAAAAGATGTTATTGAAAAACTATTAAAAAGTGGTAGTGAGGCAACGCCTAGCTCACCCAGCGAACTAGCCAAGATTATTGATGATGATATATCGCACTGGTCTAAATTAATTCGTGAAGCTAAAATTCAAATTGATTAATAAAAAGATGCCAAAAATTTCAATTCGGTTTGGTGGGTATCAAAACCCAGATTCAATACATAATCAATCAGCAATGTTTTTTGGGGGAAAATTAAAAGAGTATTTTAAAGATCAGATTAATTTTGAATTAATAGGTAATGTAATGAATCTCGGGCGCATGTCTGGAGATTTACCTCAAATGGTTTCTAGTGGAGAGCTAACCTGCTGCTATATATCAACAGTTCGCTTTACCCAGTGGGTTCCTGAAATCGCAGTAATTGATCTTCCATTTATAGTTAAGGATCGTAAAACTATACAGAATGCATTTAGCAATCGCTTTGGTAACTTTTTAAAAAAACGCTTTCATGAGTCTTCTCCATTCCATCTCATGGGCATTTGGGATAATGGATTTAGGCATATTACAAACAGTGTAAGGCCAATTTATTCACCTAAAGACTGTCTTGGACTTAATATTCGAACTCAAATGAGTGAAATTCATGTTGACTCACTTAAAAGTATGGGATTTAATCCAATTCCAATCGATGTTAAAGATTTTATTACTCAAATAAATACTGGCCGGTTTAATGCCCAAGACAATCCATTAACAAATACCTATAATTTTGGAGTACATAACTACCATCGGTATATTACTCTTACAGGTCATTTTTTTGGTGGTACTGCCTTTATATGTAATCGTACAATTTATGATTCTTGGCCAAAAGACTTTAAAGATACCTTCAATGCAATAGCCAAGCTAGCAACAGAATATCAATGGAATCTTGCAACACAAGAAGATGAGCTAATAATTCAGAAATTATCAATAGAAAATAACCTTATTAATGAAATAACTGATGATCAAAAAAAGGTCTTTATGCGAAGTGTAAACCCAGTATTAGAAAAGTATCGTCAATCAATTAGCCCCGAAATTTTTTCCATGTTAGAAGAAAATTAATATGTTGAATTTTGCGATTGTAGGAATAGGATGGTGGGGGCAAAAGTTAATTAACTCTACTCAAGGGAAAAGTAAGCTTTTTCGTTTTACTGAAGGCGTTAGTAAAGAACCTGATTCTGTTCATGATTTTTGTACTAAAAATGTAATTCATTTGAATAATGATATCTCTGATGTTTTAGAAAATCCTAATGTTGATGCAGTAATTCTAGCCACTCCACACTCGCTTCATGTTGAACAAATTATTGCATGTGCCAATGCAGGAAAACCCGTATTTTGTGAAAAACCTTTAGCCCTAAATAAATTAGATGCTATCAACACAATAAGCTTATGCCAAGATAAGAATGTATTATTGAAATTAGGAACAAATAAGCGCTTTTGGTCTTGTATGAGCGAGTTAGATAAAGCATATAAAACTGGGTTGATTGGAAAATTGCTTCATATCGAGGGACATTACAGCAATGAAAATACAGGAAGACATTTTTCTGAGTGGCGAACAGATCCAAAAGAAGCTCCTGCGGCTGGTCTAACTGGGGCAGGTCTTCATGTACTTGATGCATTAATCCACTATGCTGGCCCCGTGAAAATACTCAAGGCTCATGTAATAAGTATTCAACCGCAACCACATGTATTAGATACCTTGACAGTAATGTTTGAATTTGACTCTAAGGTAAGTGGAACTATGGCAACTATTCGGTCGACTCCGTTCTACTGGCGTATTCACCTTTTTGGTGATAATGGATCCTTAGAAGCACTTTCAGAAAATGAACTCATAATCCGGCTTAAAAACCAAGATCCTATTAAAAAGAATTTTCCTAAGGTCGATACCCTTTTATTAGAACTGGACGAATTTGCAGTTAATATAGCAGCTGGAAAAGTTGATCAGAAAATTTATGAAGAAATGATATCAACTGTAGATGCATTTGAAAAAATCGTCCAAGCTGTTTCTTTATAAAAACACATTTGGTTTTAATCCAACCTATAAAATTAGGTTACAAAACATCAATTGCACCATTTATTGCATAGCGGGTCATTTCCCTAAATAAGTTATTGATTTATGTGCATATTTAAACAAGATGCTTGCCTGTTATACGCAGGTCGCAAATTACAATCTTGCTAGTCCTACTAGATACATTTGTTTTGAAACCTTCTGAGTTGAGGTATTAAATCATTCCAGTTTTTTGCGTTAATCCCTATCTATGCGATACATTCACCCTATGACGGATTACATTCGCACTTTACTGTACGCATCTTAAAAACTAAAGAATACTCATTTTTCCGTTGGAATAATTGGTAAGAGCACATGATTATCACATCCATCACCCCAGTGTATTTTTGTATTCCCTCCATAAACAGAGATGGGACGATCTCGAGAATCATCATGTAAAAAGGGACCACACCCAGTAAACTCATTTTTCATATTTGACAACCGCCCTCCAGAGCCACCTGGATAAACATAATCTTTACCTCGAATGCTCAGTGCAATATAAAATCCTTTAGGAATAACGATCGAGGTAGGAACGATTTCGACATCAAGTTCGTAAACTTGACCCGGCTTAAGTACTTGCTTTTCATCATGGGAATGATATGGGCGATATGGCAAACTCAAATTCTTATCTAGTTTTCGATGTGACGCACGTAACCAGCCTTGACCAATAGGGGTATGTGTATCAAGCGCTCCTTGAAATACCACTTCTTTTAAGTCAGGAGAAAACACGCGAAGCACCAAAAATAAATCAGCATCCGTAGTGGATGAAGAAATACTAAGCTTAGCTGAAACTGGCCCCGTAATTTCAGTCTCTGCTTCCATCGGATCACTTAGGAAAGTCAAGCCATCACTAAGGGCTTCAAACTCAACGGCAGCCTCTTTGCTTTCATGAGTTTGGGATAATTTATGAGTCGGGAGCAAATACATTTTGGTCCAATTCGTGCGAGGTATTGGCCACCCAGTTTCATGCCGAATATTAAATTTCTCGCCCGGATGGCGCACATTCAGTTGAACCTTCGGTTGCTTATCCCAGCCATTTTTTTCGCCTTTCAAAAAATAATCAAAGAAGCGCTTTTGAAGATCAAGACCATAATCTGTGTAATAGTGGGTCCAGTGTTCAATTCCATGAACCTCTAACCATTTTTCACTTGAACTTGTTCGCAAGAATCCTTCAAAATTACCTCGTGGATGAAGTGGTTGCCCTCCCCAGTTGGCAGTTGAAAGTAGTGGTGTTGTAATTTTTGAGAGATCAGGAGTCAACGTCTTCCAAAAATCATCATCTAAAGGATGTTCAAAAAAGACACTACGAACATCATACCGATTTGCGCCGAGCTCTTCCTCACTGAGCGTCAACGGACCAGTAGTCCAGTCTCCATTCATTCGACTACGTTGCCCTTTCGTACCCAAACCATGCTGCACTGTTCTAACTTGCATGTCATACCAATTTTGTGCAAAGGTACAATAGATTCCGCCATTGTGAGATAACTCACGATAAAAATCAGCAAACCCCTCCCAAACACACATTGCGGCAAGATGTTTAGGTTGTAATGCTGCAACTTGCCACTGGTTGACTGCGTAATAGGAAATACCACTAAGACCTACTTTTCCATTGGACCAAGGCTGTACACCAGACCATTCAATACAGTTCGCAAAATCTCGCGTTTCCCGAGGAGACCAAAGTTCAATATACCCCGGTGAGCGGCCCGCTCCACGACTATCCACTCGTATGCAAATATAGCCATGAGGAACCCATTTTTCAGGATCACATACCTCCCAACTTGCATACCGATTACTAGTTCCAATCATGACATCTGGATGTTTTTCTTTCATTCGATTCCAAGCTGTCTCATAGCCATCTTCAAAGTGAAGCCATTTAGCATAGGGTCCATGACTAAGAAGAACAGGATATTTACCCTCTTTGATTGGGCGAAAAATATCAGCACGTAAAACGAGGCCATCATCCATCGTGATTGGAACATCCCAATCAATTTTCATACCGTCACGGCTTTCACTGATTTCGCGGTAACTCATAAAAAGTCCTATTATCTAAATTGTTTAAAAAAATTCTGGTTCTTATTTGTCCGTAGCTTCATCTCGCTTTTTCACTTTATGTCCAGAAGAGATTGTCCAAAACAAGCTATCTCAAGTATGAACAGAATGATCGTATTCAAGCCAAATTTATCCTTTATGCCACGTCTACTCTATTCGAAGTTGGTAAGTATCCAATACAATTTTGCAATTACCTCTATTACTATATATCCACCCCAATAATCCTCTTCGACCTCAAATGTTGGTGAGAAATCAGCATAAAAAACTTCCCGAATCGAGCCTAACACTAACTAGAAATGATTAGAGTAGATTGCCTATAATTTAATAGCCATTGCAGGCTCAAGACAGCAACAAAAAAAATAACATAAATATAGAAATACTCAAGAGCGAAACAAGTGAAATACTCCCAACAGCGAACCAAAATCATTTATCACAAGGCGCCGCATCATAGAACACCAACATTGTTTAATTCGATATATTTCGCTTATTCAGGGTGGTTGTTT
>CAIQHU010000011.1 GCA_903871735.1 uncultured beta proteobacterium | reverse complement strand
TTGCAGCGAAAAAGCCCCAATCCCTGTATTTCGTGTACCAGTCGTATGGGATTGCAGCGAATAAGAACCCACGGCCGTATTATAAGAACCTATGTAGGTAGGATTTGTTGTGGCCGTATTTTTTTGCAAAGCAAAATACCCTACGGCAGTATTATCAGTGCCCATCGTATTAGATTGCAACGAGGCGTTACCAAAGGCTGTATTTCGCGCTCCGGTATTCGCCCGCATAGATGAATTTCCGATGGAGGTATTGGTATTATCTCCCCCACCTGTTCCGACCACAATTCCATTGGCGGTTAGTTCATAGCCACCTAAATCAACGGGGCCCGTTGCACCGCTGTAGGGCACACCCGAAGAACCCGAAGACAATCCACCTACGGCATCAGTCACAAATGCAGTTGTTGCTAATTTCGTAGAATTATCTCCAGAGGACTGAGTTACTCCCGTTGTCCCGCTTGGCAAGACAGGGTTTCCTGTAAAAACAGGCGATGCGATATTCGCTTTATTGGCCAGTGCCGGGACCGTCGGTTTCGTGGCTATTCCACCTAAATCCCCTGAAAGTTGAATTTTTCCAGGAGCCAATGTCGTTGCATCGGGAACTCCGCTGGAGGCAATTTTGGAAATCGATTGGTCTACATAAGTCTTCGCCGCCTTCTGGCTGGGGAATAATTGGTCGGAAGGATTAGCCCCTCCTAAATCTGTGGCGGTGGATTTATTCGACACGACCTCTGCATCACTCGTAAGGTTACTTACCGTGGAATTGGTATTGTTTATCTGCCCCTGAAGCACTCCCACTTGAGTATTCAACTGGTTGTTGGTCGCTGAAATCTGGTTGCGGTTATCGGAAATCTGAATTTGTTGGTCGGCCAACATCGTATTCATCGTGGAAATAGAGCTATTGTGCTCAGCGACTTGCTGATCCAAGCTGGTGATGCTTTGATTGATAAGTAAAAATGCCGCATCGCTGTTTTTCTTGTTTTCCACAATGGCTTGGTTGGCCATAGCGATTTGGCTTGTATTGCTTTTAATATCTGCTTTGACGGGATCTAAATCCTTGGGAATTAAGTATCCCGCATCGTTGGTAAATTGGGATAATTTAGTGGGTGCATCTCGCACATTCTTATAATCTACTGCTTCCGCATATAAGGCGTAAGGAATGTAGGTTAACGCTTGAGAGCTTACCATATTAAAATTATTGCAACCATCATAACTGACACTTACTTGCAAACTCTTTACATTCGAGGTCCAGACGATACTATCAAAGCTTTTATAGGTGCTCGTATTATTCCTAGATTGCGCTTGAGTTCCTGCTCCTATCAACACATTCACCAAGCCATAGGCGTCGGTGGTGATTTGCTGGGTTTCTTCATAATCCAGCCCCCCCGTGGAATTCATCAAAGAAAAACGCAAGCACACATTGCCTTTATTTAAAGGCTGGCCTATGATGTGGGCTCCTGGAATATCAATAGCGTTAGGATCTAAAATCACTGCTTGGTAATTAAGGGTTTTCTTGCTGGTTTGCCCGTAGGTGCTCAAGCTAACTAGGCAGGTTAGCATGAGCAAAAAGTACTTGTTGTTTTTCATGGCAGGTATTACTATTTTAAAACTAGGATTGAACACAAGAACAGAATAAACCATGCACTTATAATAGGCAAATGAAAAAAACGACCTAAAAAACGTAAAAAAATCTACTTCTTGACAATTGTGGTCGTGGGGTTATACAGACCACTGGTCAATACATTAATCAAGCCATCGATAAACGTATGCGTGATGGTTACCTCGTAGTCTTTCGCGTCTCCAGCCATTTGCTGAGGATTAGAAGTTTTGATGGGCGCCAAACCTGCCACGAGGTAGTGATTTTTTTGTACAACGGTGATACCCTTTTGTGGGCCCTTACCTACGGTATAGGAAAGCGTATAGCAAGAAGACATACTCAAACACAAAAACGAAAACAAGGCACAGCTAACAAGTTTATTTTTCATCGGAATATATTTTTGTGCCTACTCTTGGATCCAGTTTTCGGCTTTCCCTGGTTAATTAATTTGAGTTTAATCAGAAGTAAAATATTCAATTAGAAACGCTATTTATTTGATAAAATTTATAA
>CAIQHU010000010.1 GCA_903871735.1 uncultured beta proteobacterium | reverse complement strand
GACTGGGTCCACAATTAAAACAATCGGATTTATTGGCTTAGGAATCATGGGCCAGAGTATGGCAGGTCATTTATTGGCTGGTGGGTTTGGGCTCAATGTTTATAACCGTACAAAAAGTAAAGCTGACGGATTAGTTAGTAGAGGTGCAACATGGTTTGACACGCCTGGAGAGGTTGCAGCTCATTCGGACCTAGTGATTACTATTGTCGGTTTTCCACGTGACGTCGAGGAGGTTTATTTCGGGCCACAAGGTATCATTGCCCATGCTAAGAATGCCATCTTAGTAGATATGACCACTTCAAGTCCTTCTTTAGCCAGAGACATTGCACAGGAAGCTGCTAAAAAAGGTTTAGGAGCATTAGACGCTCCTGTTTCTGGGGGCGATGTTGGGGCACGCGACGCGAAGTTAACCATCATGGTCGGCGGTTCACAAGAAGTTTTTGATCAGGCTTTGCCGGTTCTCAGATTAATGGGAACCAGCATTATCTTACAGGGTAGTGCGGGTATGGGCCAACATACCAAGATGTGTAATCAAATTGTTATTGCTTCAAATATTATGGGGGTTGCTGAGGGTTTGGCTTATGCCAAGAAGGTTGGCTTAGATCCCTCGACTGTATTACAGTCGATTGGTGGTGGCGCAGCATCAGGGTTTCAGCTCAACGTACTGGGTACGAGAATGATTGCTGGAGACTATGCACCAGGGTTTTATATTGAGCACTTTATTAAAGACTTGACGATTGCCCTTGCTGAAGCTAAAAAATTAGATTTAGATTTACCTGGACTGAGTCAAGCAAAAAAACTCTACGATCAAATGGTTGCAAAGGGTTTGGGGCGTGATGGTACGCAGGGCCTATTGCAATTGTATATTTCTTAGATCAAGCCCTGTGTTGAGGGCCTAGCTACAGAACATGCGTAGTTTCGGTTGATCTCGCGGGCAATCTGGACAATCGATTCCTGACTTAGGTCCTCAGCTTGGATAGTTTTTGCGTTCTCAAAATGACTAAAATTTTTGATTTGAGATTGTTTATAGAGATGGTCATAATGCTTGACTAGTAGTTCTTCGATGAGTTGCTCCCAATGGCCAAGGTTGATTAAATTGCACCAGTTGTTTAAGATGTTTTGGCCATGAATTTCTTTTAAATGGCTCAATTTTTCAATGAGAATATCTGGGTTTTGTGTCATGTAGTCGTAATCGCGCAGTAAAAAAACAACCCGCGCTTGCAGGCTGGCCACAATTCGAATACAGGGACTTTCCCGAATTTTTTCGAGCAAACTATCCGGCACTTGAAGAGAGCCAATTTTCCTACTTTCTGCTTCAATAAAAACGACTTGATTGGTATTAAATTGTTGCAGTGTTTTAAGAATATTGGTTTCGAAGAGTTTTTGACTTGGCTGATTAGAGTAAATATTCCCCCCGAGTACTGAGCCTTTATGATTTGCAAGTAATTCTAGATCTAGGACTTGTGCTTTTTGGTGATGCAGTTCTTCCAAGATTCTACTTTTAGCGCTCCCGGTTGAGCCTGTGATGACCTGATATTGAAATTGGGTAGGTAAGGTTTGCAGTTCATCTAAGACATATCTTCTGTAAGATTTGTAGCCGCCACCTAAGGTTTGGGCTTGCCAGCCAATTTGGCGTAAAACGTGGGCAAGCGAGTTACTCCGTTTACCACCTCGCCAACAATAGATGAGTGGCTTCCAAGACTTTTCCTTGGGGTGAAAGTGCTGCTCAATATGGTCGGCAATATGGCGAGCGATTAGGGCGGAGCCGACTTTATTTGCTTCAAAAGGGGACTTTTGTACGTGCAAAGTACCAACGATTGCGCGCTCCTCATCACTCAGAACGGGTAAGTTGATTGCCCCCGGAATATGGTCAATGGCAAACTCTGCAGGAGTTCGAACATCAACGATCTCATCAAACTGATTTTGCTCAGAAATGTCAGCGATAACTTTTGATTTCATGGGAATGATAAGATAACGGGGCTTGTGTTCACAACCTGTTTGGGTAAGGGGGAATTTTTAAATTCAATACAAGGTTAAAAGTTTGTTTGAATTGAATAGGTGGTATTTTAAAATAAAATGACTAGTTCATTTTAGAATTTTAAGCGGGCTTTTTTTGCATGAATTGGAGCCAAATCAGAGCGCCTCCCATAATGGCGGCAGGTAGAAGTGAGCCATAATTAATAAAAGTCCAGCCTTGGGTAGAGATAAGTGCGCCTGAGCTAAATGAGCTAATCGCCATGGTGCCAAATACAAAGAAATTAATAATTGCCTGGGATTTATTTTTCTCTTCGGGGCGGTAGGCCGCAATCGCAAGAGTTGTAGCTGCTGTGAAGAGAAAATTCCAAGCAAGTCCTAAGATAAACAGAGGGATTAGAAAATGATAAAAGTCATTACCGGATAACAAAATTAGGATGGCAATGATATTTAAAACCACCCCAATTGCCATGATCAAAACAGAACCATATTTTTTGATGAGATATCCCGAGAAAAACCCAGGTGCAAACATACCAATTACATGCCATTGCAAAACGGTGGCTGTATCTGCAAATATGAATCCACAGACCTCCATGGCTAGTGGTGTACCCGCCATGATTAAGTTCATCATCCCATAGCTCAGGGCGGCACAAATCAGGGCGACTAAAAATTTAGGCTGGTAGATGATTTCTAATAAAGGCCTGCCCGGATCATCCGTAGACTCGACTTTTTTTTCTATCGGGAAATCAATAAAATGCATAATGACGATGCCGAGTAGACCCGCTAAAGATAAAACGAGATAGGCACCTAGAAAAGGCGTTAGAAAAATATCTTTAGTCCACACCGACATATTGGGGCCAAAGACTGCGCCAAAGAGTCCACCGGTTAGAAGGAGTGAAACGGCCTTTTCACGAAAATTCGGATGTGTCAGTTCAGGAGCAACAAATCGATAGAGTAAGCCATTTGCACTGTAATATCCTGCAATAGCGGTACCAACAGTCAGTAGCCAAAAGTTTTTACTATCGGCTGCGTAGGCACACAGTAGAGTGGATAAAGAGGCGATTATTAACGCAAATTGAAAAGATCTTTTTCTGCCAAATTGCGCTTGTACTTTTGCGACTAGCGAGGTCGATAGGGCTGCACCCACAACGTAACTCATCACAGGTAGTGTAGCCATCCAAGGGATTGGCGTGAGACTAAAGCCAACTAAGCCGTTAATTGCAATAAAGGTTACATTATTGGTTAAATAGAGACCTTGGCACAGAATTAATAAAAATAAATTTTTATTAAAAAATACGGGGGAAGTATTCATTGATACCAATCAACTGGCGGACTAGGAAGTGGCTTGTTGGATAACATCACACGTTTAAAGCCCACTCTGACTTTCATAAAATTCATACATATATTATAGTTGATGCAAGTTTGCATCAACTATAAACGGATTAAACCACGCGTTGATAGACTTTTATTTCAGTAAGCCTGCAGCTTTCAGAGTTGCTTTGGCTTGCTCACTAAAGTCAGCTGCAGGTGCATTACCGCCGATGATAAACATGAGCCAATGATTTTGGTCGGGTTCATTGAAGGTCACGTTTTCAAAACGTCGTTGCACGCCTGCCGGGAAAGAGCAAATATCCCACTGGCCAACGTCGAATGATTCGACTTGACCATCCACCTCCCAAGAACAGCGCCACGTTCCGGTCATGGGGATAAATGTTTCGTTCGTATCGTGGTTATGCATCATTGGGCCAAAGCCAGGTTTACATTGGCAATAGCCGATATTAAAACCCTCTGAAATTTTAATTGCAGAGTTTGCGGAGGCATCTGCTCCGACGGGCGATTCCACTTCTGAACCACCCTGGCCTTTCGGGGGTTGAAAGCCTAAAGCGTTGTATAGCATACGATAAGCTGATGGATATTCACTGTCTGTCAGGCCCGTATCAAAACCCTTTAAATCTTTAAAATAGGCTACACGTGCCCGCATTTCATCTTTTGTAACGCGTATCTCTGGCAAGCTCATAGGGGTTCTCCGAAATCGTTTAGTATCATTTTGGCATATTTTAAAATCTAATCCAATTCTATTATGATAGATTTACACCTGAACGTATCAATTCTGAAAGTAAGGTAAGACAATGCAATTCCCATTTTCTGCAATTGTAGGACAAGAAGAGATGAAACTATCGTTGATTCTCTCAACGATTGATTCCAAAATTGGGGGGGTCCTGATATTCGGTGATCGTGGCACGGGTAAATCAACGATGGTGAGGTCATTAGCCGCACTGTTACCTGAAATGAAAGCGGTTGGTGATTGTCCATATCATTGTGACCCAGCTTTAGCTGATGGCTGTGTATGGTGTTCGGAGAGAAAGTTGGCTGGACATAAGCTAAAAACAGTCCCGATGCAAGCTCCCGTTGTTGATTTGCCCCTTGGTGCCACGGAAGACCGCATCATTGGCTCACTCGATATTGAGAAAGCACTTTCTCAGGGTATTAAGTCTTTTGAGCCAGGTTTGTTAGCGAGGGCAAATCGGGGGTATTTATATATTGATGAAGTCAATTTACTAGAGGATCACTTAGTTGATTTACTCATTGACGTAGCTGCTTCTGGAGAAAATGTGGTGGAGCGAGATGGTTTAAGTGTGCGGCATCCTGCACGGTTTGTCTTAATTGGGAGTGGCAATCCCGAGGAGGGGGAGTTGCGCCCCCAATTACTGGACCGTTTTGGGCTATCAGTTGATGTCAAGACTCCAAAAGAGGTCTTAGTTCGCATTGAAATCATCAAGCGACGCGAGTTTTTTGAACGTGATCCAGAAAGCTTTTTATTACAGTGGGCAGGAGCTGAGCAGAAGATAAAAGAACAGATTATTCAATCGCGTAAGCGGCTGCTGAAGATTACTGTATCGGATGAATTATTAATAGCCACTTCCCAACTATGCGCACATTTAGGTGCGGATGGCTTACGCGGTGAATTAACTCTCATGCGGGCAATCCGAGCCTTAGCTGCATATGATGGCAGTAAGAGTGCTCATTTAGGACATTTGAGAAAAATTGCACCATTAGCGCTGTGTCATCGTTTGCGTCGCGACCCGTTAGATGACACTGGCTCGTCGATCCGAATAGAGCGGGCGTTAGACGAGTTATTTCCCGAATAAATGAAGCCAACTGCGGAGTCTTTAGTATGGCAGGATGCCTTGTTGGCCGCAAGAATTTTAGCCGTAGATCCAAGTCTTGGCGCGACTATTAAAGCAGGCGCGGGACCTGTCAGAGAATTATGGCGCGATTATTTTTTGAGTCTAGTAGATCCCAAAACTCCAATAGTTAAAGTCCCTGCAAACGTAGATGAACAAGCCCTTGTGGGCGGACTAGATGTGATTCGAACAGTAGAACTCAAAAAGAGGACCTATACCACTGGGCTCATTAGCAGGGCAATGGGTGGTTTTATATTTTTAGCGATGGCAGAGCGACTCCGAGAACATGCAACTGCACTGCTGACGCAGGCCTTTGATCGTCATGCCACTTTTGGAATAATTGCTTTTGATGAAGGCATTGGTGTAGACGAGGCTTTGAGTTTACGATTAACTGAGCGCTTAGCTTTTCAATTATGTTTAGATGAGTTGGCATACCCAGACTGCCAGGCTAGCCCTACTGTGAGTCCAATATCGCTTGCAGATGCAAGATTGTTAATCAAGCAAATAGAGCTCACACAGGAAATCTATGAAGGGGTTTTACAAGCTTCACAGGTTTTAGGAATTGCTAGTATTCGTGCCGGGCTTTTTGCTATTCGAACGATTCGCGTGATCACAGCTTTACGGGGTGATACGCAGGTTACTCAGGCGGATATTCAGACTGGATCACGGTTGGTTTTTGGCCACCGGATGACTCAAATACCCCAGTCATCTGAAGATCTGGAGTCTTCGGAGGAAGATCAAATGGACGCAGTTGATGAAGACTTGCAGGAGCCGTCGCAAGAGCGTTTAGACGAAAACCAGCATGCGGATTCAGAAAATCAGGAGGAGCAAAAAGAAGCGCCAACTCCGCCCCAGATGCCGAGTAAGGAGCAGTTAGAAGAAATGATTATCGAGGCGGTAAAGGCGAATATGCCAAGTGGTTTACTCAATGAATTAAGTAAGAATAAAATCCAGTCCAAAACTCAGCAAACATCTTTAGGCAAGGCGGGTAGTTTACAAAAAAGTGTTAATCATGGACAGCCCTTAGTCTCTAGGAAGGGTAAGCCAAGAAGTGGTCAACGGATTGATTTTTTAAAAACATTACAAGCTGCGAGTCCTTGGCAAATGATCCGTCGGCAAGATGGTCAGGTAAATCCCTCCTCCGAAAAAACGCAGTTCATGATTCGCTCGGATGATATTTATTTACGTAGGTATCAGCAGCGTAGTACGACAGTCACTATGTTTGTCGTTGATGCCTCGGGGTCATCAGCGCATGAGCGCTTAGCTGAGGCTAAAGGCGCAATTGAGTTATTGTTAGCCGATTGTTATATTCGGCGTGATCAAGTAGCCATGGTTTCTTTTCGGGTGAATAGGGCTGAATTAGTATTACCTCCGACGCGATCCTTAGTCAGGGCTAAGCGCTTATTAAGTTCGATGTTAGGAGGTGGTGGCACGCCATTAGCTATCGCAATTCATGAGGCTCATCAAATTGCAACCACTATTCTGGCTAAAGGTCAGACACCGGTTTTAATACTGATGACGGATGGTCGAGCCAATGTGTCTTTAGCGGGGATCGGGGGTAGGCAGGCTGCGCAACTTGATGCGACACGTCAAGCTCAGCGAGTCAGGTTAGGAGGGTATCAAACTTTATTCATTGACACTTCGATAACTCCGCAGGACCTAGGTCGACAACTCGCATTCGAAATGGGCGCTAAATATGTGCCCTTACCCCGAGGAAAATCCAGCCAAGTAGTCGCTGCTGCCAAGCAATTATTTGTTTAGTGTTGACTTAGGGTTGCACGTCATTAATGACAATTTGTACTTGATTTGCGCCAATTGGAACAGGAGTAACTAGACCGATTAGGTCGCCTTTTTCAGGGAGTGCATTACCACTTTTGGAAACTCTAGCACTCACAGAAAACTCTTTAAATTTTGAGATGGATATCTCTGGCGACATTGCTTGCGCATCGCTGAGTGTGAAGTTATAGGGTAGATCTTTTGCTGTAATACGGATAATTGCAACGGGCATTCTGGGGCCATTGATAGCTCGTGCATAAATAAAAACGGTATCTGTTGGGCTGACTTGCTTGGCAAATTGTGCATTCAGAGTAACCTGGCCAACTACTTTAGGGCTGTTTGGGGGAGTTGGATTAGCTGCAGAATTACTTACACTTGGAATATTGAGTGGTGGCGCAGGTGTTTGGGCTGGTGGGCGTAACTGACTTTGAGCTTCGGTAATACTACCCTGTAAAGCTTGAGCAAACTGCTGATCATTTGGGCTCAAATGATCGATTGCCATTTTCCAGTAGCGAATTGACTCGGCATATTGTTTCGCTTCGAATTCTGCTGAGCCTTTTAGTGCAAGAGCTTTAGGATTTTTATTATCGAGTTGGAGAGCCTGGTTAATTAATTTGAGTGCTTCAGGATTAATGCCTTTATTTTCAAAAGCGATTAAATCCGCATAGTCTGCCAACACATTTGCATTTTTAGGATTAAATTCAATGGCTTTTTGATAAGCATCTTTGGCTTCTGAGACACGGTTCATGGCAGTGTAGCTTCGTGCCAGTAAAATCCAACCGGTAGCATTTGTAGGATCAGTCTTTAACTTCTTTTCTAATTCTGTCACCATCGATAGAATTTGATCATTTTGAGGGTCTGTAGGTGGATTGATAGCGCCAGGATTTCCTAGAAGAAGATAAAGGCTAAGAACCATGAGAGGCACTACTCCGACTAATATGAAGGGCCACTTTTTAGGAAACTCAGATACCTTAGCCGAACTGGACTGCATTTGGACCACTTCGACCAGGGTACGTTTTTCTAAGTCTTGTTGTTGAAGCTCGTAATGTTCTTTGGTAATAAGTTTTGCCTGATAATCTTCATCTAAAGATTTTTGGCTTTCTTGCAAGAGTATTAAATTTGAAGCAGTGTGTGGATCAACGGTTGGTTGAGAAGTTATTTTGGTACTCGCCTGATTTTTTAATAACGGGAAGACTAAAAGGGCAATAGCGAGCATAGTCAGAATGACTGCCGTGATGACAAACCAAGTCATATTAATTATCTTTCGTCATCGAGGGGGTTGATGGATGGTTGACTGGCTTAGATTGCCGCAGCAATTCTCGTGCTTGAGCCAGATCAGCGCTGCCATAGACAGCCGTTTTATTGGTGTTTTTTTGTTGGCGTAAATAATTACGTAAAACAAATAAGCTGAGAAGGAGAAGAGCGAGAGGGCCAAGCCAGAGTAGCGAGGTTTTAGCTTTAAAGGGTGGGTTATATAAAACAAAATCGCCATACCGCTCGACCATATACTGCAGGATCGACTCTTTATCTCCACCGTTTTGGAGTTGCGTTCTAATCTGATTACGCAGATCAATGGCTAGCTCCGCGTGTGAACCTGCAATGGTTTCATTTTGACAGACTAGGCAACGCAATTCCTCGGCAATTTCTTTCACTTTTACCTCCAGAGCGGGATTACTTGCCAAGAAGGGTGCTTCTTTGCTTACCTGTTGATCCTTATTTGGGGACTGGCTTGGTTGGCCTAAGCAAAGAGACGATATACACACCGAGAAGTAAATCATCAGGAAATTCTTATAACGAGGTCTCATAAGCGTCATTTATTCAGTTTTGCGATGAGAGGAAGGAGCGTTTTTTGCATAGAATCCGGTGTGATTGGACCAATATGTTTGAAGGCTACTTTGCCAGTTTGGTCAATTACAAAAGTCTCAGGAACTCCGTAAACGCCATAGTCGATACCAACTAGGCCTTTAGCATCGACAATCGATAAATCATAAGGGTTGCCTAACTCTGCAAGCCACTTGATAGCAGCTAGATCTTGGTCTTTATAGTTCAGCCCCAGGATTGGGACAAGTTTCATCTTTGCCAGTTCATTGAGTAGCGGGTGCTCTGCACGACAACTAACGCACCACGACGCCCAGACATTGAGAAGCCAGACTTTTCCAAGAAGATCTTTCGGGGTAAAAATTTGACCTTCTTGGTTTAAAACGGGCAATGAAAAAGTAGGGGCCGCCTTGCCGATTAATGGCGAGGGTATTTCTTTTGGCTTAAGGCCTAGACCAATCACTAAAAAGACGATTAGTACACCGAATATCCCCAGGGGAATTAAGCGCTTCATGCAATGACCTGGGCAATTGGTTTAAAACGATATTTTTTATCGCTCACTGCAAAAATTCCGCCTAATGCCATGAAGAAGCAACCCAACCAAATATAGTTTATAAATGGTTTAAATTGAATTTTAATACCCCATTCGGAGGGCGAGACTGGCTCTGCCATGGAGATGTATAGATCGCCAACAAAACTATTGTAAATCGCTGCTTCAGTCATGAGCATTTGACTGGAATCATACTTTCTTTTTTGCGGGTACATCATCGTGACTAATTTGTCATCTTTAAAGACACTGATATTCCCTTGAGCGGCGACATAATTAGGTCCTGTAATTTCTGAGACTTGATTAAAACGAATTTCATAGCCAGCCAAGGAGCTTTTACTTCCAGCGCTCATACGTAAATCTTTTTCTTCCTCAAAGCCACTCACCATAGTTACGCCAAAAATAAAAACAGCCACACCAATATGCGCTAGGAGCATGCCGTAGTAACTTGCACTTTGTAGTTTGAGAGCCGATAACCAGTGGTTTGGATGATTTTTAAGGCGCGTAATTAAGTTGCTCATGCTAGCTACAACAATCCACACCGCCAAAAGAAGTCCAAAGCCAATCAGTGGTGTCCAAGATCGCATGATGAATGGAGCAATGGCAGCTGAAATAACTGTTACGCCAAGCGCCCATTTTAATTGGAGGATTAATTCAATTGTCGGAGCACCACGCCACCGGGTTATCGGTCCAACACCCATTAAAAATAATGCTGGGGTCATAATAGGAATAAACACGGCATCAAAATAGGGCTTACCCACAGACAGTTTGCCCAATTGCAATGCGTCGATAATTAATGGATATAGGGTGCCTAGCAAAACTGCGCCGGTTGCAACGATCAGTAAGATATTGTTGGTAAGAAGCATCGACTCTTTAGATACCAAATCAAACTCTTCACCGGTAGAAGCTTTGGGGGCTCGAATAGCAAATAAGGTGAGTGATCCACCAATGAGAATTGCTAAAAAGAGTAGTATAAAAATACCTCTTTGAGGATCTGTAGCAAACGCATGCACAGAGGTGATGACTCCCGAGCGCACTAAAAAAGTACCAAGGAGCGCTAATGAAAATGTCAGGATAGCTAGAAGAGCGGTCCACATTTTAAACCCGCCTCTTTTTTCAGTAACTGCGAGAGAGTGAATCAGCGCAGTTCCCAAAAGCCAAGGCATAAAAGAGGCGTTTTCCACAGGGTCCCAAAACCACCAACCGCCCCAGCCTAGTTCGTAGTATGCCCAGGCACTTCCAAGAGCAATACCGACAGTCAAAAAGCACCACGACATCGTGATCCATGGTCTTGACCAGCGCGCCCAAGCCGTATCTAATTTGCCAGAAAGAAGAGCGGCAATTGCTAAAGAGAAAACTACTGAACTACCAACATAGCCCATGTAAAGCATCGGTGGATGAATAATCATGCCGGGATCTTGCAGTAATGGGTTGAGATCACGACCATTGGCAGCTGCCGGTAGGAGTCTAACAAAAGGATTTGACGTGACGAGGGTAAATAAAATAGTACCTACACTGATAAAGCCCATCACTCCAAGCGTTCTCGCCAGAACTGGTTGTGGCAGATGTTTAGAAAATATAGCGACTGCGCAACTCCAGCCTGCCAACATGAGTGCCCAGAGTAATATAGAACCCTCATGGCTTCCCCACGAAGCACAGATACGGTAAATGGTGGGTAATGACGAATTCGAGTTTTCGGCAACATTGAGTACGGAAAAATCATTGTTGATAAAAGAGAAGATGAGGGCACAATAAGCGATCGACACAAAAAGTAGTTGTAACGTTGCCGTTGGTCTAGCAACAGCCATGAGTTGGTAGTTGCCAACTTGTGCCCCCCAGATAGGCAAGACGCATTGCAGTAAAGCTAGCACAAAAGCAATAATCAGTGCGAGGTGGCCAATTTCTGGGATCATTATTTACTTTCGTAGTTGTTCGCTGGTTTAGCCATTTTTGCACGATTTTTGGTCGCTTGATCGACAGCTTCTTTGGCTTCTGGGGGCATATAGTTTTCATCGTGTTTTGCTAAAACTTGCGCCGCTATAAATACCCCATCAGAATTCAACTGACCCTGTGCAACGACACCTTTACCCTCTTGAAAGAGGTCAGGCAAGATACCGGTGAAGCGCACCGGGATAGTTTTGGCGGTATCTGTCACTAAGAATTCAACCTGTAGTCCACCTGGCTCACGCTTGACACTTTCAGTAACGACCATGCCACCGACCCGAAAACTTTTATTAGCAGGGGCCTCATTATTAGTAATTTGGGTTGGGGTATAAAAAAACACCAAATTCTCCTGAAAGGCCTGGAGTACTAAAGCAGTAGCAATTCCAATTGCACCCATACCACCGAGAATGAGGGTTAAACGTCGCGTGCGCGGTTTCATGAGGGAGGATTTTCCGAGAAGATGGTTTGATTGATTTTTCGTAACTGGCGAAATTCAAGAGCCATTAGCAAAGCTGTCAGTCCAAAAGATCCCCAGACATAGCCACCATAACCATGCATCAGGATAAATTCATTCAATGAAGACCAAATCATGCTTGACCTCGTCCACGGAGTATTTGTTGAACCCAATCAGTATGTGACTCATCGATCAGCGAGCGTTGGTTAACACGCGTGAAGATGACTGCAAAGGCGTACAGCCAAAAAGCCGCGGTCATGAGTAAGAGGGCAATTAACATCGTTTGTTCAATGGAAGGGGCTTTGCTGACGGTAATGGTTGCACCCTGATGCAAAGTATTCCACCATTTTACTGAGAAATAAATAATAGGTACATTGACAGCACCAACTATGGCAAGCAAAGACGAAGCTTTTGCAGCTTTACGCTCATCATGGATTGAATAATAGAGACTTAGGTAGCCGATATACAAAAATAGCAAGATGAGTTCTGAGGTTAGCCTTGCATCCCAGACCCACCAGGTTCCCCATGTTGGCTTGCCCCAGAGGGCGCCAGTCCAAAGGGCGATGAACGTCATTAGGGCGCCGGTAGGCGCAATCGAAATAGCGAAGCGGTAGGCTAGACGAGCATTAAAGATGAGTCCGATTGCAGCCCAAAAAGCCATGGCCAAGTAAAGAAGCATCGACATCCAAGCTGCGGGCACATGAATATAGATAATTCGGTAGGAATCCCCCTGAACTGCGTCTGTGGGGGCGAACAGTAATCCTAGGATGAGGCCAGCAGTTGCTGTAATAACGAAAAGCATCCAGCAAAGGGGAATGATTTTTTGACTTAGCTGGTAAAAGCGACTTGGAGAAGCGAAGGCAAACCAATTCATTGGTTGAGCAAGTGGCGGATTCATGGGATTTTTGTATTCCATACAATTTATTTCTCGGCACTTATTCTTGTGCAATTCGTAACGCAAAGGCGCTGGCTAGGGGGCCAAAAAAGCTAGCTAAAATGCTCAAAGCCAAAAGCAGGTATAAGTATACAGAAAAAGGCATATTTGTGGAGGCCGCATCAACCGCTAGAGTTCCTAAAATGAGAACAGGGATAAGTAGTGGGAGGATCATAAGAGAAATCAGCGCTCCGGCACTTTGGAGCCCAAGTGATAGTGCGGCGCCAATAGAACCTAAAAAACTGAGAACTGGGGTACCGATCAGAAGAGTGAGCATGAGGGTGCTAATTGCTAATGGTGAGAGATCAAATTGAATGGCCAGAATAGGTGAGAGGAGCAGAAGAACGAAGCCAGTTGTAGTCCAGTGTGCGAGTATTTTAGCTAGGACAATGAACTCTAAGGGGCAGGCACTTAGGGTGAGTTGCTCGAGGGTGCCGTCATTAAAATCGTTAGTATAGAGGCGGTTCATAGACAGCATACTTGCCAGCAGCGCGCTAACCCAGATGATTCCGGGGGCAATTTGTTGGAGGAGTTGTAATTCAGAGCCGATAGCCAGTGGAAACAGGCTTGCCACTAAGGCAAAGAAAAAGACCGCACCCAGGGTATCTGTTTTTTGTTTGATCGCTAAATGAAGATCGCGCAGAAAAACAGTTTGCATTACTTCAATGGTGCTGAGTTGGCCGGTCATAGTGTGATTATTTTTTCTCGTACAGCTGGATCATTTGCAATTACATGTTGAAAATTTTGATGTAAGTGACTTGTTAGAATCAAGAAGCCTTTATTTTGAAGATGGTTGAGCATGGTTTGATAAAGGTGCTCAGTCCCCATTTGATCAAGGCCATTAAAGGGTTCATCCAAAATCCACAATGGACTTTGGCTCAGAGATAACTGCGTGAGAGCTACGCGTTGTTTTTGTCCTTGGGACAGGAGGCGAGTTGGGAGTTGAATTGTTTTGTGAGAAAGCCCCCACTCGAATAGTTTGTTATGAATGGCTTGTTGTGGAATATTGTGACCATGTATTCGCATGAGAAATTGTAAATTTGCGACGGCACTCATCTCAGACTGCAGAGCAATTATATGACCCAGATAAAGTAGGTTTGGATAATAGGTATCAGTTATTTTTTGGATAAGTACATGATCCCATGTTACTGAACCGCTATTGGGAGTGGCAAGACCGGCTAGGATCCGAAGTAGAGATGACTTGCCTTGGCCATTTGCCCCTTTGATAAATAAAAGCTCGCCAGGGCCTATTTCTAGATCCAGACTTTTCCAGAGGATATTTTTACCACGTTGGCAAGAAATCTGATGAGATCTAAGCATATTCTTTGACAGGTTTGCTAGGAAGTTGTTGAATTGCTGATTGGATGATTTGAAGTGTTTCTTTGGGGTTGGCCTCATGGAAAAGATGGCCCCCTGGTTTAACGATTACAGTCGCCTTTGGGAAATAATTTTGGATGATTGGTTGCAAGCTCGTTTGCGGCACCCATGGATCATTTTCTGCCACGAGAAAAGTCATTAAACCTTTTAAATTGGCACTTGCACTCAATAATTCTGGGATGTTGGAAGCAGCCATAAAATTCATAGAACCGTGGATATGATTGATTTGTTTAAAGAGTGTTTTGTATTGCAGACGTTGAGAAGTTGTCAGATCCGAGTTGGTTGAGTTGAGTAATTTATCAATCATGCCGGTGATTGGAATACTATTAGCCAGGAAGTGGGCCATCATTGTTGACGTAAAAATTGGGTTAATTAAAGGTCCGATAAAGAAGTTATATAGGCTTGGAGGGCTTATTAATGATGGGTTTAGCCCAATCATTAGCTCTGGCTGATTGCTTCGGTCGAGAAGTGCGAGTGCCAGGGCGCAGTTTGTTCCGGCAGAATGTCCGATGATCACATTGGGGGTGTGCAAATGCAGTTTAATGAGTAGTGCTTGGAGTTCTTTAGCAACTTCTTGGATATGGAGTTGCTCTTTCAGGGCGCCGGTGGTGTAGCCATGGCCGGGAAGATCGACTGCAATCACTGTATATTTTTGTGCCAAGATAGGGAGTATATTTTCCCAGGAATGGCATGACGAACCGGTACCATGGATCAGTAAAATAGATTTTGCCGCTGTGCTAGGGTGTATGCTGATTTGATAATGCCAATCTAGATTGTTGATACTGAGGGTTTTACTGAGGTTTTTATTAGGCCATGGTTCGGGTAGGCGTGACAGATCAGAATTTGGCATAGATAGAAAGATTGAAATTTAAATGGTCGACATGAATCATTATTTACCCATCATCTTAATCGAATGTGTCTTGGTTTTTGGAGGAGTGCTTCTTTTTGCCTGGTGGCAGTTACGAGATGTGAAGAAAAGCCAAGCTAAAAGGCTTTTAGAAGAGAAGTCCATGGATCAGCCTTCGGATAAGCCGTAGATGAGCATTTTTGGCTATCTAGGGTTGGATTTTGCAGGGATATTAAAAAGTCAAGATAACGGGCTAGTGATTTACCCTTAGATTTGACTTGTGGCTGGCAATCTTGATTGACATGTGAAATAAATGTGTCTATATTTGTTTACATATTTTATGGTAAGCAGTATTTACACAATCTTCTCATGGAGGAGGCTTTTATGTCCAAGTCACAGCCAGTTACTCAACAAATTGAGCATGCCCTAGAGTCGACTTTAAAGTCTTTTGAAGGCCGCGGTGGGCCCCCGTTATTAAACCAAGCCATTCGACACGCGGTTTTTCCTGGAGGTGCAAGGATTCGGCCACAGTTATGTTTGGCGGTGGCTAGTGCCTGTGGGAATGATGATCCCCGCTTAGCAATGGGAGCAGCAGTTGCGTTGGAATTACTCCATTGTGGCTCTTTAGTGCACGATGATTTGCCTTGTTTTGATAATGCTGAGTTAAGGCGCGGTATTGCCTCGGTACATAAAGCTTATGGTGAGCGGATTGCGGTTTTAACGGGTGATGCGTTGATTGTGATGGCTTTTCAGAGTCTAGTAAATCAGGCGGGACAATCTTTAAATCGCTTAGCGCCAGTTTTAAGCGTCGTTATGCAAGGGGTTGGATCGCCACACGGAATTATTGCTGGACAAGCTTGGGAATGTGAATCAAAAGTTTCTTTACAGGTGTATCAACAGGCCAAAACTGGCGCCTTA
Organism: uncultured beta proteobacterium; assembly: GCA_903871735.1. Taxonomy (GTDB): domain Bacteria; phylum Pseudomonadota; class Gammaproteobacteria; order Burkholderiales; family Burkholderiaceae; genus Polynucleobacter. Next base: position 1,835 of record CAIQHU010000010.1, on the reverse strand, counting down.
TTTACTGCTGCGACTTCTGCAGGAGCAGTTGCAGCAGGCGCTAACCCGCAGGTTTGGGAGAAGTTAGGGGATTGTTTGGGGGAAGCCTATCAGGTTGCGGATGATATTCGTGATGTTTTAGGAGACATGGCCTCACTTGGTAAGCCAGTTGGTAAAGATGAGGCTTTGGATCGGCCAAGTGCTACTAGAGAATTAGGTTTGAGCGGAGCGGTGGAGTATTTTGATGGGCTGGTTTGTCGGGCTATTGAGGCGATACCGCATTGCGCGGGTGAGGCAATGCTCAAAAAGCTTGTTGCTTTTGAATCGGAGAGGCTAGTACCGAACGCGCTCTTTGAGCGAGAAAATTTACAGCTTAAATCCTTTACGCAGTCTGCATTGCCGAGTTCATCTAAAAATACCAAGCGCGTAGCGATCTAAATGGACAAGGTATTACAGCAACTGACTGCTCTTGAGGACACAAAATATAACTGGTGGGACCGGTTATTAATTTGGCGTGATCGCATCATTGCAACCCGAAATTTTCAGCGTCTAGCAGCATCCTTACCGATTATTAATAAAGTATCTTTGCACCGCGCGCATGCTGTTTTCGATTTAATGGCAGGTTTTGTTTATACGCAAATTTTATTAGCTTGCGTTCGCGTTGATTTATTTGACAAGTTAGCGGATGGTCCCAAAACATTGGCAGAGCTGCAACTCATTATCGATTTACCTAAAAAGGGTTTAGAGCGTTTAATTTTAGGCGCTGTCTCTTTAAACCTATTGGAGCGTCGAGCCCATGATCGTTTTGGTTTAGGCTCCCTAGGCTCGCCTCTGGTTGGTAATAAAGCCTTATGTGCCATGATTGAACATCATAGTTCACTCTATCAAGATTTACAGGATCCTTTAAATTTATTACGCGGTGGAATGAAGGCATCTTTAGAGAGTTACTGGCCTTACATTACTGAAAAAAATGACGAGTTAAAAGAGTTAGATCGGGCTGAGCGGGTCGCTGATTATTCGCAATTAATGTCGGCTTCATTACCGTTAGTAGCGGATGAGGTAATGCAGGCATACGACTTTTCAGGCCACACTTGTTTACTCGATATTGGTGGTGGTCAAGGGACTTTTATTCAACTACTGATGCAGCAGGCAAGTCATTTACAGTTTCAATTGTTTGACTTACCAGGGGTTGTCGAATTAGCTAAATCGAACTTACGACAACAACAGCAATTATCCTTTTTTGGGGGTAATTTTTTTGAAGATCAGTTACCCACAGGGGCAGATATTGTGACCCTCATACGGGTCATTTTCGATCATGATGACCAGCGTGTTTTGCAATTATTAAAAGGTATTCATCAAATTTTGCCCGTTGGTGGCAAATTACTGATTGCCGAGCCCATGGCCGACACTCCCGAAATACCGGCCATGGGCCAAGCTTACTTTGGTTTTTATTTGTTAGCGATGGGTCGGGGGCGACCCAGATCGGCACAAGAGATTTCAGATTTGTTGTATCAGGCGGGGTTTGTAGCGTGTCGAAAGTTAAAAAATAAGATGGTGGTGAATGCTCAGATTATTTTGGCGGAGGCTTAGGATTGGAGTAAAAAACATGCGTATTAGGGTAAATACTTAAGTATTAAACCCGATGCGCAATTTACAATAAGTGTATAAATTAGTTTACATAAGTTAAGTAACGCAAAATTAACAATAAAAGGGATATTGAGTGCAATCTACTGCTGTGATTATCAAAGAGCCTAAAGTGATTGCCCTTGAGCAAGTCAGGATTGATGGGCTTGGTGATACAGACGTAGCCGTTGAAATGGAGTGGAGTGGGATTAGTACTGGGACAGAAAAATTAT
>CAIQHU010000009.1 GCA_903871735.1 uncultured beta proteobacterium | reverse complement strand
GCGCTCTCGCTTAATTCCTAGGATCCTTAGTGCAGAACCAGATAGCTTATTAGATAATCAGGCAAGCAATATTGATCCAGCTAAAGTTTTAGCGCGGATGATGCTACGTGAAAAGCCGGGTGGCCATACTGAGCGATCGGTGCCTATCGGAACGATTGAAGTGGCGGTCTGGGATTTAGTGGCTAAGATTGCAGATAAACCGTTGTACGCTGTTTTAGCAGAACGTTTTAATCACGGTCACATACCTACCACTATTCCTTGTTACGTTGGTGGTGGGTGGTACGCTCCCGGAAAAGGAATTGCCGAGTTACAAGCAGAAATTCGTAGTCGGAAGGACGAGGGTTATACGGTGATGAAGGTGAAGGTTGGTGGCGCGCCGCTCACCGAAGATTTAAAGCGGCTAGACGCTGCGATAGAGGTGATGGGTTCGGCAAACCAGATAGCTGTTGATGCGAATGCAGCGTGGAACCGGGAGAGTGCTTTGCAGTATGCCAAAGCCTTGGCACCATATGGACTGAGGTGGTTAGAGGAGCCAACAGATCCTTTAGACTTCGCTTTAATGGCGGAATTGGCGGGATTTTATGAAGCCCCAATTGCGACTGCTGAAAATCTGTTCTCGACGCAAGATATTCGTAACTTATTACAATTTGGGGGACTGCGTTCTGATCGGGATATTATTCAAATTGATGTACCCCAATCTTATGGAATAACCCAGTTCTCTAGAACTTTAGAGATGATGCAGACTCTAGATTGGCAAAGAAAATCGGTATACCCCCATGGCGGTAACTTAATGACTTTAGCCATTGTTGCTGGATTTGGTTTGGGTGGATGTGAAGCTTACCCAGATGTCTTCGGCGCTTTTGCTGGATTTGCAGACGACTCAGTGGTAGAGAATGGCATGATCAATTTATCAGATCGACCTGGAATTGGTTTTGAGGGGCAAGAAAAACTCTTTGGGCTCATGCAAAGTATTACGGCATGACGGATGCTCGAATATTTTTAGCGATTTCTAGAATGATGTTGCGAAGCCATTGATGGCTGTCGGACTTTTGGCTCCTTTCGTGCCAGTACAGATTATATTTTAAAGGCGGAAGCTTAATTGCGGGCGGCAATAATTTAATGGGGTATTGCTTTGTAAACCCAGTTGATAGAAGGCTTGGAAGTAGGGCTAACATGTCAGTTTGAGCAACAATTAAAGGAATTGTCAAAAGGTTCTGTACTAAGAAATTGTGTTTTACTTTGCCACCAAATTGCTCAAACGTTTTTTCAATGACGCTATTTGAAGTTGATCTGCCAGTGCCAAGGGTTCGAACATGGGGAAAAGCCAGTAGTTGTTCGGCGCTAATCGTATCTTGAATAGTAGGATGGTTGCTACTGACTAAGCAAACAAAGTGATCTTGGAACAAGGCGATGGACCTGAGCGTTTGGGCGGGAGACAGTACCCAAGCGATTCTAAAATCAATTTCACCACGCTCCAGAAGATCATTAATACGCTCTGGTTGAGGTTGCTGTATTTCGATTCGTACTTGTGGAGCCTCGATGCGAAGTCGGGCTAATAATTGGGGTAAAAGCAGATGCTCGGCGTATTCAGGGCAGGTAATTACAAAGCGTTGATCAGAAGTTCGCGGATCAAATTTTGTTTTTGGCGCGATGAGTTGATCATAATCCCCAAGCATTTTTTTAACGCTAGTTTGAACCTCAATGGCTCGGTCTGTAGGGATCATTCCTTGCCTAGTTCTAAGCAGTAAGGGGTCTTTAAAGAGGTTGCGTAATTTGATGAGAATTTGGCTGAGAGCGGGCTGGCTCATGCCGAGTCTGAGAGAGGCATTAGAGACACTTTTTTCATCCATTAAAACCAAGAAGATGCGTAGTAGTTTGGTATCAATATTATGCATAAATTTATATATCTATTATAAGTTAATTGCTATAGTATTTTTTGCAAAAGTTTTATACCATAGAGCTACTAAAAAAATAAAATGACAGAATTAAGTAGTGGAGGAGACAGCGTGTTTGCATCATATAGCGAAGCCGCGAAGGCACAGGCTGAAAGTGGTATTACTTCAGCTGACCCGCTAAAACTTGCGATTGAGCAGGCTAGGGCCCAGCAAGATCTTTACTTTCAGACCCTCAATCAAGACTTGCCCCAAGTCGCAAAAATAACTGATTTAAAGGTTCTTAGCCCACATGGGGATGTTGCGATCCGTTTGGTATACCCCGATTTAGTTCAAGTAAAATCTTATATTGTTTTTGTCAGGGGTGCGGGATTTTGGGCTGGAAATCTAGACTCGCATGCCAGAACAATGCGCTCACTAGCGTTGCTGAGTGGCTCGGTTGTTTGCGCCATTGATTATCGGCGTACACCGGAGTTTCATTTCCCAGTGCAGCGTAATGAAATTGTAAGCGTATTAGATTATTTACAAACTAATCAAGAGTCTCTTGGTATATCAGGCAGTCCAGTTTTATTTGGTGAATCTGCTGGAGCCACCTTAGCTCTGTCTGCTGCGCAGTATCTACGCGATCAAAATCAGGAGCAATTAGCGGGGTTAGTTCTGTTTTATAACAATGCTGGGGGCTTTAAACCGAATGCTAGGGCTTACTCACAATGGGTATGGAAGCAGTATCTAGGACCTCATCTTGCCACGGATGATCCTCAGGCAGTTCCTTTGCTTGGTGATTTGAGTCGTTTGCCACCAGTCTGGATTGGGGTGGGCGAAGACGATCCCTTGATGACGGATTCACAAAAATTAGCAGAATTACTCAAAGTGCATGGGCAAGACCCTATACTCAGGGTGTATCAAGCTTTGCCCCATGGGTTTTTAATGTGGACAGGAAGTTTGCAACCGGCATATGATGCATTACAAGAATCGGTT
>CAIQHU010000008.1 GCA_903871735.1 uncultured beta proteobacterium | reverse complement strand
TCCACCAGCCCTAGTACTATAAACACCCAGCATTAACAATAAAACCCTTTAAGAATAACAACTTAAGGGGTTTTTTGTTGTCTATAGTGCTGAGATTAGACCAGATTGTCAACCAGAATAGACCCGAATGCGCGATGGATGACTGCATAAGTCAACCTAATTACAGGCCCGATTAAACCTGAAAGACTTACTTAGGGTTTACTATCTGCCTGGGGTAGAACCTATCGTATTTTGCAAAAAGAGACCCCGTGTATCAAAAGGGATTTCTAACCTACCACTAGCCATCCAAATCGGTCACTTTCAAGGATTCTTAGGCGATAGCAGACTAACGAACATGACATATCTACTGAACACTTACTTAGTACTTATAAAAATAACATTAAAGCCATAATAAAGGACATAATATAATTATTATGATCAATATGTCTATTTATACGGACTTAAAAACAAATTATATATAATTCTCTTTAGGTGTGTTATGATGGTCATTATTAAATTTTAAGGGTTTATATGGCATCTATAGGGGACTTTTTGACAGATTATGAGAATATGAGTGAGTTCGGTGCTAGGCTACGTTCGAGAAGGCTTGAGCGGAATCTTACAATGAAAGCTCTTGCCTACAAGACCGGACTCAACCGCAAAACCATCATGGAGTTGGAAGCTGGCCATGATGTGCGATTGAGCTCAGTCATCAAAGTATTCCGAGCCATGCATCTATTGGGCATTTTGAACACAGCACTTCCCGATACACTCCCAGGAAGTGAAGCACTTTCAGCACGTGGACAACCTAGACAACGCGCCTACCGATTAGCTGAAAAAAAAGACTAATAGAAAACCCGAATTGCGATTGAGAATCAAAAATGACTTACAACGACAAATCTAAATCAATTTTCGTAAAGCCACGCACACGTAAAAATGGCCCCAAGATTCTTGCTAAAGCTAATATCAATCTATGGGACAAGATGGTTGGTGCGGTAATGGAATACGACAACGGACGCATAGGATTTTCCTACGATAGGGAATACATTCGCAATGGTGGTATACCCATCTCACCCAAGTTCTTGCCAATTGAGCCACGCACTTTCGAGTTTCCTGACTTGCAGCGTCAGGATGCTTTTATGGGCCTACCTGGTGTATTAGCTGACTCTTTGCCGGACACTTTTGGCAACCTGATCATAAAAAAATATTTCGAAGAACGCGGTGAGCTTGATAAGTCGATGAGTCCGGTACAGCGCTTGCTGTATGTTGGAAATCGAGCGATGGGAGCCCTCGAATACGCGCCTCATTTGCAACGTAAAAGCCCCAAAGAAGAGCAAGCTTTAGAAATCAGGAATTTAGTAGAGTCTGCCAGGCGATTAATTGAGGGGGAAGCTGGCGAGGCCATTCATGAAATTATGCGTGTTGGTGGATCCGCTGGAGGTGCAAGACCCAAAGCACTGATCTTGTGGGATCGTGAAAAAAACAAGGTTCGGTCTGGCTTTGCAAAACATCGCCCTGGTGAAGAGCATTGGATGGTTAAATTCGATGGTGTTCATTCCGCCAGTGAGCGGGATAACAAAGCAAAACCATTCAACCGAATTGAATATACCTATGCATTATTAGCAAAGCAATTGGGGATCGACATGGAGGAAGTAAGCTATCTGGAAGATGGCGAGTTCTTTCACTTTCTGACGCGACGTTTTGACCGCAAAAAAACGGACAAATACCACATGCATAGCCTGGCTGGCATGACTCATGTAGATTACAACTTACCGGGTGCATACAGCTATGAGGCATGGCTGCGACTAATACAAGAGTTGCATCTGGGTTACCCCGCATTGGATAAGGCTTTTCGGCGAATGATTTTTAATGTGATTGGTCGTAATCAGGATGACCATGTAAAAAATATATCTTTTTTAATGAAAGATAAATCTTCTGGCTGGAAACTGGCTCCAGCCTATGACTTGACATATTCAGCTGGTGTGGGGTACACGCGACAACATCAAATGACGGTAGCTGGGCATGGAGATGATTTCACACGAGATGAGCTGGTCGCGGTTGGCAAGAAGTTTAACATTCACAATCCCGGAATGATCATTGATGAGACCGTTGACACTTTTTCCAAATGGCCAGCTCTTGGCGAGCAATGGGGAGTTCAAGCCGATGATCGAAAGCGTGTTGCTGCCGGGCATCGACTCTACATGGCCACCTCATTATGAGTAAATTTACGCATAAGGAATACTAAATCACTTTAGCTGGAACGGTAACTCTGAAAATCTGGTGTAAATTTCTTAAATTTGGCGACATAGAGCCTGCCCCAGATCGGTTTACTCAGCATCGATCAGAACAAAATACGATCACCTAAAACTTACTCAAAACATTCGTGAACTCTGTTGACCATGGTCACTACGTTGCTGCTATATTGACCGGGCAACGGAGGCGCGCTGAAGTTTAGATAAGGGGGAGGTAGCTTACTGCACAGACAATCCATCACATTGAAGATTATACTGAATTGCTACTGCATTCATTTTCTAATCGGCACACTGAATTTTTAAATCTGTTACTGTGCTAAATAAAAAAATTTTCATCATCAAATGTTGCTCATCATTTACTACGAACTTGGTAACCTTTAGACTGCATACAACTTACAAGAGGTTGATCTCCCTTTAAAGGCAGGATGCCACCAAAACTCATCGGACGGCCCATAGTAGAGTTTTTTAACTCATCCTCACACGTTGCAATATCGAGATTATATTGATATTGGTAAGGGTATACGCCAGTTTTTGCAAAAAAAGGCTGCACTTCTTTTTGGGCGCAACCAATTAATATTAAAGTGAAAAGGTATAGTGAAATTTTTTTAATCATCAAAACCTTTTTGAAATTTAAAGTTTGGCAAATTTAATTAAGCCCAACTTAGGCCTAAAGGGAATTCACACTTAACACGTAGTACTCCAGCGCAGATTCAATAAAAGCTTAAATAAATTTTTATTAAATAATA
>CAIQHU010000007.1 GCA_903871735.1 uncultured beta proteobacterium | reverse complement strand
TCTTCCACAATTAAGGGCGGTAAGTGTCTTGAGAGTTTTAAAAATATTTTAGTTGGTAAAAGATATAGCGCAGTATATTGATAACTTTCAATTTGACTGGCATTTCCAAGGGTTTCTAACATAACGCCCCTGCCAATTTGTCGAGTAATTGGAATTAATTCAAGATACTGCCTACTTTGACTAGGTTCTGTTGAGTTACAAAAGTGACTAGCCAATACCTTACCATCTTGATTGATCAACTCGACCGAGTCGACCGGCATTACGGTACATAATTTACTTAAATCCTCAGAGTTTCGGGCATTTTTTTTATGCGCCAAAATGCTAAGAGCTAAGCCTCTTTCTAAAAAGTCCTCCTGACCTACCTCAAAAGAGTATCTACCCAAATTAAGCCCCGCCTCTAAGGCCGACTCAACGTTCACATTAAACCAAGTATCAATACTTCGCCCCACGAATTGGAGTGAAACAGAGTAGAGAATAGCACCCGGTAAAACACCAACTAAGCCGAAAATCATTGCTAGTTTTGCTATCAACCTTGTACCAAAATACCCTTGTCGCCAGCGAATGGTTAACGTCACAACTAAAACGATGATCACCAATAAAAGTACCGCACCGACAACTAGATTAATCCCATACAACCAAACAAAATATTGACTAAAGAACTTTGCATCCTCACTCATTCCCACGAGCAAACTCACCAATAATATGGCTAGCAAAGAAACAAGTGTCACAAATAATATGATTTCTTTTCTCATCTGCTGTTTGCCAACAATTAATGACTCCACCCGCATAGTTGCTAATGAGTTCATTTTGTCGCTCTAGCTTTAGGGGTAATCGTAAACGGATGCCAATCGCTTAAAACCGTCCAGTCCCTCGTATTCAGCGCATTTATCTGAAAGGGTTTGGGGAGCTTAGTTAAGTCTAAGCGCATTCGCATTGCACCCTGATAAGTCTGCCCATTTTCTAAGACTGCTAAATCCGCGACTTGCCATCCACCGATGGCCCCAATTTGGATCAATGCATCGCTAATACTGTTCGCCGAATACGTAAAACCCTCGGTGCTAATACGATATTGTTGTGTTAACGGTTGATAAGATAATCGAATATTTTTATTTGTCTGAATTAGCTTTTCTTCAAACCAATACCACCTTCCTCTAGTTATCTGCAATTCTGTAACAAAATAAAAAGGAATCCCTTTTTTGATCGCCTCTACTAATTCTGCCGGGAGCTCTACCGAATAAGAAGCACTAATAGTCCAAGATTTTTCAACTGGCTCAAAACTAAATTGGCGAAGCTTGATTCCTTCTGCCATAGCAAAACTGAGGCATGAATAAAACATTACCAAAATTAGTGCGCTTAAAAAAAACCGCATTCGTTTTATGTTAATTTTTGTAATTTCCCATAAAAAAAGCCATCGTGCCACTCCGAGGGTAATAGTTGATTTAATGAGTTTAAACGCAAAGCGTTTGGATGTTCTTCTAAAAATAACTGAATTTGCTCTTCCCCCTCTTCTGGAAAAATAGAGCAGGAGACATACAACAGCTCCCCACCGGGCTTCAAAAGATCCCAAAGAGACCTTAAGATCTGTTGTTGCGTAATTTTTAGTCCAGCAAAGTCGCTCTCCCTGCGTAAGTATAAAATATCCGGGTGGCGTCGAATAATCCCAGTTGCAGAACAAGGCGTATCTGCCAAAATTCGATCAAACTGCTTGTTATCCCACCACAACTCTGGTTTACTCGCATCTCCAACTAGCAATTTTGCGGACAAGCCTAATCGGGTAATATTTTCACTGACCTTGGTCAATCGCCCTTGATTAATCTCTAAGGCAGTTAAGGATATATTTGCCAACTCCAAAAGATGGGTACTTTTTCCACCAGGTGCAGCGCAAGCATCTAAAACATCTTCGCCATCTTTTGGCGAAAGAAGATGCCCAGCCATCTGCGCACCTAGATCTTGAATACAAACAGCACCCGAAGAGAAGTGCGGTAATTTTGATATGGGCATAGATTGTTCTAAGCAGATAGCTTGCGGCGCCAACTTTAAAATTTCTGGTGGGATTTCTAAAGCACACATATTTACTTTACGAAGCTCTTCTAAATACTCCTCACGGGTAAATACTTTAGGATTTACACGCACAAATAACTTTGCTGGAAAAAGGTTCGTTTTTAAAATCTTTTGCCATTCTTTAGGATAGGCCTTTTGTAATTTATATGTCCACCATTGTGGATAATGATTCTGATGCCGATTCAATAAAATATCAAAGTCTTGGGGATGCTCTATTAAGCGCCGAAGTACAGCATTAATCATGCCTTTCGCATGGGCTATTTTGGGTAAATTGCCAGCTGCCTTTACTGTTTCATTGACCAGCGTGTGAGCGGGATAATGATTCGGTGACTCAGGGTATAAGGTCGCAGCCGCAAGCACAAGAAGATCCTCAACCTCATCGCTCATTTTCTTGGGAATGTAAGTTGCTAATACTTTAAGCGTTGCTGGTTTGAACCTAAACGCCGTATAACTTAGACTCTGGACAGCCGATCGAATATCCTTCGGGGAACTTTCTAAAGCCTGCGTGAGTGAAATCCCACGCCTTACTTGAGCAAATAAATCTACTGAACTAATCAGTGCCCTATGAAGACTGGCACCTCGTTCTAGACTCACAGCAGGTAACTCAATTACTTTTGTTTTATTCACAAATCCTAACCATTTCTTGTTTATAAATTACAAACCTATTCCCATCACGCTTGATCGGGAAATTATTGCTTTACTACTTTATGGTTCGGAAGAAAAGCACTGCCCCACTTCTAAATGGACAGTTTTTGCAAAAAGTGCAGCCGATATTTTTTTGGCTCCAGGCCTTTGAACCTCTAAAATCCGTAGCACCCCCCTTTGTCCAGCGACTAAAATACCGTCTTCATTAATTTGAATAATTTGACCTGCTAGTCCTTGATCATTGCTACTTACTTCGCGCAATATATTTTCTGACAACCCGATTTTTAAAAGCGCCTGATTTAAGTAAGTATAAGCACCAGGACTTGGTGAAAACGCTCTTATTAAGCGATCAATTTCAACCGCATCTTTCTGCCAGTCAATTTTAGCTTCTTCTTTTAATATTTTTTGAGCATAAATTACGCCCTCATTGGCTTGTTCTTGAAGTTTAAAAACCTGACCGCAGGATAGGCCATTTAAAACTTCCTGCAGCAATTTTCCACCCTGTAGGGCTAATTTCCCGTGAAGTACTCCTGCAGTATCTTGCGCACTGATTGTTAAAGCTTCTTGAAGAATAATAGGGCCCATGTCTAAACCCTCTGCCATCCTCATAATACAGGTACCAGTTTGTTGATCACCAGCCAAAATAGCACGCTGAATTGGGGCAGCACCGCGCCATCTTGGCAAAAGTGATGCATGAATATTAATACAACCCAAGGGTGATGCTCTTGCTCCTAGATCAAGGAGCCATTTCGGTAAAATCAAGCCATATGCTGCAACAACCATTACATCAAAAGTACTAGTTTCTAAAACTTGCTTGGCGTAAAACGCCTCTTCTGAGTATTTGCTATCTAACTTCAACGAGTGGGGTTGTAAAACCGGAATTTGATGATACAAAGCAGTCTGTTTTACAGGACTTTGCTGAAGCTTTAGGCCACGACCACCAGGACGATCCGGCTGTGTCATTACTAAAACCACCTCATATTTAGCTTCAATAATCATGCTTAAAATTTCAGCGGCGAACTCAGGCGTGCCAGCAAAGACGACTTTTAAACTTCTCATTCCAGCCTCCCCGAAGATAAAATTGCCCAATGAATTTTGACTGGTGATGCCCCCTCTTTGGTTGTCCATGCAACTGATTCTTCGCCTTGGTATTCAGATGTTTTTATTAATCTCCTAATTTTTTCAACATTCTTACCCTGCCAGACAAGCCTTCCTGATTCCCCGGTAATTAATAACATTGCTTGATCCTTATCTGAGGCGCTAATCCAGGGAGACTGTTTATCATCTAAATCGATCCAAACCTTCATTTGTAACCCTTGGCTTACTGGATCATTTGAGATCAGGCAGCCAGCAATCCAACCATCGCCGCCAATTAACCTGAGCGGCTTACCTTTTGTGACTTCGGGATTCTCCATCCAACGCTGATATACCTGCCGCGCAACTTCTTGACAGGGATAGTTTGCCCGCGACTGACGGCCCATCTGACTTGCCAATGGGCCCACCACAATTCCATATATTAGTGCCACTAAGAAATGAAAAACCACTATTTTTTTGATAATGGATCCCAGATCTATTGGACTTCTCATCCAGATCCAAAGCAGGCACCCAATCGGTAAATAAAAGGTTACAGCCCACTTTGCCTCAATTTGTTGGCTTAAACTTAGCCCGATAGCTAAAGAAATAATTGTTGGCCCAAATGTCAGCATGACCAAAAACGCCTGATCATCTGGTCTTAAACTATTCCACCATGTAGGCTGTTCTGCTATGGATGTATTACTTTCCCTCCGTCTTAAAGATTTTTTACTGATGTAAAGTATGAAACAAATAGCTAAGATAACTGGCGCAGTTCGGTAAACCTGTGTGGCCAAAAAGCCCATCAATAATTCTTTTATTAAATCGGTATATTCACCCGCATGGGCCATCGAATGACTTACATAGAAAAGTGGGCCCTGTTGGAGTTTGGTTTGACCAAGCACCCATAACAAATGTGGTGAAATAGTCAGCATCATCACTACAAATGCTACTAAAACTCCTCCCCAGGCGTACTTACTTTGCCACCGACCAGCCCATAAAAAATGCAAGCCTAAAACAGCAATTTGAACTAACACACTATATTTTGTCAAAAATGCTAATCCCGCAAAAAGCCCTAAGAGAGCCCAGCAACCCCAACTAATAGAATACACATTCGCTCTTTCTACTAACCATGCTTGGTAATAGAAAAAGAACATAGCCGCAATAGACCATAACTGCATACTATTGTGGTTATAGTCCCCACCACGTACTGTGTAATAAGCAATCGTTGAAGTACATAAGATTGCTAAAAACGGGGCATTTATTGGAACTTGGCGTCTTGCTTGTTCTACAACCTGTTTTAATAAGAGATAAATAATAATCTGAGTAAATACCACGCTTAAATATCCCAAAGCGTAGGTCAGCCAAACCGCTTTACCCAAAACAATCGTTAGTGGATATAAAACCCATATCGGCAACGGGGGATGCTTTTGATAACCCCACTCAAAAGAGGACGCCCAGACCAACTCTTCCATATTGTCCCAAGATGGAGCGCTCCGAAAGGCGATTTGCGAGACGAACCAAATCAGCCCTAAAGCCAAGCAAATAACCCAGACATGCAGGATGGGAACCGGATGTTTATTTGGCTCGATAGCCAACCCTCTTTCTTTCAATCAATAAACTATTTTTAAATTATAGATTTACCATTACACTTTCACTATGCCCGACTCTTCACAATCTCATCAGACTTTTACATTAAGCATTGTTGTTCCCGCTTATAACGAGTCGAGTATTTTAAAAGAGTTTATCCATGCACTCAAAATAGCTCTCGTTCAAATTACTCCACGCTTTGAAATTTTAATCATTAATGATGGTAGTAAGGATCATACTGGAGATGTTGCTGAACAACTTGCTCTAGAAGGAGATATTCGATGTATTGATTTCTCCCGAAATTTTGGTAAAGAAGCGGCTCTATCAGCAGGTATTGATCTGGCTCGGGGTGATGCGGTCCTTTTGATCGATTGTGATTTTCAACATCCATTAGATAAGTTGCAAGAAATGGCCTCTCTTTGGCATTCTGGCTACGATATGATTTATGGCGTAATAGTCAATCGGTCACAAGAAAGCTTATTTAAACGACTTGGTACAAAATTTTTCTACGCGCTTTTGAGTACAGGCTCTGATATACCAATCCCACAAAATGCCGGCGACTTTCGCTGGCTCGATCGCAAAGTCGTTGATGCTCTTAAGGCCCTGCCAGAGCGTAATCGATTTATGAAGGGTTTATATGCCTGGGTTGGTTACAAGACTATTGCAATTCCCTTTACGCCGGCGTCCCGTCTTGGAGGGCTTTCTAGCTTTCGGGCAACTGGGTTAATTACTCTAGCTTTATCTGGACTCACTTCATTTAGTACCTTACCACTGCGCTTATGGACCTATCTTGGTGGACTTATTTCTTTAGTGGCGATTTCCTATGGTATTTTTGTCACCATAGAAACGCTTTTATTTGGTAACTCCGTTGGAGGTTGGCCAACAATAACCGTGGCTTTAATGTTGTTTTCTGGTGTTCAACTTTTATCCATTGGTATTTTAGGGGAATATATCGGCCGGATTTTTGATGAGGTAAAGCAACGGCCCCTATATCTTATCGCCCGCGATCATGATACGACCAAGCTGGATTAGTCTACGTATTGGGCAATTTATTTTAGTTGGTGGCACTGCTGCTAGCATTCACCTTGGGGTGGTCGTCTGCTTGGTTGAGTTATATTCTATTAGCCCACTACAAGCCAATTTGCTGGGATTTTTTGTTTCTTTTTGTTTTAGTTTTTTAGGTCAACGATTTCTGACATTTCGTGATAGCAACAAAAGTCTTCGGGCCTCTATACCGCGTTATTTTATTGTTGCTTCTAGCGCATTTGCTCTTAATGAAACTCTTTTTGCAATCACCTTACACTATTTAATGATTCCCTATTACTTCGCCTTAGGTGTCGTGGTTCTTTTAGTCGCAGTGGCAACCTATTTTGCCAGTAAATACTGGGCTTTTGCCAACGTATGAAAACTCTGCTTCTTTGTGCTGATGATCTAGGTCAAAATCCTGCCATCGATGAAGCCTGCCTCCACCTATTTGAACTTGGCCGACTCAGTGCTGCAAGCGTCCTCTCGGAAGCGCCCCATGCCCCAACTCACCAGCAAGCCCTCAGGCAAGCGAATGATAAAGGCCTCCAACTGGGCCTCCACTTTAATTTAACCCTACCATTTCAGGACTTACAACCCAAAAAAAATCTAGCCACTTGGATCATTCAAAGCCAACTCCAGCTCGTTGATACCGTTTTTATCAAAAAAAGCCTGCTACATCAGCTACAACTTTTCGAAGATTTGTTTTTACGCCCGCCCAATTTTGTCGATGGCCATCAGCATGTTCACCAATTTAAGCAAATTCGTGATGTCCTGATCCAAACTCTGTGCGAACGTTATCCAAGCCATCAATGGCCGTGGTTACGATCGACAGCTTTATCACCCAAAAAAACTCGGCCTCCACATTACTTTAAATGTTTGGTATTAGAAATACTTGGTGGGAAAAAATTTGTACCGCTATTAAAAAAACAGGGGTTTTCATGTAATCCAGATTTTTTAGGTGTTTATGATTTTCGGGTTACCTCTGAAAATGCCTACCGCGAGTTAATGGTGCAGTGGCTGTCTGTTGCAGAAAATCAAACATTAATGATGTGCCATCCAGCAAAAGTGATGTTTGACGACGACCCGCACGGCTCTTGTCGAGTGTTTGAATATCTGTATTTCAAGTCTGAATCTTTTTTAGAGGATCTACATCAAAACAAAATCCAACTAGCTAAATCATTCCTGTAAACTGCGCTCTCTTTTCTTCATCTTACCCTTGATCCGAAGTCTTTTTAACGGCGAAAGATACTCTACAAAAACTTTGCCCAATAAATGATCCATCTCATGCTGCAGACAAACGGCGAGTAAACCATCTCCCTCTACTTCAAAAGGCCTGCCGAATTGATCATGGGCTTTCACTTGAACTCTGTCTGGCCGCTCTACCTCGTCAAAAAAATCTGGCACGGAAAGACAACCCTCCTTCCAAAGCTTTTTTTCTTCACTGACCCACAACAATTCTGGATTAATAAAAACTAACAAGTCATTTCTAGCATCCGATACATCCATCACAATAATTCTTAAGTGGATATCTACTTGGGTCGCTGCTAAACCAACCCCTGGGGCCTCGTACATTGTCTGAGCCATATCGGCAACTGTTGCTTGTAAACTGTCATCAAAATGAACTACTGGCTTAGCAACTACACGAAGACGTGGGTCTGGGTAACAAAGTATCGGTAATATTGCCATATAAAGAAAGTGTTGAATGATTGTGTATGCTATATTTTAATACGACCTAAACGGGGTTTTTGATTACTCGTCGTCACTTTACGAATGAGTTTTTCATTTAGGTGAGGTTTTTATTCTTTTTAACCATACCCCCGTAAAATTAATTATCTTTATTTATCAAATGCTTAGGTCTATTTTTAATGTTTTTTTCTGACTCTTAGTAGAAAAATATACACTTTTTTGATTTCTTCGGGTAATAATAAAAAAGGAAATTAATGTTGAAGGTTAAAAATAGTGCCAAAAAAATCAAGTGCCAAAGTTACAGATCTAGGTTCTTCTAAAACCCTAATTATTGCTGAAAAACCATCGGTTGCCGCTGATATTGCGCGCGCTCTTGGAGGTTTTACGAAGCACGAGGATTACTTTGAAAGATCCGACTTCATTATTTCTTCAGCTGTCGGGCACTTATTAGAAATCATGGCTCCGGAAGAGTTTGAGGTCAAGCGCGGAAAATGGTCTTTTAACAATTTACCCGTAATTCCACCTAGATTTGAATTAAGACCGATTGTAAAAACAGAATCTCGTCTTAAAGCTCTACAAAAACTAATTAAAAGAAAAGATGTAACGCAACTGGTGAATGCATGTGATGCTGGCCGAGAGGGTGAGCTGATCTTCCGTCTCATTGCCCAACAAACCAAAGCTACGCAACCGGTAAAACGCCTCTGGTTGCAATCGATGACCGCTAATGCTATAAGAGATGGCTTTTCGCATCTTCGTAGTGATGAGGAAATGATGCCGCTCTCAGATGCGGCAAGGTGTAGATCTGAGGCCGATTGGCTAGTGGGCATCAATGGCACTCGAGCGATGACGGCTTTTAATAGTCGGAGTGGCGGTTTTTTCTTAACGACCGTTGGGCGAGTCCAAACCCCCACCTTATCCATTGTTGTCGTTCGTGAAGAGGGTATTCGGCAATTTATCTCCCGAGATTACTGGGAAGTAAGGGCGCAGTTTATCGCTGCAGCAGGGGTTTATGAGGGGCGCTGGTTTGACCCAAAATTTAAAAGACCGTCAAAAACTGATGCGCTTGATCCTGAACTAAAAGAGTCTCGATTATGGAGTGAGGCAGAAGCTAAAAGTATTATTTTGGCCTGTAATGGTAGACCCGGCAGTGTTCAAGAGGAGTCTAAACCATCCTCTCAACAGGCCCCGCACCTTTTTGACCTTACCAGTTTGCAGCGGGAAGCAAATGCACGCTTTGGTTTTTCGGCGAAGAATACTCTGGGTATTGCACAGGCTCTTTATGAGCGCCACAAACTTCTGACCTACCCAAGAACAGATTCTAGAGCCTTACCAGAAGATTATGTTGACACAGTCAAAGAAACAATCGCCGCCCTAGGCACTTCTTTTCCGAATTATTCCCAATTTGCCTCCATGATTGCTAAAAATCAATGGGTTAAGCTTAATAAAAAGATTTTTGATAATTCCAAAATATCTGATCACTTTGCAATTATTCCCACTCTGCAAGACTCTGCTAAAACTCTTTCAGAACCCGAACAAAAACTTTACGACCTTGTAGTTCGAAGATTTCTAGCGGTGTTTTTTCCTGCAGCTGAATTTTTAAATACCACTCGAATCACCACAGTCAGTGGTCACTTGTTCAAAACAGAAGGCAAGGTTTTGGTCAAGCCAGGTTGGCTTACGGTCTACGGTAAAACCAATCAAGATGATCAAGAACTAGTAGCCGTTGCGCCTAATGAATCCGTACAAACAGAGTCCATTACCGCTGTTCCACTGAAAACAAAACCACCTGCTCGATTTACCGAAGCAACCTTGTTATCAGCCATGGAGGGCGCAGGTAAACTCGTAGAGGATGATGAGTTTCGTGAAGCTATGGCCGCAAAGGGACTTGGCACGCCAGCCACCCGAGCAGCGATTATTGAGGGTCTTTTAGCCGAACGCTATATGGTTCGTGAAGCGAGGGAGTTAATTCCCACAGCCAAAGCTTTTCAGCTGATGACTTTACTTCGCGGACTGGGCATAGAAGAACTAACCCAACCATCTCTAACCGGAGGCTGGGAACATCAACTCTCCCAAATGGAAAAAGGCTTAATTCCGCGAGCGACTTTTATGCAAGAAATCGCCCAAATGACGCAGCGAATTGTCAAACGGGCCAAAGAGTTTGATAGCGACACAATTCCTGGCGACTACATTACTTTGAAAACCCCTTGCCCAAATTGCCAAGGTCCAGTTAAAGAGAACTATCGTCGCTTCTCCTGTGAACAGTGTGGCTTTTCTATCAGCAAAATACCCGGTGGAAAAACCCTCGAATATGAAGAAGCTGAGGAGTTGTTACGCGAGAAAAAAATTGGCCCCCTGCAGGGCTTTAGAAGCAAAATGGGCCGACCATTTGCGGCCATCATTAAATTGAACCCTATTGCGTTGGATGACAAAGACTATCCCAATGCTGGCTATAAACTAGAGTTTGACTTTGGGAACTCTGCAGAAAATGATCTACAACCCGTTGACTTTACTGGACTCAAAGCGCTTGGGCCTTGCCCAAAATGTTCCGGTGCCGTATATGAGCATGGCATGAACTATATCTGTGAGAGATCCGTTGGCCCAGAAAAATCGTGTGATTTCTTTACCGGAAAGGTCATTCTTCAACAAGAAGTTAGTGAAGAGCAAGTAGGAAAATTACTCGCAACAGGCAAAACGGACCTACTGACGAATTTTAAATCCTCTCGGACTGGCAGAATGTTTAAGGCCTATCTGGTTCGTCAAGAAACCGGTAAGATTGGCTTTGAGTTTGAGGTGCGCTTAGCCAAAGCACCTGCCAAAAAACGTGCAGGGGAAACAGAAGAGGCGAGTTCCGACTCTAGCTCCGGCGATGCGCCTGCTAAAAAACCCGTGCGTAAACGAGCCTCATCTGCCAAAAAAGCTGCCACGTAAGCAAAAATCAAGCGTGAGCCCAGAGCACTCCAGATTACCCCTCTGGAGCCGTACCCAGTCGCAATGAGTAAACCATCCTCATTGGGAATGGGACCTATAAGTGGCAGTCGATCCTTAGATGCTGATCGCACGCCTACAAATGACTCATAAGAACTCAACTCCGCTTGGTGGGGATGGTTCGCTCCGATCAAATCAAGCCCCTTCAGTCGATTGCCCTCGTCACTAGACTGCCAGTATTCGGTATCTCTAGAGTCCTCATCATAGCTTGACCCTATTTCCCAAGTAAATTGCCCGGTATGTAAAAGTCTTCCTGGCAGACAATAGCCATTTCCTCTTAAGGCCGTTCGTGGTAATTTAGGGGCAATATAGCTATCTTTTTGTATTAAAAACCGGGATAGTTGTCCGCGTACCGCCCTCATTGGTAGACTGATACCAATACTACCAAGCAGGCTTTGGACTCCTAAGCCATTTGCCAGGATTAATATTGGTGCTTGTGTGATAACTTCGCGCCTTGTATTTAGAACCTGCCACTGGCCTTTACTTTGCAAAATGGCCCCGACCTTTTGGTCCCAAAGACAGTGCTCCGTTGGAAGTTGGCTAAGCGCCATTTTGCAAATGGCCGGCAAGTCATATACCGCTCCCTCTTTGAACCAAATTCCAGGTCGATGTATACCCGTTAAACTTTCCGCCTCATGACAGTCGAGTGAGTTAGCCTCTCTCGGAGTTATTCCAATTTTTTCAAATTGCTCCAAAATCCAAGCCTCACTGCGCCACTCCATATCCGTCATTGGCTGAAATACACCCTCATATTTTTGGGCATAGGCCCATTCTTGAAAAGCAAGACGATTTCCTAATTGGGTAAATTGTTGTAATTTTGTCTTCTTCATGGCTATTTGAGGATGTGCCATTGCTAAGCGATGACCCGAAGTCTCTTGTGCAGGACCTGCGCGCTGCTCAATTAGAAGTACCTCTAGGCCTTGATTAGCTGCCATTAATTGATGCACAATTGAACAACCAGCAATACCAGCGCCCAATACAAGTATCTTCATCTAGTGCCCATCTTTTAAATTGACTTTATAGTGCTGTATATAATTTTAAATGAGTTCGTTCTAATAAGCCCCCATGACTGAATATAGATCCCTTGAAGACGATAGTAGCCAGTTTTTTTCTATTCGAAAAAAAACTGCCGTTGCGATTGTCTTATTTTCTATTCTTAGCCTGTGTCTTGCCAGTTATATACTTATTCAAAAGGGCCTTTGGATAGGCTTCGTGGAGCCGCCAGCTCCTGCACCGCCATTAAGCTCAGAGCTAGTTTCTCGCTTTACGGAGCTAGAAGAGAAATTAAATAAAACAATTAGTGATGTGAATGAGGTTTTTACCTTAAAAGAAAAGCTAGATAAACAACAGCCAACGCCTAAAAATCTAAATTCAGTCGGTGCGGGTAAGGGTGGCCAATTTTTACCACTTAATCCATTAAACCTTTCTGAAGAAGCGTACGAAACAAATACCTCCCTCAGTCACTTAGAGTTAACAATTCAAAAAATAAATTCTTCGATACCACTTTTAAAAAAATATCTCTTGCTAGCGATGTATTTTCAAAACAATCTGCCTGATGGAGTCCCACTTCTTGGTGAGTATGCTCTCTCTAGCGGCTACGGCGAACGCAAAGATCCCTTTACTGGCCAAGACGCCTTTCATAGTGGCGTTGATTTTGCAGCAGCCTTAGGTACCCCGATCGTGAGTATTTCCAATGGTCGCATTACTAAAATAGGTTCTCTTTTTGATTTACACGGTTATGGTAAATATATTGAAATTACTCATGACAACGGGGTCGTATCAAAATATGGCCATCTTGGCGATATTTATGTCTCTGAAAAACAAACTGTTAAGAAAGGTGAGCTCATTGCCCTCGTTGGCAATACTGGCCGCTCTACTGGCCCGCACTTACATTTTGAAGTGCACGTACAATCCAAGGCTGTGGATCCTATGAGTATTATTTCACCCTTGCGGGTCAAGCCCAACCCAGTAGCCATGGCGGCAATTGATACTGAAATTAAAGGGCGCTGCGCCGGGCTACTATTGATCGTTAAAGATGAAAACGCGCCCCTGATGAAGGAGTGCATCGCGACAGCGGGTAAGCGAGCTAACGATCTTTTAATTGCACGCCAAAGCACCTTAATGCCTCGAGGTCCTTCAAAAGGTCGCTACCATCTTGAAGACATTTGTTCGTATGTTGATAACGACGGAAAGCTACAAAGCAGCAACGATAAAGATTGCCGCCCATCTGCAAACAAAGAAAACTAAGCTAATCGACTTTCTAACTGCGTTTTGGTCGCCGTTAAAACTTTCGGCAAGCCATGGGAGAGTTGCGTGAACAGCTCATCATGCAGCTTTAACTCCTCTCGCCAAGAAGCATTGTCCACAGAAATAACTTGATTAAACTGTTCTTGCGTAAATGGCATGCCATCCCAATTCAGGTCTTGATAACTTGGAGAGTAGCCAAAGACATTCTCAACCGCTTGAGCACTCCCCTGAACACGACCCAACATCCAGGCAAGAACGCGCATGTTTTCGCCGTAGCCAGGCCAGACAAATTGTCCTTGATCATTTTTTCGGAACCAATTGACACAATAGATTTTAGGTAGTACGGCCTGTTTGGACTCCAGTTGTGCGCCAATATCCAGCCAATGCTGAAAATACTCGCTCATGTTATACCCGGCAAAAGGCAGCATAGCAAATGGGTCCCGACGAACCACGCCAACTTGGCCAGTGGCTGCAGCCGTTGTTTCTGACCCTTGTGTTGCTGCCATATAAACACCCTCTACCCAATTTCTAGCTTCAGTTACTAACGGCACGGTTGTCGAACGTCTACCGCCAAATATAAACGCGTCTATTGCTACGCCTTCTGGGTTATCCCATTCAGGGTCTACCGCTGGATTATTAATTGCTGCAACAGTAAAGCGCGCATTTGGATGAGCAGCTTTTTTTCCAGCTGCCGCATCTGCGGGTGTCCAGTCATTACCCTGCCAGTCGATTAAATGTTTAGGGATCTCTTTAGTCATACCCTCCCACCAAACATCGCCATCATCCGTTAACGCAACATTGGTAAAAATAGCATTTTCATGTAAAGACGCCATGCAGTTGGGATTGGTTATCGTATTTGTTCCCGGCGCAACTCCAAATAAACCAGCCTCTGGATTGATTGCAAACAAATGTGTTTTTCCAGTTTTCGGGTCAACCCTTGGCTTAATCCAAGCAATATCGTCCCCAATCGTAGTAACTTTCCAACCATCAAATCCGGCTGGTGGAATTAACATCGCAAAGTTTGTCTTTCCACAAGCGGAAGGAAAGGCTGCGGCAACATGAAATTTTCTGCCCTCGGGTGAGGTCACCCCTAAAATTAACATATGCTCTGCTAACCAACCTTGTGCTCGCCCCATAATGGATGCAATCCGTAAAGCGAAACATTTTTTACCTAGCAAAGCGTTGCCACCATAACCGGATCCATATGACCAAATTTCACGTGTTTCTGGATAGTGCACAATGTATTTGGTGGGCTGGCATGGCCATAAAACGTCTTTTTCATTGGGCTCTAGGGGCTTACCTACAGAGTGAATACATGGCACAAACTCTGCATTTGTACCTAACAGATCAAAAACCTCTTTACCCATACGGGTCATCAACTTCATATTAACTACCACAAAAGGGCTATCGGTTAACTCTACGCCAATATGAGCAATTGGAGATCCTAAAGGCCCCATAGAATAGGGCACAACATACATGGTTCTTCCTCGCATTGCGCCAGCCATTAGGCCAGTCATCGTTTTGCGCATTTCAACGGGATCTATCCAGTTATTCGTTGGACCTGCCTGTTCCTTCTTTTCCCAACAAATAAAAGTGCGATCTTCTACTCTAGCTACATCGGAGGGATCTGAATTGGCTATGTAAGAATTTTTCCTTTTGGCTGGATTTAGTTTTTTCATCATGCCAGAACTAACCATTTGTTGGCAAAGACGATCATACTCAGCAACTGTTCCATCGCACCAGTAAACCTGATCTGGCTGGGTTAGTGTCGCAATTTCTCGAACCCAATTAATGAGATTCTGGTTTTTAATGGATGTAGGGGTATTTAGTTTACTTAATTCATAAGACGTTTGTTGGTTCATGGCTCTGGTTTCTTTGAAGTTTATTAAATTTTTTCATATTTTCGCACTCTTTTTGATTATTTCTTGTTGCACCGCAACCTAGAAACGACCAATTTTTAATTTTTGGCGAATCGATTATTTTTACTAGTTATTTATTTTCCGATACAAAATGAACTAAATATTTTACCTAATAGTTCATCCGCAAGCACTTTTCCAGTGATCTCACCTAAACTGACTTGTGCAAGACGCAGTTCTTCGGCAAAAAGCTCTAAGCTTTGATTACCCAATAATAAATAATTTCCAGCATTTTGAACGTGTTCTAAGCCCCGTAAAAGAGCATCAATATGCCTTTGACGTGCAAAAATGATGTTTTCAGATTGACTTTCCCAACCAATTGCTTGCAAAATACGCGTCCTCAGCTCCTCAAAACCATACCCGGTTTTAGCTGATATCACTAAACGATCTTGATGGGGTATGTGCTTGATGGCATCGTGTTTATTCCAAACTTCAATCATGATAGGGGGG
This sequence comes from uncultured beta proteobacterium, assembly GCA_903871735.1. Taxonomy (GTDB): domain Bacteria; phylum Pseudomonadota; class Gammaproteobacteria; order Burkholderiales; family Burkholderiaceae; genus Polynucleobacter. The sequence goes on along the minus strand of CAIQHU010000007.1, from coordinate 29,895 downwards.
GGGACTTCGTGCGATATTCGGCGTTGAATTTCTATGAATAATTCGTCATGTTCGGTTTCATTGAATTGTGATATATCCCGAATAAAAAGAATTACATCCGCCTCTCGAAGCGATTGCCAAGAACGTTCAATTCCTAATTTTTCTACTTCGTCGATACCATCACGAAGGCCTGCAGTATCTATCAGTTGAACTGGTACCCCATCTATTTGTATCGTCTCGCGCAAGCGGTCCCTGGTCGTGCCGGCAACCGGTGTAACAATAGCAAGATCTTGCCCTGCAAGTTGATTTAAAATCGAACTTTTCCCAACATTGGGGGCCCCTGCTAAAACGACTAACGCCCCAGTTCGTAAGATGGCTCCTTGTTCTGAGGCCTTTAAAAGCTTGTTTAAGCTTTGACAAATAAAAAGCCACTGATCTTTCGCTTGTGCCTTTTCTAAAAAATCAATTTCCTCTTCTGGAAAGTCTAAGGTTGCCTCTACAAGTACCCTTAATTGTGTCAAACGATCAATTAACTCATTGACCTCAATTGAGAATACCCCTGTTAAGGATCTGGAGGCGCTCTTCACTGCCGCCTGTGAATTTGCATCGATTAAATCTGCAATGGCTTCTGCTTGCGCTAAGTCAATCTTATTATTGAGAAAAGCTCTCTCGCTAAACTCCCCGGGGTTCGCTAATCGCAAATGATATGGCTTACCTACCTCCAAACACCTTTGGATGATTAAGTCCATCACCAAAATACCACCGTGCCCTTGAAACTCAAGAACATCCTCTCCAGTAAAAGAATTCGGACTCGGGAAGAAAAGTGCTAACCCCGTATCTATCGGCTCCGAGTTGGCACTTTTTAACGTTAAAAGTGTTGCTTGGCGCGGAGTTAGCTCAATCTGGAAAAGCTTCTCTATAAACTCCTTCAAATCTTCGCCGGATACGCGGATCACCCCGACCCCTGCCTTGCCTGAAGCTGTTGCTAAAGCAATGATCGGTACTCGCTTGCCAAACATCGCAGTATATCTACGCTTTTTTGGTCACAAACATATTATTAATTTGCCATTGCTGAGCAATCGATAAAATATTATTCACGATGTAATATAAAACTAGTCCCGATGGGAAAAAGAAGAACATCAAAGAAAAGATTAATGGCATATATAGCATCACTTTGGCCTGGATTGGATCTGGTGGCGTGGGGTTTAACTTCACCTGTATATACATGGAGATTGCCATAAGGATTGGTAATACTCCAATCGGTATACCTATACCAATCAAATCACTAATCGACGTTTCCGGTTTTGATAAGTCATAAATCCATCCGATCCATGGAGCGCCGCGCATTTCTACGCTAAGCAATAGAACCCAATATAACGAAATGAAAACGGGGATTTGAATTAATACCGGCAAACAACCGCCTAAAGGATTAATTTTTTCTTTTTTGTACATTTCCATCATCGCCGCATTTAATTTTTGCGGATCATTCTTATATTGCTCTTTCATTTGCACTAATTTGGGTTGAACCTCTTTCATTCGCGCCATAGACTTGTAACTAGCAGCCGATAAAGGGAAGAAAACGATCTTAATTAAAATCGTCAGAATCACAATTGCCCAGCCCCAATTATTTACGATGCTATGTATCTGCGTTAAAAGCCAAAATATAGGCTTAGCAATGATCGTGAGCATTCCGTAATCTTTTATTAGTTCAAACTCGGGCGAGATTAGCTTTAATATTTTTTCATCTTCTGGTCCAATAAAAAGCTTCGCCGATTGTGCGGCCGATCCATTTGGAGCGATCTCATTAAATCCAGACTTAATCCCAATTCGGTATAAGTTTTTTTCTAATTTATCAAAATAAAACTCTCGAACAAATTCTGCTTGTGGAATCCAAGCACTGGCAAAATAATGTTGCACCATCGCAATCCAACCGTTTTCACCCTTATTAAGAGCAGACATTGCTTTTACTTTATTTTTTTCTATGTCTACAAAACTAATTTCTTGAAACTTCTCTTTTTCCCTGTAAATAGCCGGCCCCGTGAAAGTGCTATAAAACTGACTTTCATCAATAGACTGGTTATCTCGCACTAACTCTAAATAAAGTGATGGCGTAACGGTTTTATTTGTCTTATTTGTGACTTGATACGTGGTTTCAACGACATAACTATCTGGTATTAAGGCGTAGGATTTTTCTAGTAGAATGCCATTCTTTTCCAAGGAAAAAGTGATCTTTTGCCCATTTGCTGAAATTTGATGGCGAAAAATATCATTATGATTTGGGGCATCTATACCCTCAGCAATGAGACCATTTCTAGCAAAATACGTACTATTTTGATCGATGGCAAATAAAGTAACTGGTTTGCCATCATTGAAGTGTTTTCTTAGTGCTGCTGAAACAATAGTTCCGCCTCGGTTACTTAATACCAGGTCCAAAACATCATTTTTCAACTCGATACGTAAGGTATCTGTTTTTTCAGTGGCTTTTAAACCGCCATCTGATGGTGCTGCTGCTATGGTGCTCTTGCTCACCGGTGTTGGCATTTGGCTTCCCCGATTTACGACCTCTTCTTTTGAGCTGTTTTGATTGTTTGGCTGTGCTAAAAAGGGTAAAGGCGGTTGACCTTGCGATATTTGCCAATTATTTAATAGTAGTATCCCTGAAACTGAAAATACTACCCACAATAGTGTTTTTTTAATTTCCATATTTTTATCTTATAAATTGATGTTTGATTGTAAATTGGACTGTTGTCTTAAGTGTGACTCTTCTGAGACACAGTTCCTGAATCCGTTTTGACAGGATCATACCCCCCAGCATGCCATGGACCACATTTTGATATCCGCAAACACCCCAACCAAAGCCCCTGAAAGATGCCTCGTTGTTCAATAGCATCCCGCACGTATTGCGAGCAAGAAGGGTGAAATCGGCATCGATTACCTAATAGCGGGCTAATGAAAAACTGGTAAGCTCGCAAAAGTGTGATTACTATTTTTTTCATTTAAACAAGTTCGAAAAAAAAGTTATTTAACTGCTTTTTTATTAGTATGCGCTCTGCTTCGCGTAAGCGATTGTTTGTTTTTCTTCCAATTGGAGCGTCTAATTTGATAACGAGATCAGCATGAAGTTTCGTTGGGCTTTGTCTAAAAGCTTCGCGGGCTAAACGTTTAATCCTATTGCGATCAATCGCTCTTCGCGCTTTTTTCTTGGGGATCGCTAAACCAATTCGGAAAAGATCTTTTTCTTGATCTACACGATGAAAAGAAAAGTACGTAGTTCTTTTTGGCTTGGCAAAAAGAGTTGCTGTAATTTCCTTGCTTTTTCGTAATATCTGTATTTTGGGTAAGTTAAACATCACGTGTGATTTGATCTTAAGACCCGATGATCTTCCTGGTTATAAAATTCTATTTATTTCCAGTATAGGTCCTTATAATAGACCAAAAGCAAAAATTTGCTTTTTCCTGAAATGTGTTTTGCTGTTCTTTTGCTTGATCGATTAACTCGTCCGAAATCGATGCCACCAATTTTCTAGCAACGAAGCTATGATCAAATCGAAAAGGCAGCTATCTTGGCATGAATACGTTTTTTCCATGCCAAATCGTTAAACAGCTAAACGTTTGCGACCCTTGGCACGCCGATTATTTAAAACTTGGCGCCCGCCTTTAGTCTTCATACGAATACGAAAACCGTGGGTACGTTTGCGGCGTGTTACAGATGGTTGATATGTGCGTTTCATTTTTTTGCTCTTTACAGGATTAACCTTCTATTTTCCATGAATTATGGGCTCTCGTCAATGTGCTTTTGTAATTAAGGCATAGAAAAGATAATCATTGCGCGCTTTGTTGTTAAATAACTGATTTAAATAATAAAAATAAAGTTGTACACAACTTATCCACAAGTTTTACACAGGTTTTTCCTTTGTTGATAACTCTTGGTAGTGGTTACAATTGAGTTCTTGTAAAAAACATTCAATCCCATATTTCGCTTGAAAATGATTAACCAATTAGAGAATAACGCTATACCTGGGCTGGTACGCTCTACGGATATCAGTATGTCCGCCAATCAGTTTTGGGCTGCTTTCTTAGAAAGCATGGTCCTAACCATGTCCACCTCGCAATACCGGACTTGGATCAGACCACTCACACCGGTGGGCTTTTCAGCAGACTCATCGACATTTATTATTGCTGCTCCAAATCAGTTCAAACTTGAATGGATAAAAACGCAATTTTCAAATCAAATCAATGATTTAGCTAAGGCCTTTTTACCTACGGAGACGCAAATTAAGTTTGTCGTAGATTCTCAAGCTTGTCATATTAATGAAGCGGAGTTATCCCATCCGACAAATTTTATTGTTAACTCGCCTGAGCCAGTAAGTTCCTCAAATATACAGAGCGAAATGAGTGAAGAAATGGATCCGATCTCTTTTCAAATTCGTGTTGAGGACTACTCCAAACTACATCCACATTTGACATTTGATACTTTTGTTAACGGTAAAGCGAACCAACTTGCTAGAGCTGCAGCAATTCAAGTTGCGAATAATCCCGGAACATCCTACAACCCCATGTTTTTATATGGCGGGGTTGGACTAGGTAAAACCCATTTAATTCATGCGGTTGGAAACTATCTTTTACAACAAAAACCTTCCGCAAAGATTCGTTATATTCACGCTGAGCAGTATGTTTCAGACGTAGTGCGCGCCTACCAACAAAAGTCTTTTGATAAATTTAAAGCTTATTACCACTCTTTGGATTTACTACTAATTGATGATATTCAATTTTTTAGTGGGAAAAGTCGAACACAGGAGGAGTTTTTTTATGCTTTTGAGGCGCTCATTTCCAACAAGTCACAAGTCATCATCACCTCGGATACCTACCCAAAAGAAATGGATGGGATTGATAATAGGCTGATTTCTCGGTTTGATTCTGGTTTAACTGTCGCGATTGAACCCCCGGAGTTAGAAATGCGCGTTGCTATTTTGATGACCAAGGCTCAAGCTGAGCTTGTACCAATGTCCGAGGATGTGGCTTTTTTTATTGCAAAACATCTCCGTTCAAACATCCGAGAATTAGAAGGAGCACTACGTAAAATTCTTGCTTATGTTCGCTTTCATGGTAAGGAAATTAGTATTGATATTGCCAAAGAAGCCTTACGCGACCTTTTGTCTATTCAAAATAGACAAGTCTCTGTAGAAAATATCCAAAAAGCAGTTGCTGATTTTTACAGTATTAAAGTTTCCGATATGTATTCTAAAAAACGACCCGCTAACATAGCAAAACCGCGCCAAATTGCTATGTATATTGCCAAAGAATTAACCCAAAAAAGCTTACCAGAGATTGGTGAGTTATTTGGTGGTAGAGACCATACAACGGTTTTACATGCTGTACGTAAAATTAGTGAAAAACGCTTACATGACAGCCATTTAAATCACGAGTTACACGTTCTAGAACAAACTTTGAAGGCTTAAAACGCTGTGGATAACCTTGTTTATAACCAATGTAAAGAGATGTGGATAAGTGGTGTATAAGATGTTAATAATTTGTGGAAAAGTCTGCATCATCGTGCAAAATAGAGTCTATGAATAAGTTATCCAAGATCTATCCACGATTTATACAGAGGTTATACACAGGTTTTAATCTCCATAAAGTATTAATTTTTATAGTTTTTTTTAAATATCCACAGAAAACTAGATCCTTATTACTAGTATTAAATTAAATTTATCTAATTTAGGAATAACAACATGCAACTGGTCAGTACAACTAGAGACATCCTTCTAAAACCTTTACAAGTTGTTAGTGGAATTGTTGAGCGTCGCCACACGTTACCAATTCTTGCTAATTTTTTAATGCGCAAGCAAAAAGAACAAATTTCATTTATTTCAACTGATATTGACATACAGATTACGACGAAGGCAGACTTCGGGGTTGGAGAGGGTGATTTCAGTACAACAGTCGGTGCACGTAAATTGTTGGATATTTTAAGAGCGATGCCGGAAGGGCCTATAAATTTAAATATGAAAGAAAACCGCATGGTTGTGCAAAGCGGAAAAAGCCGGTTTTCTTTACAAACCTTAGCCGCTAATGAATTTCCAACGATGCAAGAAAACCTTCAGGAGGTTCGTTCATTTTCTTTGTCACAAAAACTTTTTAAACAGTTAATTAGTCAAGTCTATTTTGCGATGGCTCAGCAAGATATCCGATATTATTTAAACGGAATGCTGTTTGTCTTGGAAGAAAAAAAACTCATTGCCGTTGCAACCGATGGTCACCGGCTGGCGTATGGACAAGTAATGTTGGATGAAAATATTCAAGGGATTGCTGAAAAACTTGAAGTTATTGTACCGAGAAAAACTATTTTAGAATGTCAACATCTTTTAGAAGATACTGATGAGAAAGTTAAAATACAAATTAGTCCAACACAGATAAAATTTGTTTTTCAGTCAATTGAGCTATTGTCTAAACTTGTAGAAGGAAAGTTTCCAGATTATCAACGAGTCATACCAAAAGATCACCAAAATGCAGTCACAATTAACCGTGAAAATTTTTTGTCAGCGTTGCAACGTGTAGCTATTTTGACCACAGATAAATTCAAAGGAATTCGTTGTTCTTTAAAACAGAATCATTTGTTGGTTCAATCAACTAATGCGGAACAAGAAGAGGCTCAAGAAGAAATTGAAACGACTTATATCGGTGATGATATCGATATAGGTTTTAATGTAACCTATCTTTTGGATGTTTTAACAAACGTTAAAAATTCTGAGATAAAAATAAGTATCGGTGATTCGAACTCTAGTGCATTAATAACTATTCCAGAAAACGATAATTTTAAATATGTTGTTATGCCAATGCGCATTTAAGTAAAGAAGACATGACTCAAGAAAATCAATCAGTAACGGATTTATATAGTGCTTCATCTATTCAAATTTTAGAAGGTTTAGAAGCTGTCCGTAAACGTCCTGGGATGTATATTGGGGACACATCCGATGGAACGGGTTTACATCATCTAGTTTTTGAAGTGTTAGATAACTCGATTGATGAAGCTTTAGCAGGCCACTGTACTGAAATTACAGTAACAATCCATACGGATAATTCGATTTCTATTATTGATGATGGTAGGGGCATTCCAACTGGCATCAAGTATGACGATAAACATGATCCGAAAAGAAGCGCCGCAGAAATTGTTATGACGGAATTACATGCCGGAGGTAAGTTTGATCAAAATAGTTATAAAGTTTCTGGTGGCCTACACGGTGTTGGCGTTAGTTGTGTCAACGCTTTATCCAAATGGTTACGCTTAACTGTTCGAAGAGATGGAAAAATTCACTTTTTAGAGTTTGCAAGAGGTGTTGTTCAACAAAGAACAATTATGCAAGAAAATGGTCAAGTTGTTTCACCGATACCAGTAATAGGTGATACAGACATACGCGGTACTGAAATTCATTTTTCTGCAGATGAGGAAATATTCGGAAAAGTTGAATTTCATTATGAAATACTAGTTAAAAGAATTCGTGAATTATCTTTTTTAAATAACGGAGTACATATCCGTTTGATTGATCAAAGAACAGGTAAAGAGGACGATTTTGCTTTTTCCGGCGGAGTTAAAGGATTCGTAGAGTACATCAACAAGTCAAAATCTGTCCTTCATACAAATATCTTTTATGCAATCGGTGAAAAAGCTGCCGAAGTCGGCGGAATGATTACTTCGGAAGTTTCCATGCAATGGAACGATGGTTATAACGAGCAAGTTCTTTGTTTTACGAATAACATCCCGCAACGAGACGGTGGAACACATTTAACGGGGTTGCGGGCTGCGATGACTCGCGTAATCAACAAGTATATTGATGAAAATGAATTTGCTAAGAAAGCAAAAGTTGAAGTGACAGGCGATGACATGCGCGAAGGGTTAACTTGTGTTTTGTCCGTAAAAGTACCAGAACCTAAATTTTCTAGTCAAACTAAAGATAAATTAGTTTCTAGCGAAGTACGGGGTCCAATTGAGGAGGTTGTTTCCTCAACTTTGTCGGCTTATCTTCAAGAAAATCCTCAAGATGCAAAAATTATTTGTGGCAAGATTATTGAGGCTGCAAGAGCGCGAGAAGCTGCTAGAAAAGCTCGGGATATGACGCGTCGAAAAGGTGTTTTAGACGGTTTGGGTTTGCCTGGAAAGTTAGCCGATTGCCAAGAAAAGAATCCGGCAAATTCAGAACTCTTTATTGTTGAGGGTGATTCAGCTGGTGGTTCTGCCAAACAAGGTAGAGACCGGAAGTTTCAAGCGATTTTGCCATTGAAGGGAAAAATACTGAATGTCGAAAAGGCGCGCTTTGATAAAATGCTAGCTAGCCAGGAAGTAGTCACATTAATTACCGCCTTGGGAACTGGTATCGGTGTTGAAGAATACAATATCGATAAATTACGGTATCACCGTATTATTATCATGACCGACGCGGATGTAGATGGTAGTCATATTCGCACACTTTTATTAACATTCTTTTACCGCCAAATGCCGGAGTTAATTCAGCGCGGTCATATCTATATTGCACAACCGCCATTGTATAAAGTAAAACATGGTAAGTCGGAACAATACTTAAAAGATGATCTGGCATTAACCGAATATCTTATTGAAATAGCGTTAACCGGGGCACAAGTTATTAATTCTAATAACGAAGTTTTTGAAGACTCTGCTCTGAAAGAGTTCTCATCTTTGTACTATCAAACACAACAGGTCATCGATCGATTATCTAGAACGATGGACGCGGATGTTTTACGGGTAATTAGCGAAGGTGTACAAATCCATTTAGAGTCCGAACAGGCCGCAAAGTTATCGGCAGATAACTTAATACAGGCTTTGAATATTCGTCTAGGCGATCATAGTCAAAACCTTGAAATTATCCCGCAATTAGAGGAACGCACAGAACGGTATCGTTTATTGGTTTCTCGTCGGGTGCATGGTAATTTAAAAATTACGTTCATTAACTCTGATTTTGTAAATGGCTCGGATTATCAGTCTATACAAGCTTTTTCATTATCTGCCGCTGGTAAGGTCGGCCCTGGTTCAAAAGTTCGTCGTGGCGACCCCGAAAAAGCGCACAAGGAGTTGGCGATCGTTAATTTTCAAGAGGGAATTAACTGGTTAATTTCAGAGGCCGAAAGAACCGTCTCGCGACAGCGTTATAAAGGACTTGGGGAAATGAATCCGAGTCAACTTTGGGAGACAACGATGGATACGAATACGCGTACATTACTTCGTGTTCAAATAGAAGATGCTATTTATGCAGATCAAACCTTCATGACTTTAATGGGTGATGATGTAGAGCCTAGAAGAGCATTTATAGAAACCAATGCTTTGATTGCAAGAAATATTGATGTCTAAAAAGCTTCCAAAAGTTTTAAAAACCGCACTTATAAAGGTTCATGAATCAACTATCCATGGACAAGGGGTTTATGCTTTGGTGGATATTTCAAAGGATACTTGTATTATTGAGTATAAGGGTGAGCAGATCTCTTGGAAAAAAGCCCTTGATCGTCATCCGCATGACCCAACCCAACCGAATCATACCTTTTACTTTTCCCTGTCGAGTGGCAAAGTAATTGATGGAAATGTTCAGGGTAATCAATCAAAATGGATTAACCATTCCTGTAAGCCAAATTGTGAAGCTCGTGAAATAAAAGATGATACAAATAAAAAACATGTTTTCTTATTTGCCTTACGTAAAATAAAAAAACATGAAGAACTGTTTTATGATTATCGTCTTGAAATAGAAGGTCGTCTAACAAAAACTATTAAAAATGAGTACCAATGTTATTGTGGTATGAAAAAGTGCCGCAAGACCATGTTGTATAAGAGTTAAGTGAGAGATGTTATTCGTTTCAATAACTGAAATCGAAGCAGCGATCAACTTTTGGCGAAGTAAATCTCCGTCTCAAGGAGAGTCGTTAATACTTTGCCCAGAAGCTTCTGCGCTTGCTAAGCCCTATGCTTTATTAATTTTACAGGGTGCGCAACGTATCTCTGTAGATCATTTAGACGCGCAGGCATTGTCTGCCTGGCAGATGTATATGCAATTCCAGAACAAACCCCTGTAAACATGAGTTTAATATGGCCGAGATAAATCACGGTAAATTTGATTATATTATTGTTGGTGCTGGTAGCGCGGGATGTGTGTTGGCTAATCGGTTAACGCAAAACCCGGATGTTACGGTGCTCTTATTAGAGGCTGGTGCAAAAGATGATTATCACTGGATTCATATCCCAGTTGGCTACTTGTATTGTATTAATAATCCAAGAACAGATTGGCAATTTAAAACAGAAGCCCTATCAGGCTTGAATGGACGTTCCTTACTTTATCCGCGTGGTCGAGTTTTGGGTGGTAGTTCGTCCATTAACGGCATGATTTACATGCGCGGGCAAGATCAGAACTATGCCGAGTGGGCTCGCCTAACTAACGATCATGCGTGGGACTGGGAGCGATGTTTAGAGCGTTTTAAACAGTTTGAAGATTACCATGGAGACGCTAACCACTGGCATAGCACAGGTTCTGAATGGACTGTTAGTCAACAGCGTTTACGGTGGGAGATTCTAGAGGAATTTAAAGATGCCGCTATTGAAGCGGGTATTCCCCAAACCAATGATTTTAATCGTGGCAATAATTGGGGCGTAGGGTATTTTGACGTAAACCAACGTAACGGTTTACGCTTAAATGCTTCAAAGGCTTTCCTAAAAAAAGCTTCCGGTCGACCTAATCTAAGAATTATTACTGGCGCGCTAGTAAAAAAATTACAAGTTGATTTGTCAACGCGGACATGTTCGGCTGTTTCATTTCTTTCTGGTGGTCAGCAACATGTTGCTTCGGTTGGACATGAGGCGCTACTTTGTGCTGGTGCTATTGGGTCTGTCCAAATTCTGGAAAGGTCCGGCATTGGCCAAGGACCACTTTTACAAAATATGGGTATCCCAGTTGTTTCTCATTTATCCGGGGTTGGGGAGAACTTACAAGATCACTTACAGTTACGAATGGTTTATCAAGTAACGGGAATTAAAACGCTTAATACGCAAATTCGTTCTTTATTTGGTAAAGTTCAAATTGGGCTTCAATATTTACTAAATCGTTCTGGTCCAATGTCTATGGCACCTTCGCAATTGGGGGCGTTTGCTTTTAGTTCGGCTCATTATCAATTACCCAATCTTCAGTACCATGTGCAACCGTTATCGTTGGATAAGTTTGGTGAAGACCTACATTCTTTTAATGCTTTTACTGCTAGTGTTTGTAATTTGCAGCCTAGTTCTAGGGGGAGTGTTCATATCGTATCTGCAGATACGCATATTCCACCGCGAATAGATCCGAATTACTTAGCTACCGCAGAAGATCAACAAGTAGCTTTAGATGCGATGCGTTTAACTCGGAAAATTGTTTCTCAACCAAGTTTAAAACCCTATTCACCAATTGAATATAAACCCGGAGCGCATTTGGTGAATGATGATGAGTTACGGCACGCCGCAGGTGAAATTGGAACTACGATTTTTCATCCGGTAGGCACTTGTAAAATGGGGAGTTTGTCTGACCCACGGGCCGTTTTAGATTCTCAAATGCGAGTAATTGGGGTTAAAGGTTTGCGGGTGGTTGATGCCTCGGCAATGCCCACGATTACTTCAGGTAATACGGCAGCACCAACCATGATGCTAGCGATTCGGGCGGCTGAGTTATTAATGTCATAAAGCATTACACTTCGTGTAAACCCCTAGAGGGAAGTGCTTTATAGGAGTTGGTTTTTGTAATATTCTTATCACTTGATGAATCCGCTAACTCAACCCTATATTTTAGAAACACATAATCTTTATAAGTTATTTAAAGGTTTCGTGGCGGTTAGCGATGTTAACCTGCGAATAAAAAAAGGCTCTATACATGCTTTAATAGGCCCTAACGGAGCAGGGAAGACAACCTGTTTTAATTTATTAACAAAGTTTCACTCTCCGACAAGCGGCAAGATATTTTTTAAGGGTGAAGACATTTCTCGTTTGCAGCCGTCTGAAATAGCTGGTAAAGGTTTAATTCGTTCTTTCCAAATTTCTGCTGTTTTTCCTCACATGACAGTTTTAGAGAACGTGCGTATTGCTCTACAAAGAAAAATAGGAACACAATATCATTTTTGGAAATCTTCTGTCTCTTTAAAGCATTTGGATCCGCAAGTTATGGAGCTCTTAGAAGTCGTTGGCTTATCTGGATTTTCAAAGGAACTAGCCGTCCAGTTGCCCTATGGACGTAAACGCGTGCTTGAACTTGCAACGACTCTAGCGATGGATCCAGAAATGATGTTACTCGATGAGCCAACGCAGGGTATGGGGCATGAAGATGTTGTACGTATTACCAATTTGATTGCTAAAGTATCGCAGGGTCGAACCGTTTTAATGGTGGAACATAATATGAAGGTTGTTGCTTCAATTGCAAATCAAATATCTGTATTACAACGCGGTGCAGTTTTAGCAGAGGGTACTTATGATGAAGTTTCCAATAACCCTTTAGTTCTTGAAGCATATATGGGAACTGTGGAGGTTTCTTGAGTTCTTTGGCCATAGAAATCTCAGATTTACATGCTTGGTATGGTGAGTCGCATATTTTACATGGTATTAATTTTTCGGTTAAAGCGGGTGAAGTGGTCACGTTGTTAGGTCGTAATGGTGCGGGAAGAACTTCTACATTAAGAGCGATGCTTGGTTTAACTGGCAAACGAACAGGTTCTATTCGTATCCATGGTAATGAAGTGATTCATTTACCTACCCATCAAATTGCTCACCTAGGTATTGGGTATTGTCCAGAAGAGCGAGGTATCTTCTCTACGTTAACCGCACAAGAAAATTTGTTATTACCTCCTGTAATTGCTGATACTGGCATGTCTATTCATGAAATTTACGAAATGTTTCCTAATTTGTATGAACGCCGCAATAGCCCTGGTGCACGATTAAGTGGAGGAGAGCAGCAAATGTTGGCCTTAGCTAGAATTTTAAGAACAGGTGCGTCTATCTTACTTTTGGATGAAATTACAGAAGGTCTAGCCCCTGTGATTGTTCAAAAGTTAGCTCAGGTTGTTAAAACTCTTCGAAGTAAAGCGTATACGATTATCTTGGTTGAACAGAATTTTCGTTTTGCTGAACGTCTTGCTGATCGACATTTTGTCGTCGAGCATGGTCAGATTGTAGAAACTGTCTTGGGTAGTGAGCTATCTGAGAAAACTGCGTTGTTAAATAGTTACTTGGGTGTTTAGTGTTTTTAAATTAAGGAAAAATGATGAAAATAAAAAAATTAGTTGCAGCCTTATTATTAATTAGTGGATCGGTGGTCACTTATGCCCAAAATAAAGGTCCCATTAAAATTGGATTTATCACTGACGGCGCTAGTCTTTATTCCGATATTGATGGTATAGGCGGTAAAGAAGCGATAGAAATGGCTATTGCTGATTTTGGTGGCACTGTTTTGGGTCGAAAAGTTGAAATTTTATATGCTGACCATCAAAACAAGGCGGATATTGCCGCTGGTAAAGCCCGTGAATGGATCGATCAAGAAGGGGTTAACGTTATTTTTGGGGGGACAAATTCTGGTACAGCATTAGCCACCTCCAAAGTTACTACAGAAAAAAAACGGATTTATATTAATAACGGTGCAGGTACTTCAGCTTTAACGAATGAGCAGTGTTCACCTTATACAATCCATTACACATATGACACGATTGCTCTTGCCAAAGTTACGGGAAAAGCAATGGTTGAAAAGGGTAATAAGTCTTGGTTTTTTCTAACGGCGGATTATGCGTTTGGAACGCAATTAGAAAAAGATGCCACTAAAGTTGTTTTAGATAATGGTGGAAAAGTTGCGGGCTCAGTACGTCATCCCCTCAATGCTAGTGATTTCTCTTCATTCTTACTTCAGGCTCAGAGCTCAAAAGCACAAGTTTTAGCCCTGGCCAATGCTGGTGGCGACACGATAAATACGGTAAAAGCTGCCAATGAGTTTGGTATTACAAAAAGCATGAAAATTGCTGGTTTACTGGTTTTTATTACCGATGTGCATAGTATCGGTATTAAAAATGCCGCTGGCTTACTAGCTACTGAAGCATGGTATTGGGATTTAAATGATGAAACACGCGCCTTTGCTGGTCGTTTTATTCAAAAAATGAAACGTATGCCTACCATGGTACAAGCGGGTGATTATTCATCGATGTTGACTTACTTAAAAGCTGTAAAGGCCGCTGGAACCGATAACCCGGATCAAGTAATGGCACAGTTAAAGAAAATGAAGATTAATGATATGTTTGCCAAAGGGGGATATATCCGTAAAGATGGCCGCATGATTCATGATATGTATTTATTAGAAGTCAAAAAGCCAGAAGAGGTTTTAAAGCCTTGGGATTATTACAAAGTACTTAATAAGTATTCTGGCGAGCAGTCTTTTGCAACAGTAGCAGAGTCAAAGTGTTATTTGCTGAAGTAACTGAATGGAATTTTTTGGGCTTCCGATCTCTGCCATTCTTAGTCAGCTTTTATTAGGCTTGGTGAATGGCAGTTTTTATGCGATGTTAAGTTTGGGTTTGGCAGTGATTTTTGGCCTCTTAAATGTGGTGAACTTTGCCCATGGGGCAATGTTTATGATGGGAGCCCTTTTGACTTGGATTGGACTGACCTTTTTGAATATCGGTTACTGGCCCATGTTAGTGATTGCCCCTATTTGTGTAGCTTGCTTTGGTATTTTGATCGAACGGGTTTTTTTAAAACACCTCTATGAATTAGATCATTTGTATGGTCTGTTGTTAACGTTTGGATTAACGCTCATGGTGGAGGGTTGCTTTCGCTCTTTCTTCGGTGTTTCGGGAATGCCTTATAACGTTCCTGAAACTTTAACAGGCACGATTGATGTTGGCTTTATGATGTTGCCAATTTATCGTGCCTGGGTTGTTGTTGCTTCATTAGTTGTTTGTTTTGGAACTTGGTTTGTGATTGAAAAGACCCAATTAGGGTCATACCTTCGTGCTGGTACTGAAAACCCACAACTGATTCAGGCTTTTGGTATTAATTTTCCATTGATGGTTACCTTAACCTATGGCTTTGGTGTTGGCTTAGCGGCTTTTTCTGGCGTTTTAGCTGCGCCGATCATCCAAGTATCTCCATTGATGGGCTCAAACCTAATCATTACAATTTTTGCAATTGTTGTTATTGGTGGTATGGGTTCTATTATGGGCTCGATATTGACGGGTCTGGGCCTTGGTTTAATTGAGGCATTCACAAAAGTTTTTTATCCGGAGGCTTCTAGCACCGTGGTCTTTGTTGTTATGGCTCTAGTGCTAATCGTTCGGCCGGCGGGCTTATTTGGCCGAGAAAAATAATGTTAAAACAACGTAAATTATTTTATATATTGCTATTGATTTTGTCCATCTTAGCCCCTTGGGTTTTTTATCCCATTTTTTTAATGAAAATTTTATGTTTTGCTTTATTTGCTTCGGCGTTTAATTTGTTACTTGGTTATACCGGTTTACTTTCGTTTGGGCATGCTGCTTTTTTTGGTGGTGGTGGCTATTTGTGCGGTTATATTATTCGAGACTTGGGCCAGTCACCCGAGTTTGGTATTCTAGGCGGAACTCTTTTTGCTACTCTTTTGGGAGTGCTGATGGGTGGGTTGGCCATCCGTCGTCAAGGGATTTACTTTGCAATGATTACCATGGCTTTAGCTCAAATGCTGTACTTTATATTTTTACAAATGGATTTCACCGGTGGTGAAGACGGCATGCAAGGGATTCCTCGAGGTGTGTTTTTGGGTTTATTAGATTTACAAGTTGATATGCATATGTATTACCTCGTTTTGGGGTTTTGTCTTGTGGCGTTTGCTGTTATTGCTCGCGTTACCGAGTCTCCATTTGGAAAGATTTTATTTGCTATCAAAGAAAATGAGCCTCGCGCAATTTCGCTTGGGTACCGTGTAGACCATTTTAAATTACTGGCTTTTGTTTTGTCTGGCGCTTTGGCTGGTTTGGCGGGGTCTTTACAGGCCTTAATGATGGGTTTTGAAACTCTTTCCGATGCGCATTGGACCATGTCTGGATTGGTAATTTTGATGACCCTCGTAGGTGGTGTTGGCACCCTGTTTGGCCCAATGATTGGCGCTTTG
This sequence comes from uncultured beta proteobacterium, assembly GCA_903871735.1. Lineage (GTDB taxonomy): Bacteria > Pseudomonadota > Gammaproteobacteria > Burkholderiales > Burkholderiaceae > Polynucleobacter. Next base: position 13,780 of record CAIQHU010000007.1, on the reverse strand, counting down.
GTAATTACTGTTTTAGAACACAAGGTGGGCGAAATTGGGACGTGGATTTTTAATATTACCCAAATTGAGTGGTTTCGTTCCTTAGGAGAGTCGGTAACCATTGTCACAGGTCTGATCTTTGTTTTATGTGTCATGGCTTTTCGGCGCGGTATTGTTGGAGAGTATTTGGCCAAAATTCAAGGCCACAGTAAATGATAAGCTAATCCATTGATTTTAAACGATTATTTAACACTTACGGTGTTTTGGTTAGTCTCTGCTGCCTTTTTAGCTGGTTTTGTTGATGCGCTGGTTGGTGGCGGCGGCTTAATTCAGATACCGGCCTTATTCACCGCCTTTCCAAGGGAGTTGCCCGCAACTCTATTGGGCACGAATAAGCTTTCGGCGTTTGGGGGTACTCTTTTTGCTGCAACAAGATATCTCCGTCAAGTGCATTTACCGAAGCGTTTTATGTTGGTGTCTTGCCTTTGTGCTTTGTTTGGATCATTTTCTGGGGCTTGGGTGGTTACGCGGGTTTCAGCTGAGTTTTTGCGCCAAGGGCTACCATTTATTTTATTTGCTCTCTTAGTATTTACTTTGGTTAATAAGCAAATGGGTTTATCTCACCGCCCACAACTAACAGGTCTCAAGGCACAGATAATCATTGTCGTTGGCTCTTTAGGGATTGGTTTTTACGATGGTTTTTTTGGGCCAGGTACTGGGGCTTTTTTAATGTTCCTGTTTGTTTATTTTTTGGGGTTTGATTTTTTGCATGGCGCAGCAGCTACGAAATTAGTTAATTGTGTCACCAATCTCGCAGCTTTAGCTTTGTTTATCCCAACCGGTTATATAAATTGGAATATTGCGCTATTAATGATGTTTTTTAATATCTTAGGCGGAATCAGCGGAAGTAGTTTGGCGATTGCAAAGGGTAGTGGGCTAATACGATATTTTTTCGTGTTGGTTGTTTTGGCTTTAACAGTAAAAACAGCAGACGACTCTTTCGGGATCTTGTCTTTTTTAAAATAATTCGTATTAGTGTTTCACGTGAAACCCTTTAATGCTATCATTTCGCCCCTAGGGGTGAAATTATGGAATATAAAAAAATATTTGATGTGATTGTGGTTGGTGGCGGGCATGCTGGCTGCGAGGCGGCTTTGGCTAGTGCTCGCATGGGGTGTCAAACCCTGTTACTTACTCACAATATAGAAACCTTGGGTACGATGAGTTGTAATCCCTCTATTGGTGGAATTGGTAAGGGGCATCTAGTGAAGGAGGTCGATGCACTAGGTGGGGCAATGGCCCAAGTAACGGACTTGGCAGGCATTCAATTTAGAATTTTAAACTCGAGCAAGGGGCCTGCAGTGCGCGCCACGCGAGCTCAGGCGGATCGTGCTTTATACAAAGCGGCAATGCGTAGCATTTTAGAAAATCAAAAAAATCTGATGTTGTTTCAAGGAGCGGTAGACGATTTGTTTGTTCAGGGTGACCGGATTTGTGGCGTGATTACTCAACTAGGGGTGCGATTTTTAGCAAGCCAGGTGGTTTTAACGGTCGGCACATTTTTAGACGGAAAGATACATGTTGGGTTGGATAATCACTCTGGAGGGCGGGCTGGCGATCCGGCAGCGGTTCGGCTATCTTCTCGATTAAAAGAGTTGGCTTTACCACAAGGAAGATTGAAAACAGGTACGCCTCCGAGGATAGACGGAAGGACGATTGACTTTTCTAAAATGTTAGAACAGCCTGGAGATTTAGATCCCGTGCCGGTATTTTCTTTTTTGGGCAGGCCAGAACAACACCCCAAGCAACTACCCTGTTGGATCACACATACAAACGAGTTAACGCACGAGATTATTCGCGGTGGCTTAGATCGCTCACCAATGTATACGGGCGTTATAGAGGGGGTTGGGCCAAGGTATTGTCCTTCGATTGAGGACAAAATCCATCGTTTTGCGACAAAAACAAGCCATCAGATTTTTTTAGAGCCGGAAGGCTTGTCAACGAATGAGTTTTATCCAAATGGGATCTCTACTAGTCTGCCTTTTGATATTCAGCTAGAGCTTGTAAAAAGTATTGCAGGTTTAGAAAATGCGCATATATTAAGGCCTGGTTATGCGATTGAGTATGACTATTTTGACCCGCGCGCACTTACACCGTATTTAAGCTCCCGCCAAATTGCGGGTTTGTACTTTGCTGGCCAAATAAACGGTACAACGGGCTACGAAGAGGCCGCGGCTCAGGGTTTAATGGCCGGCATGAATGCCGGCTTGGCTGCCAAGTCTAAAGACCCATGGTTTCCCTTGCGTAGTGAAGCCTATATAGGTGTTTTAGTCGATGACTTGATAACAAAAGGCGTGCAAGAACCGTATCGGATGTTTACAAGCCGTGCGGAGTATCGCCTGAGTTTACGTGAAGATAATGCAGATGTTCGACTAACGGAGCTGGGCCGTTCAATGGGCTTAGTGAGCGATCTACGATGGGAGATGTTTTGCAAAAAGCAGGAGGCTGTTTCACGTGAAACGTCACGAATAAGTACGATTTGGGTATCACCAAAAAATATTACTGCGCAAGAGAGCGAAGTGGTTTTTGGTCATGTTTTGCCACATGAGTATAGTTTAGTAGACTTATTAAAACGACCTGAGATTAGTTACGATGGTTTGATGCAGGCGCTGGATGGTCGGTGGAAAAGTCAGGACGAGGTAGAGCCATTTATACAAGACCAAATTAATGAGCAAGTGGAAATCCGTATCAAGTATCAGGGCTATATTAATCGTCAAGCGATTGAAATTGAAAGACATGCTTATTATGAAAATTTGGATCTTCCGGATGAAATTGATTATCAGCAAGTAACCGGCTTATCGAATGAGGTTGAACAAAAACTGAGCGCTTTTCGGCCTAAAACACTAGGTCAGGCATCACGGGTGTCGGGAGTTACCCCTGCCGCTATATCCTTATTATTGGTCCACTTAAAGCGCGGTGTGGGGCGCAAAAGCCCGTCTTTATGATCAATAATTCAGCTTTGTTTGAGGTGGGCTTGCGCCAAGGACTTAGTCAATTAGGGTTGATCTTAGACGAGGCCCAGATATTGCAGACCCTAAACTTTACCAAAGAATTCCTACGTTGGAATCAAGTTCACAACTTGAGCGCTATCGAATCAGAGGAGTTGTTTCTGCCAACCCACTTGTTAGACTCTTTTTCGGTAGTGCGTCCCTTAAAAGACGCAATTATTTCGGGGCTTTTACCAAAAGAGCCTCTTATCGCTGATTTGGGAGCTGGTGGAGGGTTTCCAAGTATATTATTAGCAATTGCGATACCAACTGTGCAATTTGTATTATTGGAGTCGATTCGAAAAAAAGCGGCTTTTTTAAAGCAGGTTATTGGTCGTTTAAAACTAAGTAATGTGACCGTGGAAATGCAACGAGTAGAGGATTACAGTGCAAAAAAACCACACTCAGTCGATGCAACTATTTCAAGAGCTTTTACTGATCTGACAAAATTTGTGGCTTATTCAGGACCGCTATTGCGACCGAGTGGACTGGTTTTCGCTATGAAGTCACAAAAAGTGATTGAGGAAATAAAGAGTCTGTCGAATGGCTGGGAGGTAATCGATAATACGGAACTAAAAATACCGGATTTAGAGGCTTACCGTTGCCTTTTAACAATTGCTGCTGTGAGATAAGCTTAAAAAACTGGATTAAAAATGGCAAAAATTTTTTGTATTGCAAATCAAAAGGGTGGAGTTGGTAAAACTACTACAGCGATTAATTTGGCGGCCGGCTTAGCAAATTTGGGACAGCGTGTTTTATTGGTAGATCTAGATCCTCAGGGTAATGCGACAATGGGGTCTGGCATTGATAAGAGCCAATTAGAATATTCAATCTATCAAGTTTTAATTGGTCATCGGGAAATTATTGAAACAAAATGCCGTTCAGAATCAGGTGGTTATGATATGATTCCTGCCAATCGGCATTTGGCGGGTGCGGAAATAGAGCTGGTCGACTTTGATAATCGTGAGTCAATATTACGGTTAGCGCTCAATCAAATTAGGATGGATTATGACTTTATCCTCATTGATTGTCCACCGGCGCTGTCATTATTAACGCTCAATGGACTGTGTGCTGCAAATGGAGTGATTGTACCTATGCAGTGTGAGTATTTTGCTTTGGAGGGGTTGTCTGACCTTGTAAATACGATCAAACAAGTTCATGCAAACTTAAACCAGGATCTAAAGATTATCGGGCTGTTACGGGTCATGTTCGATGCACGTACAGCTTTACAGCAACAAGTTTCGGAGCAGCTAATTAGCCACTTTGGTGACAAGGTTTTTAAGACAATTATTCCTAGAAATGTACGCCTTGCAGAGGCGCCTTCTTATGGAATGCCGGGCGTCATTTATGACAAATCATCTCGGGGTGCCAAAGCTTATATTGATTTTGGTGCAGAAATGATCCAACGAATTCAAACTTTATAAAGAAATATGATGAAAAAAAAGGGCTTAGGTAGGGGGTTGGAGGTTTTATTGGGGGAGTCTATGGATTTAAATTCGTCCAATCAGGAACCTCTCATCAGTGAGCTAAAGCTTGAACAATTACAGCGAGGTAAATATCAGCCAAGAAGCTTGATGCAGGAGTCTGGACTAGAGGACTTGGCGCAAAGCATTAAAAGCCAAGGCGTCATGCAGCCACTATTAGTGCGTGCAATTGGCGATGGAAAATACGAGATTATTGCTGGTGAGCGACGTTTTCGGGCTGCCAAGATGGCAGGTTTAGAGATCGTCCCTGTGCTCGTAAAAAATGTGGATGATCAAGCTGCAGCAGCAATGGCTTTGATTGAAAATATGCAGCGTGAAGATTTAAATGCCTTAGAAGAAGCGCAGGGGTTAGCTCGGCTAATTTCAGAGTTTAATTACACGCATGAAAACGCTGCGCAAGCGGTTGGAAAGTCGCGCAGTGCAGTAACAAATTTATTAAGACTATTGCAGTTGGGTAAGGGCGTTCAGGCTATGTTAATGGCAGGAAACCTTGATATGGGACATGCGCGCGCACTTCTGGTTATCCCCACAGCTCTTCAGATTGGACTGGCTCAGCGTGTTGTAGCGCAAGGTCTCTCCGTGAGAGAGACAGAAAGGTTAGCAAACAGTATCGTAAATAACAACAAAAAGAGTGCTTTAGGACAAAACAGCCATCGTACGCTAGCAAAAAATAGCGTAAATAAGGATCCGGACTTACTCGGGTTACAAGTAAGAATGGCAGATTTGATTGGTTTGGACGTTGAAATAAAGCCCAAGGCAAAGGGTGGAGAAATAAAAATAAAATTTACTCAAATTGATGAGCTACAAGCCCTGTTAATTAAGCTGGGCATTGCGCAGTAGAGCGAATATTTGGATGGACAAGTTCTCAAGTCATGATGACCAAGATGAATTATTTGACAAAGAATTTATTCCGTTAGATCAAGCACGTGCGGAGCAAATATTTACTCCTCACAGTTTACGCCAGCAGGTAAAAAGCCCATGGGAAATAGTAAAGCTACAAGTTATAACGACGTTTTGGTTTACAATAATTGCAGTTATCTGGAGTTTTATTAAAACAAATAATGGCTTAGTTATATCGGTATTATGCGGTGGCTTGGTAGGAATATTGCCCACAATTGCATTCATCATGCATTTGGGGATTTATCCCCGCAACAGCAAAAATAATGCGAGCCAATTTGTTGGAAGACTAATAATGGCTGAAGTAATAAAGATTTCGATCACGCTAATACTCATAGTGCTTGTGGTGGTGATGTATGACGACTTAGAATGGCTTCCTTTTTTAGCAATGTACATAATAACTTTGCAAAGTTATTGGATAATTGGGTTGAAAAGGAAGAACTAAACTAGTATTATCTAGAAAAATATTGTTTGATTGATGGCAAGAAGGAAATAATAGATGTCCAAAGAAGCAACATCCGCAGGCATACAACCTACAGAGTACATTCTCGAGCATTTAACAAATCTGAATTCTTTGGGTCAGGCTCAAACTTCTATTGTTGATTTTTCTATATTAAATTACGACACGATCTTTTGGTCCTTAACCATGGGATTACTTAGTGTGGGGATGTTAGTTTTCGCTGCCCGTAGAGTAACCTCTGGAGTGCCGGGACGGTTTCAGGCACTCATTGAACTGATTGTCGAGTTGGTTGAAACACAATCGAAAAACATAGTCCAAGGAGATAGAACATTTATCGCTCCCTTAGCACTTTTTGTTTTTTGCTGGATTATCTTTATGAATACGCTAGACCTCATACCAATTGACTGGGTCAATGGGGTAAATGCTATTTTAGGTGGATTTCATCTGCACATTCCGCATCATAAAATTGTTCCCACGACGGACCTAAATGGCACCATGGGTATGTCCCTTTCGGTGCTTTTAATCATTTTGTATTACAGCCTCAAAATCAAAGGGCTCGGTGGGTTTGCACATGAGTTAATTTCAGCGCCTTTTGGAGATAAGTGGTTTTTAGCGCCATTTAATTTATTTTTGAATTTGATCGAATATGTGGCAAAAACTGTATCTTTAGGAATGCGGTTGTTTGGGAATATGTATGCTGGAGAGTTGATCTTTATGTTGATTGCTCTTTTAGGTAGTGTTTGGACTTTTGGAGTTGACCTATCCATTTTTGGCTTCGTTGGTCACGTTATTGCAGGAGCAGCTTGGGCAATATTCCACATTCTGGTTATCTTATTACAAGCATTCATCTTTATGATGCTTACCCTCGTTTACATCGGTCAGGCTCACAGCCACCACTAATTTTTTTTAACTTTTTTAAACACTAGGAGTCAACAATGCAGGAATTTATCGCTAACATACAAGGTTTGACGGCTGTTGGTATTGGTATCATTATCGGTCTAGGCGCTATCGGGGCTTGTTTAGGAATTGGTTTGATGGGTGGCAAATATATTGAGGCCTGTGCTCGACAACCAGAGTTAATGGAGCCGCTGCAAACAAAAATGTTCCTGTTAGCTGGCTTGATCGACGCAGCATTTTTGATTGGTGTTGGTATTGCAATGTTATTTGCATTTGCAAACCCACTATTGTCCAAGTTGGGTAGTTAAGTTTTAGGCATGGCCACTCACGAGTGGTTTAGTCAACAAAACCGAAAGGAAAAGCCGTGAATCTGAACGCGACCTTATTCGCGCAAATGGTTGTATTTTTTATCCTCTGGTGGGTTGTGGCCAAATTTGTATGGCCGCCACTAATTAAAGCCTTGGATGAAAGAGCAGCTAAAGTTGCAGAAGGACTAGCTGCCGCTGAGAAGGGTAAGGTTGATTTAGACCTTGCTACCAAGCGTGCAGATCAAGCTCTTGCGGAGGCTAAGAGTGAAGGAACCCAGCGTATCGCTGAGGCCGAGAAGCGTGCCCAGCAAAGTGCTGAGGAAATAAAGCAAAACGCACAAACAGAGGCCGCACGCATTATTGCTCAAGCCAAATCTGAAGCCGAACAGCAGGTTATTCGTGCTCGAGACGTCTTGCGCAATGAAGTGGCAGTTTTAGCGGTCAAAGGAGCAGAGCAAATATTGCGTCGTGAAGTTGATCCCAAAGCGCATGCTGCTTTGTTAGATCAGTTGAAAGCTGAGCTGTAATATGACGGAATTAGCAACGATTGCAAGACCTTATGCTGAGGCTTTGGTAAGTTTGGCATCCGATGCGGAATTGGGAACTTGGGCTTTGCAACTCTCTGAATTAGCAAATATGGCAAGCCACCCAGAACTTTCGACGCTCGCAAACAACCCGCAAGTATCGCAAGAGCAGTTGAGTGGGATCCTGTTGTCTGGCTTATCCTCTAAGGCATCAGAGCCATTGGAGCAATTAGTCAAGCTGATTACCTCAAACCATCGCATTGCCGCATTAAAAGAAATCGCTAGTCAGTTTGAACAGTTAAAAAATGCGAAACAAGGTGCTGCGGAGGTTAGTATTATTAGTGCTTTTCCGATGTCTGAAACAGAAATAAGCACTTTGCTAGCGGCGCTTACAAAACGTTTTGGTGGTAAAGCACTGCGTCCTACGGTTACGGTCGATCCACAACTCATTGGTGGTGTAAGAGTACAGGTTGGTGATGAGGTTTTAGACTCCTCTGTGAAGTCAAGGCTTGAGGCAATGCAAGCTGCATTGTCAGTATAAATATGCGTATTAACGAAATTCAAAGAACTTAGGAGTTATACATGCAACTTAACCCATCTGAGATCAGTGAGCTGATCAAAAGTAGAATTAGTGGTGTCGGCGTTGACACCGAGGTACGAAATCAGGGTACTGTTATTTCCGTAACTGATGGAATTTGCCGAATTCATGGCCTTTCGGGAGTAATGCAGGGTGAAATGTTAGAGTTTCCCAACAACACCTTTGGGTTGGCGTTAAATCTCGAAAGAGATTCTGTTGGTGCGGTTGTTTTAGGGGAGTATGAGCATATTTCTGAAGGTGATCCTGTTAAATGTACCGGACGAATTTTAGAAGTACCCGTTGGCCCAGAGTTGTTGGGGCGAGTAGTAAATGCATTAGGCCAGCCCATCGATGGCAAAGGGCCTGTCAATGCAAAAGAGTCAGACATTATTGAAAAAGTTGCTCCTGGAGTAATTGCAAGACAATCCGTTAGTCAGCCTTTGCAGACTGGACTTAAAGCGATTGATGCGATGGTGCCAATTGGTAGAGGGCAACGAGAGTTAATTATCGGTGATCGTCAAACAGGTAAAACAGCCGTCGCAGTAGATGCCATTATTAATCAAAAAGGTAAGGGTGTTTATTGCGTTTACGTAGCGATTGGACAAAAAGCCTCGACCATTAGTAACGTTGTGCGTAAGTTAGAAGAGCAGGGCGCAATGGCTTATACCGTGGTTGTTGCTGCTTCAGCGTCAGAGTCAGCGGCTATGCAGTATTTATCTGCTTATTCTGGTTGTACGATGGGTGAGTATTTCCGTGACCGGGGCGAGGATGCTTTAATTGTTTATGATGATTTAACAAAACAAGCTATTGCCTATCGGCAGGTATCTCTTTTATTACGTAGACCTCCAGGACGAGAAGCCTACCCAGGAGATGTGTTTTATTTGCACTCAAGACTACTAGAGCGTGCTGCTCGGGTCAATGCGGATTATGTCGAAAAATTTACGAACGGTGCAGTCAAAGGGAAAACTGGCTCCTTGACGGCATTGCCCGTAATTGAGACACAAGCCGGAGACGTTTCTGCATTCGTACCAACGAATGTTATATCGATTACGGATGGACAGATCTTTTTAGAAACCGACTTATTCAATGCAGGTATAAGGCCTGCTATTAATGCGGGTATTTCGGTTTCACGAGTTGGTGGTGCCGCTCAAACCAAGGTTATCAAAAAGATGTCTGGTGGTATCAGGACGGATTTAGCACAGTACCGCGAATTAGCAGCGTTTGCCCAGTTTGCTTCAGACCTAGACGATGCTACCAGAAAACAGCTCGAGCGTGGACGAAGGGTTACCGAGCTGTTAAAGCAACAACAATATAATCCGCAACAAGTTTGGCAGTTATCCGCCTCTTTATATGCTGTAAATAATGGCTTTTTAGATGATATTGAAGTAAAAAATATATTGCCATTTGAAAAGGGTATGTTGGATCATTTGAAATCTAAATACGCAGAATTAATTGGCCGAATTGAAGACACCAAAGATCTGACTAAAGACGACGAAGCGGCATTAAAAGCGGCTGTTGAGGATTACAAACGTTCTGCTTCTTTCTAACTAATAAGCAGCAAGGAGAAGCCTAGATGGCTGGAACAAAAGAAATTCGAAACAAAATCAAAAGCGTACAAAATACGCGAAAGATTACCAAAGCGATGGAAATGGTCGCTGCATCTAAAATGCGCCGTGCGCAAGAACGGATGCGCGCTGCTAGACCATTTACAGAGAAGGTTCGGACAATTTCCGCAAATTTGCGACACGCCAATCCGGAGTATCGACCAGCTTTTATTGTTGAGCGCGAGGTGAAAAATGTTGGTGTTATTCTAATTACCACGGACAAGGGTCTGTGTGGCGGTTTAAATACAAACATTCTTCGCATGCTCACGAGTTTAATGAAAGACTGGACAGAGCAAGGCTTGGGTATTAGTTGTACTGCAATCGGAACTAAAGGTTTGCAGTTTTTGAATCGCATCAAGGCAAAACTCGTATCGCACGTGACACATATCGGCGACAACCCTCGATTTGACGATTTGGTTGGCGAGATTAAAGTGCAATTAGACGCTTTTACTAACGGTGAAATTGATGAGGTTTATATCGCATATAACCGCTTCATTAATACAATGCGTCAAGAGCCGATTATTGAAAAGCTTTTGCCTTTACCCGCGAAACTTCCCAAGGAAAGCGGTTTAGAGCGAAGTGATTCGGGTTGGGATTACATCTACGAGCCGGACGCGCAAACTGTCATCGACGAGCTATTAAAAAGATATATAGAGGCGTTAGTTTATCAATCGGTTGCAGAAAACATGGCATCTGAGCAATCAGCTCGCATGGTTGCCATGAAAGCCGCCTCTGATAATGCGAAGAATGTTATTGGAGAGTTACAGCTTGTTTATAACAAAACTCGTCAAGCAGCGATTACTAAAGAATTATCAGAAATTGTTAGTGGTGCAGCCGCGGTTTAATGAAGAAACTACATAAATTGATTTGAATGGAGAGATGCAATGAGTAACGCGACGAGTAGTGGAAGTATCGTTCAATGTATTGGAGCTGTAGTAGATATTCAGTTTCCACGCGATAGCATGCCAAAAATCTATGAAGCTTTGGTACTAGATGAAAAAAATGAAGAATCTTTCGCAGAAAAGGGTCTTACTTTTGAAGTACAACAACAGCTTGGTGATGGCGTGGTTCGTACGATTGCCTTGGGCTCAAGCGATGGTTTGCGTCGAGGAATGAGTGTTTATGGAACTGGCGCGCCTATTTCTGTGCCGGTAGGCCCGGCAACTTTAGGTCGAATTATGGACGTTTTAGGAAGACCAATCGATGATGCTGGACCGATAGCGACGGAAGAGCGTCGTTCGATTCATCAACCTGCGCCACGTTTTGATGAGCTTGCCCCGTCGGTAGACTTATTAGAAACAGGTATTAAGGTCATTGACTTAGTTTGCCCATTCGCAAAAGGTGGTAAGGTCGGACTTTTCGGAGGAGCGGGCGTTGGTAAGACAGTTAATATGATGGAGTTAATTAATAACATTGCTAAGCAGCACGCTGGTTTATCAGTTTTCGCTGGGGTTGGAGAGCGTACGAGAGAAGGAAACGACTTCTATCATGAAATGAAAGAGTCCAATGTTTTGGACAAGGTAGCAATGGTCTTTGGACAGATGAATGAACCTCCAGGTAACCGTTTACGCGTAGCGTTAACAGGTCTTTCTATGGCGGAGCGTTTTCGTGACGAAGGCCGAGATATCTTATTCTTCGTTGACAATATTTATCGTTACACATTAGCAGGAACAGAAGTCTCTGCATTGCTAGGCCGCATGCCATCAGCTGTGGGCTATCAGCCAACACTTGCTGAAGAGATGGGTCGCTTACAAGAGAGAATTACTTCGACGAAGACAGGATCTATTACTTCTATTCAAGCTGTTTATGTGCCAGCAGATGACTTAACAGACCCTTCGCCAGCAACCACCTTCCAACACTTAGATTCAACTGTTGTTTTATCGCGAGACATCGCAGCTTTAGGTATTTATCCAGCCGTTGATCCTCTTGATTCAACCAGCCGTCAGCTCGATCCGCAAGTTGTCGGCCAGGAGCATTATGATGTTGCTCGAGGTGTGCAAACAACCTTACAACGTTACAAAGAGTTACGCGACATTATCGCTATTTTAGGCATGGATGAGCTTTCCCCTGAAGATAAGTTATCAGTTGCCCGCGCAAGAAAAATTCAACGGTTTTTATCTCAGCCTTTCCATGTGGCAGAAGTCTTTACAGGATCCCCGGGTAAGTATGTTTCTTTAAAGGAAACGATTCGTGGATTTAAAATGATTGTTGACGGGGAGTTAGATCACTTACCAGAGCAGGCTTTTTACATGGTAGGTACCATCGATGAAGCGATTGAAAAAGCGAAAAAGCTTTAAAAGTGGTTAATTAATAGGGTCTCAAAAACAATGTCTACAATTCATGTTGATGTAGTAAGCGCTGAGAAAGCCATTTTTTCTGGTAAAGCAAAATTTGTTTCTTTGCCGGGCGAGGCTGGAGAGTTAGGGGTTTTGCCAGGGCATACTCCGCTGATTACTCGGATTCAGGCTGGCGCGGTAAGAATTGAAACTGAGGATGGTGGCGAGGAGTTTGTTTTTGTGGCTGGCGGTATTTTAGAGATACAGCCCAAGTGTGTAACCGTTTTGGCAGATACGGCTATTCGTGGCAAAGATTTGGATGAGGCTAAAGCAATAGAAGCAAAACGTCGTGCGCAAGAAACTATGTCAAATCGCACCTCCGATATTGATTTTGCAAGAGCCCAATCTGAATTTGCTATTGCTGCAGCTGAATTAGCGACAATCGCTAGATTGCGGCGCAAAAGATAATATTTATGCCGGGTTCTCAGCCTACAGAGTTAATCAATGATCGCTTTTTAAAAGCATGTTTTTTAGAAAAAGTTGATATCACGCCTATATGGTTAATGCGCCAAGCCGGCCGTTATTTACCTGAGTACAATAAAACGCGTGCAAAAGCGGGCAGTTTTTTGCAATTAGCAAAAAACCCTAATTTGGCTTCCGAGGTTACCTTACAACCATTAGATCGTTATCCTCTTGACGCAGCCATTTTATTCTCAGATATATTGACCATTCCAGATGCAATGGGGTTAGGTTTGAGTTTTGAACAGGGCGAGGGTCCCCGCTTCGAGCGCCCATTAAGGTCTGAACAAAGCATATTAGATTTACATGAAGCGGACATGGATCAACTAAAGTATGTTTTTGATGCTGTTAGCCAAATCCGTAAAGATTTAATGCAAAATGGAAAACAGCGCGTACCTTTAATTGGCTTTTCAGGCAGCCCATGGACTTTAGCATGCTATATGGTAGAGGGTAGTGGGTCAAAAGAGTTTTTGGAAACTAAAACCATGCTGTACAAACGACCAGATCTCATGCGTCGGATTTTAGAGATAAATATTCAGTCAGTCACAAGATATCTAGAGTTGCAAATTGATGCGGGCGCCCAAGCTGTTATGTTATTTGATACTTGGGGAGGCTTATTGGCCAGTGGCGACTATCAAGAGTTCTCTTTAGATCCAATGAAAGAGGTTATTCGTCGATTAAAGTCTAGCAAAAGTTATAATCCCTCGATTCCCACGTTATTATTTACTAAGGGTGGCGGTGTTTGGCTGAAGGATATAGCCAACTCGGGCGCGGATGTGATTGGTTTGGATTGGACAATGTCTTTGGCTAAGGCAAGGAAACAGCTGGTCGACAATCACCAAGCAGTTGCGCTTCAGGGTAATTTAGACCCGTTAATATTAATGGGTAATGAGAAAATCATTCAACAAAAAGCGGCAGAAATTTTAAGTGAGCTTGCGCAAACAAACCCAATAAAGGGGGGGATCAGCCCATTAGATGGGCATATTTTTAATTTGGGTCATGGAATTTCTCAGTTTACTGTACCAGAACAGGTGCACTTATTAATAGATACCATTCAAACTGAGTCCAAAAAACTGCGAACACAAAACGTTTAAAGCTTAAGTTGATTGTAAATTGTCAAAAGTTATACACAGTTTACTAATATATGCAAAATACAAAGGCTTAGTCGAGGAATCAAAAATCTTCATGAAGTATTTTATATAAGTTAT
>CAIQHU010000006.1 GCA_903871735.1 uncultured beta proteobacterium | reverse complement strand
TAAAAAATTTAATTATTCTCATTTTTCCTAGCACTTATTGCAATATTTACCATATAAGGTGATAAAACTGTTGTGAATTTTTGTAAATAATCTAGTAGCGGATAAATTTGCTTCGGGTAAAAAGGTAATGCGTGTATACCCATTTTTTTTGAAATCTGAAAATTATTGGCGATGATTGGGAAATCTATCGCTTTCCAACTACTCCAATTTTCTAAGCCTTTATACTTTCTGATCCGTAGAATATTGGCAATAACTAAAGCGAAAAACCATTTTTGGTTTGGCGTTGTAAGTGCAAGTGTGCCACCAGGTTTAATAACCCTGCAAAGTTCATTAATTGCATTTGTTGGATCAGATACATGTTCGATAACTTCGCTACAAACGACAATATCAACCGAATTTGATTTGATAGGTAATTTTAGTGCGCTTCCAACAACTCCAAAACTTTCGCATTTTAATCTAACTTGCTTTATTAATCCGATGCCTATATCCAAAGAAAATACAACAGAACCAAGTTCTCTAGCTCGCTTACTAAACCATCCAGTACCGCACCCAACTTCCAATAAAGTCATTCCTTTTATGTCAAAATCTAGGAGCTGATCAAAAACAACTTTAATTCGTTTATTTGTATCGTACATGTTTACAATAGAATCAAATTCATCTGAAATACTTTCGTAAAAGTACATTTTTTTATTATCTTTGTCAGACACAAGCAAACTGTACACCAGGACCAAAATTTAGAGCCCAAAATGGAACTGATTTAAAATGCTTTCTAAGTGAAGCAGTGTTTTAGGACATTTCAGTCAGGAATATATTTTAAATAATTTTTACAATCTTGAAGCAAAGGAAGTAAGGCGGATTGTTTGGCCTCTTTAAGCATTGGAGCAGATTGGTCTTTGTCTGAAACGATAAGATTCATATCAGGCCAATTGATTTTTAAATCATTATCAAACGGATTTATTCCTTTTTCTCTTTCCGGATTATAATTTTCACTTACAAAATATGTAACGACGGTTCCATCTTCAAGTGCAACGAATGCGTGCGCTAAACCTTCTTCTATAAAAATTGCTTGAGGATTCTCAGCACTTAATTTAACTTCAACATATTGCGAAAATGTTGGCGAACCTATTCTAATATCAATTATGTAATCAATTATTGAACCTGTTTGACATTGCACATATTTTGCCTGGCTCGGAGGAACCAGCGCATAATGAATCCCCCTAACCGAGCCTTTCTTACTTACTGACGTATTTGATTGCTTAACTTGAAATTTTCTACCGAAATGCTTTTCGGCAACATCTTCGCGAAATGATTCGAAGAAAAATCCTCGGCTATCTTGGAATTTGCTTAATTCAATTAGCCATGAACCATCGATTTGAAGTGGAGTTACTATCATACCTAAATCATATCCTGATTTGATCTCTTATCTATAAACCAATCAGAAAGAATTCTTGAGCATTCTTCTTCCATTACTCCACCGATTATTTCTAGACCTGGAATTTCAGAATTCAAATTATTAGATACTAGAAAACCAGTCTTAGGTTCAAAGGCACCAAACACAACGCGACTAATTCTTGATTGCAAAACTGCCCCACTACACATTTGACAGGGTTCTAAAGTCACTAAAAGCGTGCAGTCGTCCAGTCTCCAGTTATTCAGTTCAAGTCCAGCAATGCGGATAGCTTCGATTTCGGCGTGTGCGGTTGGATCATTTTTTTCAACTCTGCTGTTAAAAGCCTTTGCGACTACTCCCAAATTTTTATCAAGTACAAATGCCCCCACCGGCACATCGACTGACTTTGACTTTGTTTCTAAATCATTTAGAAGTTCACTCATCAAATCTGAGTATTGCTTTGCAGGTTTCATGTGGGTAATAACTCCAATGTTCAATAAGTGACGATAGCCTGATACACATGGCAAGTAGGAATCAAGTTAAGAACTATGAGCGGGTCTATTCATTAATTACTAGCCCGAGTTCGTTGCTAGCACATTTTCTAATATGGCAAGTCATAGTCATCTCTATTTATCTCATGTCACGCGAACGTGAAAAATTTGAACCTATTTTCTCAAACGGTGTGTACCTGGGAGTTGTGGGACTTGCAACGCTGTCTTTGACAGCACATTTATTCTTTATCAGGACCGACAAGAAATTTGATAAACATGACAAAATTTATCTGACTATCTTTTCGGCACCTATTCTCATCTTGTATTTTTCAATGTTTATAAATCATGACTTTAAAAGCATGCAAAGTCTTACTTTATTGTTCATTCTTTTATTACCAATAGCTATTTGGAAAACAACGTTTGATAAACGCGACGACGGAGTTTTTCTTGTAACAATCTTAGGCTTTTCAATATTAAATATGGTCTTTACAATCTTTCAAGTATTAAACATAATTCCAGTTGCTCAATTAAATAGTAGAGATTTAATTATTGAGTCCTCGGATAGACCAACTGGATTATTATTCAACGCGTTTGCAATGTCTTACGCGGTAACTATCACATTAACGATCGGGCTAGTTTTATTTTTGAGAAAGTCACGCCAAAGATTATCTGAAGCATTAATCGTTGTCAGTTCAATAATTTCGCTGATTTTGTCGGGGACAAGAACATCTGTGTGGTTGGGGCTGCTGATAGTAATTTCAATAATTTCAATTAATAAAATAAAAAAATTTAAGTACCTGAAGATTTCCATCCCGTTAATTCTGATTCTTTTAGGAGTGGGTGCTCCTTTTCTATTTTTAGGTTTGGGTCAAATCATGGGAAATCCGGACTGGGCTACTTTGAACGGAAGAACACAAATGTGGAGTTGTGTCACAGACAAAGCAAATAGTTTCACACCTTTTGGAGTTGGGTTAGATGATGCCTTTCCTCCAAAATTTTGCGCAGAGTCAGGATGGTTTTCAAATCTGAGACATCCAGAAAACATGTTCTTATTAGCTTTTGTGGAGAGTGGCCCACTCGGGTTTGTGGCATATGCAGTTCTATTTATTTTTGCGGTTGTTAAATCAATTGCGGCGCTTAATAAGAGAGTAATTTTACCGCTTGCGATTACCTTGATTTTTCTATTATCAAACTTGATTTACGTCTCTCTTTTCCATTACTTACCATTCTTGCCCGATAGACCAGCTGATAGGGGTTTGTTTAATTTTTATCTGTTCTATTTAATATGGGTTTGGGTTTTGAAGGAATCAAAAGATAAGTTAGAAAAAAAGCTTTAAGTAGCAAAGTGAAAAAATTGACAACAAAATTGTTGAGTAAATCGGCATTTTGTTTAATTTGGTAAAACTTTGAGCACTAATTGTCGTTAAAGTCACCTGAATTCCAATAGCAATCAATAAGCCATATGCAGGGGCCGTGAGCCCAATTGAATCTATTAATCCAAAAGTGAACAAGAATTGAACAAAGGCTGAAAACGGCGTAATTTTCGCCAAGGATTTGAACTTCTTACGCATGGTTAGTAAATGAGTGTTTTGCAAATATAGAACGTAAAGGGGGGGTAAAGCTTAGTCCTAGCACGATTGCTCTTGATATTTCAATTTGATCGTAGT
>CAIQHU010000005.1 GCA_903871735.1 uncultured beta proteobacterium | reverse complement strand
GGAAATTGGGATTACTTCATGGATCAGTCGTGATGCCTTGCAACTTGCAAAGTCAAAGGCTGACGAGGAGCAGATGATTCAAGCCCCATCTTCGCCAAAAAATCCACAAAAACCACAAAGCAGTCAGCCAAAGACGTCCGATCAGACCACGATAATAGGGCCGAAGGATCAACCCCTTTGGACATTAGTCTGGCAGGAAAAGAACTCTAGTAAAGTGCTTTTTTCGAAAATCTGCCGGGCAATTGAGAATTTGGGAGTTGGCTTGCAAGTATTAACTATGAGTACAAGTACAGTAATCAAGGCGCAGGACATACAGGGCGACTTACTGATTGCTTTTGGCGAGTCGGCGACGCTTTATTTTTCTGGTGAGCATGCACCAGTAGATGAACTCAGAGAGATACTTTTTGAAGCGGTAAATAGTCGCTCAGTCGAGATCCCTGTAATTGTGACCCATGACCCTGAGGCCTGTTTATCTCAAGCACATTTCAAAAAAGAGGTATGGCAAGACATTTTAATGGCACGGACAACCTATTTAGAAACTCAATAACGCTTCTACTTTAGTGGGGTTGTTTTTCTTCACCAATCAGGTGTAAGGAGTCATACTCCTCTTGATTTTTCTTATGTCGGTATATCACTAAGGCCATAGTAATCATTACAAAAGTACCAAAAAGCACAATGACCAACTGTACAGAGACATTAAAAGATATCAGAAGGGCATAGATCCCTAGCATCATCAAAACCGATAGATTTTCATTAAAGTTTTGCACAGCAATGGAATGACCCGCTGTTAAAAGGACATGGCCACGATGCTGTAAAAGCGCGTTCATTGGCACCACAAAAAATCCTGACATCCAACCAACGGTTGCAAGAAACGCATAGGCAAAAACTAAATAGGCCGGTATTTCAAAAAGACCAAAATCAACCATCGCACCACCAAAATGGTCTTTTTGATAACCGGCTAGGGCCACCACAAAGCCACCCATAATGACTCCGAACTTGAGAACATTTAAGGATTTTTGAAGAGGTATTTTCCAGGCTGCCCAAATCGCACCCCCAGCTACGCCAAAAGCCACAATTGCCTGTAGGATTGCACCTTCAGACAGGTTCATTTGGAGTGCGCTTTCAGCCCATTTGAGGATAATAAATTGCAAGGTAGCGCCAATACCCCAAAAAAGTGTTGTAACGGCCAGTGAGATCTGTCCTAAGCGATCATTCCATAAGGTGGTGAAGCAGTGAGCAAAATCTTTAATGAGTTTAATGGGATTTTTAGAAGCTTGATGGTATTTGACCCCGGTTTCGGGTATTTTTAAATTGATGAGGGCGGCAATCAAATAGATTGCCATGATGCAGCTAATTGCCACTTCTGGAGCCGTATCGATATGGGTATCAATGAGCGGGACATCGATCGACAAAAATGATTGGGCAATTGTCGGATTAATTAAAACCCCACCCAGGACTGTTCCTAGAATAATAGAGCCAACAGTTAAACCTTCTATCCAACCGTTGGCAGCGACTAATTTTTCGGGGGGGAGTAACTCCGTCAAAATGCCATATTTTGCTGGAGAATATGCCGCAGCTCCAAAGCCAACAACAGCGTAGGACAACAGTGGATGCATACCAAATAACATCATTGAGCAACCGATGATCTTGATCGAGTTGGTTAAAAACATCACTTGACCTTTGGGCCTTGAATCCGCAAAAGCGCCAACATATGCTGCTAAGACAACATACGACAGGACAAAAAATAGCTTTAAGAGTGGGGTCATCCACTCAGGGGCATGTAACTGAAGTAATAGTGCAATAGCCGCAATCAAGAGGGCATTATCCGCCAGTGAGGAAAAAAACTGCGCGGCCATGATTGCGTAAAATCCAGGTTTCATTTGCACAATGATTAGTAAGGATAAGAAATTATTGTAATAATAGGACAATCATGAGTCGACCTATCCAAGCAACGATTTTTACACAAAATTTGAGTCATAACCTAGCGCAAGTAAAAAAGCTTACAAAAGCTCGTCCCACATGGGCGGTCGTTAAAGCGAACGCATATGGACATGGGTTGCAGGCGGCTTACGCCGGATTTGCACAAAGTGAGGGGTTGGCTTTGCTCGATTTGCATGATGCCCAATTATTACGCGAAATGGGCTGGAAAGGGAAGATACTTTTACTGGAGGGGATTTTTACCACGGACGACTTAGAGAATTGTCTTCGCTTAGATTGCGATATGGTGGTCCATCATGCCTCACAATTGATTCTGATTGAGTCCTGGATCAAGTTACTCAGCCCGTCGAAGCATGAACAGGTTTCTCAAAAGATTGCCTGTTGGTTAAAACTCAATTCTGGGATGAATCGATTGGGATTCAAATCAGCCCAATACGTGATGGCTTATCAGGTTTTATTCGGGCTAGGATTGACCGTCAATCATTTAACGCATTTCGCAAATGCTGATACAGATCATTCTTTACCAACAGTTAGTGAGCAGTGGCAGGTATTTGAGCACTGTACGCAATTTCTTGAGGGTTTCCGAAGTGCGGCTAATTCCGCGGCTATTTTGCGGCATGCAAATACCCACGCTGATTGGACTAGACCTGGAATTATGCTGTATGGTGCGTCGCCATCTGGCTTATGGGATGACATTGCTGGATATGATTTAAAGCCTGCTATGCAGCTATCATCAGCCATTATTTCGATTCAAGACCTAGAACCAGGACAGACTGTTGGCTATGGTGGAAACTTTACCGCTACCCAAATGATTCGGATTGGTGTCATTGCTTGCGGGTATGCAGATGGATACCCCAGAAGCGCCCCTTTGGGCACTCCTGTTTGGGTTGGTAATAATAATTCCGATCATGGTTGTATTGTTCCTGTAATCGGGCGTGTTTCCATGGACATGTTGACTGTTGACTTATCTCATGCAGCTTTTGCTGAAGTAGGCTGTCCGGTTGAATTATGGGGCGCGAAGGTACCGATTGATCAAGTGGCTAAACCTGCTGGAACGGTTGGGTACGAACTGATGTGCGCTTTGGCTGCCCGGGTTCCTGTTCGCGTTGCTTCGAATTAATTGTGCCAAAGCTCAGTTACAAGCTCAGTAACAAGCTCTGTTATGACCTCAGTGAAGTACTCCATGAAGTCCCTAATTAGTAATATTCCAGATTTGCCACCAAGCAGATTTTTTAGCCGTTACCGACATCCTAGCCCCAGTTTGAAATATCTTACTATCTGGGAAAGTCTCTTTAAAAACGCGCATTGACGAAGCGCTTAAGTCCTTCATACCAAGTGCATCGTAGGACTTAACCATGAGATACAGAGCTTCTTCAATAGCCGGTGCTCGGTCATAGTCTTTGATTGCATTTTGCGCGCGATTAATCGTTGCTAAATACGCTCCCCGTCGGAAGTAGTAGCGTGCCGCATTGACATCGCTTTCCGCTAAAGAGTTGACAATATAGCGCATTCGGTCAGTTGCATCAGGGGCATACTTACTATTAGGGAAGCGATTTACAAGTGTTTTGAAAGCTTCGAAGGCATCTTTTGAAGCTTTGGGATCACGCTCACTCAAATCTTGGCCAGAAAAAGTCGCAAAAAATCCTAAATTATCATTAAAAGTAATCAAGCCCTTTAAGTAATAAGCGTAATCGATTTCAGGGTGACCTGGGTGAAGTTGGATAAAACGATTGATCGCTATTTGAGCTAATTCAATATCTCCGCGCTTCCAATTACAAAAGGCAATGTTTAATTGCGCCTGTTCGGCCATGGGGCCAAATGGATAACGGGATTCTAATTTCTCGTAATACTTCACACAATTCGGGTAGTCTGCATCTTTAAAACTACTTTTCGCTTCATTTAAAAGTTTAGATTGCGACCAGCCAGAAGTAATATCCTCATCAGTACTTGCACAACCTGCCAAAATGACTAAGCACATGATCCCCAAAAACCGCAAAAATTGGGCTATTGGGGTCATCAAACTCAATCGAAGCGTATAAACTGTCAAATTAGGCTCTTTCAATAATTTAGAAAACAATGGAATTAAACGATTATATCGACGATGTGGTGCAAGGGGAAGATGTTCCCGAAAACCCTCCCATTTATATCGTTATACCGCCTAGTTTTCGGGGGCAGCGGATTGATAAAGTCCTTGGCTCTTTGATTGGAGATTATTCACGCAGTAAAATCCAGCAGTGGCTTCAAAGCGGCATCATTCAATCTGCTGGAGAGGCGCTTTTACCAAAATATACCGTCCTTGGGAATGAGCAAATTTCCATTGCTGTGCCAAGCGATCCACAAAATACGGCTTACCAACCAGAAGATATCCCTCTACAAATCGTCTTTAGCGACACCTCGATTGCTATTATTCATAAACCAGTAGGACTAGTAGTGCATCCAGCGGTTGGTAATTGGGGTAAAACCCTCTTGAATGCCGTCTTACATCACTTCCCAGAATGTTCCTTAGTGCCTCGAGCTGGCATTGTGCATCGTCTAGATAAAGACACCTCCGGACTATTAGTGATTGCTAAAAATTTGATTGCGCAAAATGCTCTTGTTAAGCAATTGCAAGAAAGATCCATGCAGCGTCGCTATTTAGCATTAGTTTGGGGCAAGGCGCCGTTGACTAAAGAGATTGATCAACCGATTGGTCGTGACCCTCATCATCGCTTAAAAATGGCAATCTCTTCACGTTCAAGTAGTAAAGAAGCCAGAACCCGAATGCAGTGTTTAGATCAAATCACTTATCGTGACAAAGTTATCTCGCTCGTCGAGTGTCAGTTAGAAACGGGTCGAACGCACCAAATTAGGGTGCATCTGGAGTCTATAGGGCATCCCTTGGTCAACGATCCAATTTATCGCAGTAAAGTGCCTATTCAAATTGATCAATTTTTACGAGCAGATATGCAACATCATGCTATACAGATTCCAGGACAGATTTTGCACGCTAGCCTGCTTGGTCTATGCCATCCCCAATCTCTGAAAATTGTGTCTTGGCAAATCGATCCGCCGCAGGCTTTCATTGATTTATTTAAATTACTTGGTATATCAACCGCTAGTTGGCAACAATTAGTTAAATGATGCAGTGGCAAGAAAAGCCCAATGGGCTAGTCGTTCATACACCCATGTGGGACGCTCCAAAACACGTCAAAAGCTTAATTACTTCGCGTATTGGTGGTTGCAGTAGTGCACCGTTTAACGGCCTGAACTTGGGCACCCATGTTGGTGATGATCCGGACAGTGTACGCCAAAATCGCAGCTTCATTACAGATCTTGTGCCCACGCAGCCCATTTGGTTAAATCAGGTACACGGCACCACCATCTGGAAAAAAAATGTCTCTATTCCTTCTTTGCAAGCCGATGGGGCGATTACCGCTGACCGAAATGATGTCTTAAGCATTTTGAGTGCCGATTGCTTGCCAATTCTCTTCACAGATCAGGCTGGAGATATCGTTGCGGCTTGCCATGCTGGTTGGCGGGGCTTAGTACGTGGTGTGATTGATCAAACGCTGCAAGAAATGATTAACTTAAAAAAACCGGACGATCCCTTTATATACTTAAGCCAATTAATGGCTTATATAGGTCCGGGTATTGGCCCAGAGTTTTTTGAAGTGGGGCCGGAGGTTCGACAAGCCTTCCTTAACTGCAGTGCTGATCCACAAATTGCAGCATGCTTCATGGCGACAGCTATAAAAGATAAATATTTAGCCAATTTATTTGCCTTAGCCAGGATTAATCTTCAGAGCCTAGGCCTCCATCAGATCTATTGCGCCGACCACTGTACATATTCCGATTCCACGCACCTTTATTCCTATCGTCGTAGCAAAATAACTGGTCGGTTCGGGAGTTTTATTTACCTGGAATAATGAAGTGCTTTGGTAGGGTAATTTCGTATTTTGATTTTAATAATTAGAGTTTATATTGCTAAATATTGACTTTTAACTTGAATAAGGAGATGTATTTTGACTGACCTGGCATCCGCTTTCGCTGGATTTTGGCAGCCCCCAAAGCTTCCAGACGCTCACATGGCGATGATACCAATGGAAAAAATTGAAGAGATCGAAAAAAAGTATTTGGAGAATATCTTTGCTATTTGGTCAGGTAAAAGCCCTATTGAGATGAGCGACCACCGCTTTAAATCGAGTGCTTGGCATGAAGGTTGGTCAGAATTTATTCTGCGGAGCTATTTTGTTAATGCCCAACACTTAGTTGATTTGGCAAAGGCGGTTGAAGTCGATACGAAGGCAAAAAAAAGGATTCTCTTTGCTACGGAGCAATTTATTTCATCGATGGCTCCGTCTAATTTTTTAGCGACAAATCCCGAGGCGATTAATGAAATGATTGCTACTAAAGGCGAATCTTTAGCTAATGGTATTCAAAATTTCTTAGGAGATATGCAAGAGGGGAAGATTTCTCAAACGGATACAAGTAAGTTTGAGTTTGGTGTAAATGTGGCTAACTCGGTCGGTGCCATCGTCTATGAAAATCGCATCTTTCAACTGATTCAATATAAGCCACTGACAGCCACGGTCTTTCAAAAACCTTTATTAATGGTCCCGCCGTGCATCAATAAATATTACATCCTCGATCTTCAGAAAGAATCCTCGATGGTGCAGTATTTTTTAAATGCTGGGATAACCGTTTTTATGGTCTCTTGGAAAAATGCTGATGAGCAGATGACTGAAGTCACTTGGGATGATTATGTCAGCGAAGGGGTCATTAAAGCCTTACAAGTCACTATCGAGATTTCTAAATTACCCAAGATTAATGTTTTAGGATTTTGTGTCGGTGGCACTTTATTAGCATCTGGCTTAGCTGTTCTAGCTGCTAGTGAGATTGAGCCGGCAGCTAGCCTTATTTTATTGGCTTCTTTTTTAGATTTTCAAGATACAGGCGTTTTAGATGTTTTTATTGATGAATCGACGATCGAGATGACTGAGAAGACAATTGGTGGCAGTACTGGTCGATATGGTTTGTTAGGAGGGGATGACCTGGCTAATACATTCTCTGCTCTGCGTCCAAATGATTTGGTATGGAACTATGTAGTTGGTAATTATTTGCTAGGTAAATCACCAACATCCTTTGATCTTTTGTATTGGAATAGTGATACGAGTAATTTACCGGGTCCCATGTTTGCTTGGTATCTAAGGCATATGTACTTACAAAACGAGTTAAAAATACCGGACCGATTAGAGATCTGTGGAACCAAAATCAATCTAAGCCGGATTACCTGTCCCGTATACATATATGCCTCAAAAGAAGATCATATTGTGCCTTGGCAGACTGCTTATTTAACAAATCAGCTTTTGCCGGGTGAAAAGCGTTTTGTTTTAGGAGCTTCTGGCCATATTGCGGGTGTGATCAATCCACCGCAAAAGAAAAAACGTAATTATTGGATTAACCCTCAAATTGCTAAAACACCACAAGACTGGTTCAGTAAAGCGAAATCGGTAGATGGCAGTTGGTGGCCTGATTGTGTGGCTTGGTTAGTCAAGCAAAGTGGTCAGAAAGTTAAGTCTAGTCCTACCCTGGGCAATCGTCAATATCAAGTGATTGAGCCTGCGCCGGGTAGATATGTTCGAGAAAAGGCTGTAAAAGTTTCATTATTAAAGGAAAGTACATGACCAAAAAAATTGCATATGTAACTGGGGGTATGGGAGGTATTGGGACCTCAATTTGTCAAAAACTCCACCAAGATGGATGTCTTGTTATTGCTGGATGTGGCCCAAACTCACCTAGAAAAGATCGTTGGTTAAGCGAGCAAAAAGCCTTGGGATACGATTTTCATGCGTCCGAGGGCAATGTCGGTGATTGGACTAGTACGGTGGCTGCTTTTAACAAAGTTCGGGCAGAAATTGGTACGGTTGATATTTTGGTCAATAATGCTGGAATTACAAGAGACACAGTCTTTCGAAAGATGACGCCTGAAGATTGGCGGTCTGTGATTGACACGAATTTGAATTCACTCTTTAATGTTACTAAGCAGGTCATTGATGACATGGTTGAAAAAGGCTGGGGGAGAGTTATTAATATTTCCTCGGTAAATGGTCAAAAAGGGCAGTTTGGGCAAACCAATTACTCGACCGCTAAAGCTGGGTTACATGGCTTTACAATGGCATTAGCCCAAGAGGTGGCCACTAAAGGGGTAACGATTAACACAGTTTCCCCAGGTTACATAGGTACTGATATGGTGAAGGCTATTCGAGAGGATGTCTTGAATAAAATTATCGATACGATTCCGGTGAGAAGGCTAGGAACCCCCGAAGAAATTGCCTCGATGGTTGCTTGGATTGCATCCAATGATGGCGGTTTTGCTACTGGGGCTGATTTCTCATTAAACGGCGGCTTACACATGAGTTAGTGGTCTAAAAGACGATTAACTCAGTAGCAGTTGCCATTTAGGCCAATAAGTATTATGGTTATGGGCTAAGTATGGCAAATCGAATGAAACCCCCTTCGTCTAAATCTCCGGCGCACAGATCTTCTAGTGCTAGACAAGTCCCTGCATCAACGCGTGCGCGACCTATAACAGCGTCGGGCTTGGCAATTTCTAAAATAAAGCCTCAGAAAGAAAAAAGTGGGGTTAGTAAGCCATCAGCCTCAGGTAGCAGAGCAAGCAAGCAAGCAGCTAGCAAATCCGTTATTGCTAGTAGTGCTAGTGACTCAACCGATCGCCTCGCTAAAAAAGTGCAAGATACCAAGGAGATACCGGCCTTGGAGCACAACCGAATCATCAAAAAATACCCCAATCGTCGCTTGTATGACACCCTGTTTAGCAGTTATGTGACGTTGTCTGACATTAAAGATCTTGTTATGTCACAAGAGCTTTTCCATGTCGTTGATGCAAAAACTGGGGAGGACATTACGCGGAGTATCCTCATGCAAGTTATTTTGGAAGAGGAAGCTCATGGTCAACCATTATTTTCAACGCAAAGCTTGTTGCAAATGATTCGTTTTTATGGCAATTCCTTGCAAGGGATGATGGCCCCATTTTTAGAGAAAAATTTGAATCAATTTAGTGATCTTCAGAATCAATATTTATCACATTGTCAAAAATTGGGCGGTTTATCCAGTCCAGAAAACTGGTTAAGTTTTATGAATCATCAATCGAACATTGAGTTAGCAAATCCGATGAGTGTATTTTTTGAGTCGGGAACGCAATTTTTAGAGAAAATGAAAGTTCAAAGTGAAGGTATTCTGAGTAACTTTCCTTTTAAACCTCCAGTTAAATAATATGTTGAAAGTGCCACGTGTCTAAAGTAGGTTTTGTTTCGTTGGGGTGCCCAAAGGCACTGGTTGATTCTGAGTTGATCCTAACGCGCCTGAGTGCTGAAGGTTATGAAGTAACGAATCAGTATGCAGATGCCCAACTCGTGATTGTGAATACCTGTGGTTTTATCGATTCTGCTGTGGAGGAGAGCCTGCAGGCTATTGGTGAAGCCTTAACCGAAAATGGCAAGGTCATCGTAACTGGTTGCTTAGGGGCAAAAACGGAGCAAGACGGTTCTAGTATGGTGCTGCAGCGACACCCACAAGTTTTAGCTGTTACTGGTCCACATGCAACCAATGAAGTCCTTGACGCGGTGCATTTGCATTTACCAAAACCACACGATCCCTTTTTGGATTTGTTACCGCCTATAGGCATTAAATTAACCCCAAAACACTATGCTTACTTAAAAATATCCGAGGGTTGTAATCATCATTGTTCGTTTTGCATAATTCCTCAAATGCGAGGAGACTTGGTTTCACGCTCGATAGACGATGTCCTGAGTGAGGCTAAAAAACTCTTTGAATCGGGTGTCAAAGAATTATTGATTGTCTCTCAAGATACGAGTGCTTACGGTGTCGATATTCAATATCGAACTGGTTTTTGGCAAGGTAGGCCCATTAAATCAAAATTATTTGATCTGGCAAGTGCTCTGAAGGATATGGCTCGGGAACATGATGCTTGGGTTCGGCTCCATTATGTGTACCCCTATCCTTTTGTAGATCAAATTATTCCCTTAATGGCTGACTTTAAAGACCATGGAAATGGCTTATTACCATATTTAGATATTCCTTTTCAACATGCCCATCCCAATGTATTAAAAAGAATGAAGCGTCCAGCTAGCGGTGAAAAAGTCTTAGAGAGGACTATCCAGTGGCGTGAAGTATGTCCGGATTTGGTAATCAGAAGTACCTTTATTGCGGGTTTTCCCGGTGAGACTAGAGCCGAATTTGATTACTTATTAGATTTTATTAACCAGTCACAGATTGATCGTGTTGGTTGCTTTGCTTACTCTCCAGTTGCGGGTGCTTCGGCAAATTTATTAGATGGTGCCCTTGATCAAGCAGAGCGCGAAGCCCGTCAAGGTGAATTCATGGCGACTGCTCAGGCTCTTTCCTCGGAGTTATTAGAGCGCCGTGTCGGTCAGAGGATTCGTGTTTTAGTTGATTCACAAAATAAGCAAGGTGGTATTGGCAGGTCCTATGCCGATGCACCAGAAATTGATGGCGTGGTTTATATTGAACCCGTTGATCGCCCTTCAAAAAGATATCGCGTTGGCGATTTAATTCGGGCAACTGTTCTGTCAACTAGAGGGCATGATTTGATTGTTAGAATCTAGATAACAAGTTTGCTATTTAATTATTAATTAGGGGGAATTTATGACTCAAGACGTGGTAGTTCTCAGTGCTGTTCGGTCCGCAATTGGTTCTTATAGTGGCGCCCTCAGTTCTATCGAGCCTTCTGAACTGGCTGGCACGGTCATGCAAGTAGCCGTCGAGCGATCGGGTGTTGACCCGCACGCAATTAACTATGTCACTGTTGGAAACTGTATTCCTACTGAGGCGCGATATCCCTATGTAGCGAGGGTTGCTTCGATTCAAGCTGGTTTATCCATGGACTCCGTTGCGATGGCAGTCAATCGTTTATGTAGTTCTGGCTTGCAGGGGATTGTAACCTCTGCTCAGCAGATTATGCTCGGTGATTGCGACTACGCCATCGGTGGCGGTGTTGAGGTAATGTCTCGTGGCCTTTACGGCTCTCCAGCCATGCGCACAGGTGCCAGAATGGGTGATACGAAGTTAATCGACATGATGGTCAGTGCCTTAACCGATCCATTTGGTGTCGGGCATATGGGGATTACCGCTGAAAATTTAGCAAAAAAATGGAATATCAGTCGGGAAGAGCAAGATGCTTTTGCGGCCTTATCGCATCAAAAGGCAGCCAAGGCAATTGCTGAAGGAAGATTTAAAACACAAATTGCTCCAATCACGATTAAAACGCGTAAAGGGGAGGTCGTGTTTGATACCGATGAGGGCGTCAAGGCAGAAACCACAGCAGAAAGTTTATCGAAACTTAAACCAGTATTTTTAAAAGAAAATGGCACAGTGACGGCAGGTAATGCATCTTCAATCAATGATGGCGCATCCTTTTTTGTTTTGGCATCTGCTCAGGCCGCAGAACGCTCAGGGCATAAACCCCTTGCTCGTCTTGTATCCTACGCGGTAGCAGGTGTTCCCAATGAGGTCATGGGGGAAGGTCCGATTCCGGCATCTAAGTTAGCACTTAGCCGTGCTGGTTTAACAGTCGCACACATGGATGTGGTTGAGTCCAATGAGGCATTTGCTGTTCAGTCCCTAACTGTTGCCAAAGCTTTGGGCTTAGATTTATCGAAAACGAATGTGAATGGGGGGGCGATTGCTCTTGGTCACCCAATTGGTGCCTCAGGCGCAGCAATTGCTACAAAAGCAATTTACGAGTTACATCGCTCACAAGGGAAATATGCTCTCGTGACAATGTGTATTGGTGGTGGGCAGGGTATTGCTGTAATTTTTGAAAGATTATAAATTTAAAAAACTAGCCAAAAAGCCCAAGAAGCCCATCTAGACCGACGTGATTGAAAGATCCGTCGGCTTTTTCTTGTACAACTGGTTTTGCTCGAAATCCGATGGAAAGTCCAGCTAGAGCCATCATGGGTAAATCATTTGAGCCATCACCAAGGACAATCGTCTGGTTTGTTTGAATACCTAGTGCATGCGCATGATGTTGTAAAAAATTTGCTTTTGCTTGACCATCGACAATGGGCCCAAGGACTTTGCCTGTGATTGTTTGATCCTGGATTTCTAATGTATTTGAGTAAGCATGATCAATTTGCAAGCGGTCTTTAATTCGGTCGGTAAAAAATGTAAACCCACCTGAAACAAGAAGGGTTTGCCAAGCATATTTTTTGGCTTCAATCAGAAGATTTTCGGCGCCTAAATTCAGTGCTAAGCGTTGCTCATAGACTGTTTGCATAACAGATTCTGGCGTACCGGCTAGGATTTGTACGCGCTTTTTTAAGCTCACTGAAAAATCCGTGATTTCACCGCGCATGGTAGCTTCTGTAATAGCAGATACCTCTTGAGATTTGCCAACTTGTCGAGCGATTTCATCGATACACTCAATATTGATCAGGGTTGAATCCATATCAAAGGCTAAGAGTTTGACCTGGTGAATATCAAAATCATCTTTTAGGAAAATGCAATCCACTTGAAATTGGTTTGCTAGCTTGCGTAAGGTAGTTCTTTGATCATTCTGGATCTTGGTCAGAGTATGTAATTCAACAGATTTTTCCGAATGCCAGATAGTATTACTGATTGCCTGAACTGGCGATATTTGCGAAATGAGTTCTGGAGGTACTTGGGTCAGATGTAAAAGAAAAATTCTCATAAAAATATTTTAATCAATCAGCATTGATATAAGCCATAAAACGTTTAATGGCTTCAATACGTTGTGGCAATTCGACAAAGCTTTGATGCGTTGCTGGGGATATTTTGATGCGATCTGGACCAGATAATTCGGTATATCGATCTTTTTGGATTAATTGAATAATTTTTAGAGAATTGATCGGTGGGTTGGGTATAAATTGGATCCGGATTCCACCTGGTGAGGCTTCTATTTTTTTAATACCAATTTTTTCCATTTGCAGGCGCAGCCGGTGGTTTTCTAACAAGGTCAAGCCCTGGTTAGGCAGTTCACCAAACCGATCGATCAATTCGGCCCGCAAAGTATCGATTTCTTGGATGGAAGATGCACTAGATAATCGTTTGTAAAGGGATAAGCGCTCATGCACATCTGGACAATAAGCATTGGGAAGAAGGGCAGGACAGCCAAGACTGATATCGGTAATAGCATGCATAGGGCTTAATAAATCAGGCTCTTTCCCACTTTTAAGCGCTTTAACTGCTTTATTTAACATTTCTGTATACAGCTGAAAACCGATCTCGTGGATATCACCCGATTGTTTATCGCCCAGGACTTCTCCTGCTCCCCGTATTTCTAGGTCATGCATTGCTAGGTAAAAGCCAGACCCCAGTTCTTCCATCGACTGAATTGCATCTAGCCGCAGTTGGGCCTGCTTGGTGAGTGTTTCAGGATCTGCAACTAGTAAGTATGCATAGGCTTGATGATGGGATCTCCCCACCCGTCCTCGCAGTTGGTGTAATTGGGCTAAGCCAAACTTATCCGCACGGTGCATGATAATTGTATTGGCTGAAGGCACGTCAATACCCGTTTCGATAATCGTAGTACACAGTAGAACATTACAGCGCTTAGCGACAAAATCATGCATGACGGACTCTAAAAGACGTTCATGCATTTGTCCGTGAGCAACTGCGATGCGCGCCTCAGGAATTAATTTCATGAGATAAGATCGTCGATTTTCAATCGTGTCTACTTCATTATGTAAAAAATAGACTTGTCCACCACGTTTGATTTCACGTAAAACGGCCTCTCGAATGACACTGTCGCCTTCTCTTCTCACAAAGGTTTTAATCGCGAGACGTTTTTGCGGGGCAGTAGCAATCACAGATAACTCCCTTAGTCCTTCAAGAGCCATTCCTAGAGTTCTTGGAATCGGCGTTGCAGTCAGGGTTAGAACGTCAACTTCCGCGCGGAGGGCTTTAAAGTTTTCCTTTTGCCGCACTCCAAAGCGATGCTCCTCATCAATAATAACTAGCCCAAGACGCTGAAATTGAATGTTTGGAGAGAGTAGTTTATGCGTTCCAATAATAATGTCAGCATCACCACTTTCAAGGGACTTGAGGGCTTGGGCAATTTCTTTAGCAGATTTAAAACGGGATACTTCCACTACTTTAATGGGCCAATCAGCAAATCGATCTCGCCAAGTACTAGCATGTTGCTCAGATAAAAGGGTGGTAGGCGCAAGGATAGCAACTTGCTTGCCACCCATCACAGCCACAAAACTCGCCCGCAGAGCGACTTCTGTTTTACCAAAACCAACGTCTCCGCAAATCAGGCGATCCATTGGTTTGCCGCTAGTCATATCCTCCAGAACAGCTAGGATAGCTTGTTGCTGATCTGGGGTTTCCTCAAAGCCAAAACCATCTGCAAAGGCTTCATAATCGTGGGCAGAGTACTCAAAAGCATGGCCTTTTCTGAGTGAGCGCTTGGCGTAAATATCTAGTAATTCAGCGGCGGTATCACGAATTTGTTCAGCAGCTTTTTTCTTTGCTCTTTCCCACTGGCCAGATCCTAAATTATGCAACGGAGCAGTTTCCGGATCAGACCCAGCATAACGAGAAATTAAATGGAGCTGTTGGACAGGGACATATAAATTGGCACTATTGGCATAGCGCAAATGCAAAAACTCTTCTTCACCACTGCCCAAATCCAGAATAATAAGCCCCTCATAACGGCCAATACCGTGCTCCGAATGGACCACTGGATCCTTTAAATTAAGCTCTGAAAGGTCCCGGACGAGATGGTCAATATTCGTAACTTGATCTTTTTTTCCAATTCTTCCAGCTTTACGTTGATCTGCCACATTAGAAAATATTTCAGACTCTGTAAGGAAGATTATTTTTGCGGTATGGGAGATAAAACCATCAAAGATTGGTGCCACGACCATACCAATTTTTTCTGAACTAGCAATAAATTCTGGAATTGAACTGGGGTAAGCAAGCTCGATTTTGGATTGATTACCAATGTATTGCGAGTCTTCTAATAACTGTTTAATCGATTCTCTTCGGCCAGCACTATCTGCACAAACTAAGACGCGGTAATCACTTGTTTCTAGTAAATGGCGCAATAACTTCGTCGGATCTTTTTCGCGACGATTTACTAGAACTGCAGGGGGATATTCGAATTCAAGGGTAGGGATATGGGCTTGGGATTCTAAAAAAACGCGTGCAAATGGTTTAATTTTTGTGAAGTAGGACTCTTCCTGAAGATATAGCTGATTTGGCTCAAGCAGGGGCCGTTCCGAGTCATGGCGCAGGAATTGATAGCGCTCTTGGACATCGCGCCAAAATTTTTGTATAGCCTCTGATTGATTGCCAATAAACCAGAGCCAAGGGGGCAAGTCAGATTGTGGAAAGTAATCAAAGAGGGTGGCTGTTTGATCAAAAAATAAGGGGAGATAGGACTCAATACCAGCGCCAGGTATACCCAGTCCAACATCTTTATAAAGAGGGCACTTACTAGGGTTTCCATCAAAGATTTCTCGCCACTTACCGCGGAAATTTTTTCTCGACTCTTCATCAAAAGGAAATTCGTGCCCTGGTAGAAGTTGAATATCTTTCACTGGATAGAGACTGCGTTGCGTATCTGGGTCAAAGACCTTAATTTGATCGATCACATCCCCAAAAAGATCGATTCGATAGGGGAGTGCGCAGCCCATCGGAAATAAATCAATCAGGCCACCTCGGATACTATATTCACCGGGACGAACAACAGCACTGACTGGATCGTATCCACCCTGTTGTAATTGTATATGGAGACTTTTTTCATGAATGACTTCACCTTGCTTAAAGAAAAAAGTGTTCGCTGCTAAAAATTGTGGCGGGGCAATTTGTTGAATGACTGTACTCAGCGGGGCGATGACAATATCACATTGATTCGTCATAAGATCGTGCAGGGTTTTGAGTCGCTCACTAATTAAATCATGATGTGCTGAAAATTGGTCATAGGGCAATATTTCCCAATCAGGTAGCAGACGAACACGCAGGCTAGGATCAAATAAATAAATTTCTTGAGCTAAACGGTTTGCAGTATCTGGTTCACTGCAAATAATTGCCATGACAGAAAAATGTTGCCGGTATATTTGAGCATGTTGTGCAATGAGGCCCGCATCAGCAGAGCCCACCAAATCATTTGAAGAAAAGCGTTGTCCCACTCTAGGGGGTGGAAAGGGCTTTGCTAGAAAAGAGTGGTTAGATTTAGTAATTACGGGATCAGACATTGCAGACATTATAGAATCAATGATTTAGTATTGTAAGGTTGCAATAAATCACCCATATGAATACGCCTACCCACTTTCCTTATCATATTCTTATTCCCTGCGCCGGATTTGGGTCGCGGATGGGCGTAAATACCCCCAAACAATTTCAATTGATTCATGGCAAGACGGTTATTCAGCATACGATTGAAGCGTTTTTTGTAATGCCGCAAATTACCTCGATTTGGGTCGGTTTATCCCCCCAGACTCCCGATCGTTTGCAGGCAGTTGGATTGTCAGAGTTTATGGCCCAATCACCCCGCTTAAACCTTGTAAATACTGGCGGAGCTAGCCGAGCAGATACCGTTTTAAATACCCTACAAGAAATGCAGAGTAACGGGATCTCTGCCAATGATTGGGTTTTAGTGCACGACGCTGCCCGTCCTGGAATTCAATCGAAGCAGATCGAAGCATTGATTCAAGCGGTCGAAGATTCACCTGGAGTTTGCGGGGGTATTTTGGCAATACCTGTAGCTGATACGATGAAGATCGATACTCAGGACAGCACCTCTAGGATCGCCAAGACTTTGAGTAGAAAGTCTTTATGGCAAGCTCAAACCCCGCAAATGTTTCGAATCGGAGCTTTACAAGATGCACTTACTAAAGCCTCTCAAAATGGGCTTGAGATCACTGACGAAGCGAGTGCTTTTGAATATCTAGGTCAGAAACCACTATTAGTTGAGGGCAGTAGCGAGAATTTTAAAATCACTTATCCAGCGGATCTTTTGTATATGCGTAAAATTTTAAAAAATGACAGTCTACGGATTGGGCAGGGCTACGACGTACATCGTTTAGTTGTTGGCCGCGCCTTAATTTTGGGTGGAGTGCACATACCAAGCGAGGTTGGATTGTTAGGTCACTCGGATGCTGATGCATTAATTCATGCCTTGATTGATAGCCTGCTAGGCGCCTTAGGTTTGGGAGATATTGGTAAACATTTTCCTGATACTGATCCCCAATATGCTGGTGCAATGAGTTCTGATCTTTTGTTAGAAGTGATGCAAATGGTCAAAAAAGAGGGCTTTGGGGTAATTAATGTTGACGCAACAATTATTTGTCAAACGCCTAAATTAGCTCAATTTATTCCTCTCATGACCGGACATTTATCGAAGTTGATGCAGATCGATCAAGCGCGTATCAATATCAAGGCTAAAACGAACGAAGGCCTTGGATACTTAGGTCAAGCTGAGGCTATTGAGGCTCAAGTTGTCGTATTACTGGGTGCTTAGATAGCTAGTTTTCAATAACTTATGTCATACAACTCTGAGGCGATGTAAAATATCGGATTACTTTTAAGCAAAAGATGCGAGGATGGCGAAATTGGTAGACGCACCAGGTTTAGGTCCTGACGCCAGAAATGGTGTGGGGGTTCGAGTCCCCCTCCTCGCACCAAGACTTTGTAAAAGGAGTTGATTGACTTGGAATGGTTTGATTAAGTCAATTCTGTATGAAAAACAATGTTGAAAAGTAGTTTTTTTAAAAAGCAGTTATGTTTAAAAAGCATAAGATTTTGAACTGAAGTTGGAACGATGCTTGAAAGCCTAGTCCGAATGCTTAAATAACATGGCCCACAGGTCAACCAGTAACAAGATGCATGAAAACAAGAATTGGGCGGTGATGGTACGCCAATTTTTTTAATTTTTACCATATTTTTCTGAAACTTATAAATAAAAACACATCACTATGCCACAACAAATTGAAAATCTCGGTGCCTTAGAAAGAAAAGTAACTTTACAGTTTGCAAAATCTGATCTGCTACCTCAGCGCCAAGGCAAACTCAAGCAGTTAGGAAAAAATTTAAAGATTGCTGGATTTAGGCCTGGCAAGGTTCCTGCCAAGATGGTTGAGAAACAATATGGTCAGCAAGTTGATTTTGAATTATCTTTTGACCATGCATCCAATCAATTTTTTGAATTTGCCAAGTCTGAAAAAATCCAATTAGTTGGACAGCCGCGTTTGGAGCCTAAAAGCGAATTAGATGCCGAGCAAATTGAGTTCGATGCTTATTTTGAAGTTTTTCCCGAGGTGGTTATTGGAGATATTTCATCTACGCAAGTGACTCAGTACCAGACTGAGCTATCCGAGCAGGAGGTTGACAATACCTTAGAATTATTGCGTAAACAACGGGTTGTTTATCAAGCGCGTTCTAGTGAATTACCTGCGCAAACAGATGATCAGGTAACGATTGACTTTGTAGGGACTTTAGACGGGGTTGAATTTTCGGGTGGCAAAGCTGACGACTTCAAGTTTGTCATTGGTCAGGGACAGATGTTGCCTGAATTTGAGGCTGCTGCAATTGCATTGGCTGTGGGACAAGAGCGCGTTTTCCCGTTAACTTTTCCGATTGACTACCATGGCAAGGATGTCGCTGGTAAAACCGTTGAGTTTAAGATTGTGATGAAACAGGTTGAATATCCTATATTACCGGAAATTAATGATGATTTTGCCGCAAGTTTAGGGATTGCAGAGGGCGGTGTTACGCAAGTTCGCGCAGAAATATCTAAAAACCTAGCCCGCGAGATAGCAAGAAGGACAAAAGGTCTCTTAAAAAAGCAGGCGATGGACATTTTATCGAATGCTTGCGCATTCGATTTACCTGCATTTTTAGTTTCACAAGAAGAAGAGCGATTAATTGAGATGGCTAGGCAAGACCTTGAGCAGCGCGGTGTACCAAATGCCAAAGATGCGCCGATACCAGAGGGTATGTTCACACCGCAAGCTAAAGAGCGCGTTAAATTAGGTCTCATTTTAAATAGTTTAGTCAAAGAGCATGGCTTAAAAGCTAGTCCTGAGCAGATTCAATCAGAAATAGAAGATCAGGCTGCTAGTTATGACGATCCTCAAGAGGTAACGCGTTGGTATTACAGTGATCCCGCTCGATTAAGTGACATTGAATCCATTGTCATGGAAAGCAATGTTGTAAAGTATGTCATGGAGAAAGCAACGGTTATTGATAAAAATGTCACTTTTGCCGAATTAAGCCAATTAAAATAAATCCTTTATGATTATTTAATTACTTAAAGGATGTGCAAATGAATCAAGTATTTGATCAAGAGTTCAATTTTCAACCTGAAGGCCTTGGTTTAGTGCCTATGGTGATTGAAACCTCTGGTCGAGGTGAACGAGCTTATGATATTTATTCGCGCTTGTTGCGAGAGCGAGTCATATTTATGGTGGGAGAAGTAAACGACCAAACGGCTAATTTAGTGATTGCACAAATGTTGTTTTTAGAAAGTGAAAATCCTGATAAAGATATTTCTTTGTATATCAACTCTCCAGGTGGGTCCGTTTCAGCTGGCTTAGCAATTTTTGATACGATGAATTTTATTAAGCCGGATGTCAGTACATTATGTATGGGGCTTGCAGCGAGTATGGGAGCCTTTTTATTGGCGGCTGGGACTAAAGAGAAGCGTTTTGCTCTACCCAACTCTCGGGTGATGATTCATCAGCCCTTAGGCGGTGCTAGAGGGCAAGCGTCTGATATTGAAATACAGGCAAAAGAAATCCTTTATTTACGCGAGCGTCTTAATGCGATTCTCTCGGAACGAACAGGTCAGCCTGTTGAAGCGATTGCTAAGGATACCGATAGGGACTATTTCATGTCAGCTGAGCAGGCCAAAGAATATGGTTTAGTTGATCAAGTAATTGCATCGAGATAATTAAAAAGTATGACAAAAAAAACTGAAGGTACACAAAATTTAATTTGTTCGTTTTGCGGTAAAACCCATGACGAAGTAATTCGAATGATTGCAGGCCCATCAGTTTTTATTTGTGACGAATGTGTCTCTCTTTGCAACGAGGTGATTGCCGAGGGAGGCAGTGATGGCAAAAATAAAGGTGGG
Organism: uncultured beta proteobacterium; assembly: GCA_903871735.1. Classification (GTDB taxonomy): domain Bacteria; phylum Pseudomonadota; class Gammaproteobacteria; order Burkholderiales; family Burkholderiaceae; genus Polynucleobacter. Next base: position 65,232 of record CAIQHU010000005.1, on the reverse strand, counting down.
GTGCTTGCACAAGAATCGTTACCCACCCCGCAGGAGATCAGGCAAACCCTTGATCAGTATGTTATTGGACAAGACCATGCTAAAAAAAGTTTAGCTGTAGCTGTTTACAATCACTACAAACGGTTAAATAACGTTCAAGCAGTCCCGAAAAGCCCCCACCAACCCAAAGAATCCAAAGATGGCTCGGCAGCCAGTGTACGTAAAGTTGCGCAGTTTAATGGAGTGGAGTTAGCTAAAAGTAATATTTTGCTAATTGGTCCCACTGGATCAGGCAAGACCTTACTTGCTCAAACCTTAGCAAGGTTACTAGATGTGCCTTTTGTGATGGCGGATGCAACCACCCTAACTGAAGCAGGATATGTTGGTGAAGATGTAGAGAATATTATTCAAAAGCTATTACAAACTTGTAATTATGATATTGAAAAAGCCCAAAAGGGCATTGTTTATATTGATGAAATCGATAAAATTTCACGAAAATCCGAAAATCCATCGATCACTAGGGATGTCTCTGGTGAAGGTGTCCAACAAGCATTACTCAAATTAGTAGAAGGCACGATGGCTTCGATACCTCCTCAAGGGGGTCGTAAGCATCCTAATCAAGAATTTTTGCAAATCGACACCACCAATATTTTATTTATTTGTGGTGGCGCTTTTGATGGCTTAGAAAAAATCATTAATCAGCGCTCGACCAAATCTGGTATTGGCTTTAATGCAACTGTGCAAAGTAAAGATGCCAGAAATTTCGGGGAAGTGATTAAACAGGTAGAGCCTGAAGATTTAATTAAATTTGGACTAATACCCGAGATAATTGGTCGTTTGCCTGTAGCAGCTACGCTGACCCAATTAGATGAAAGTGCCCTCATTCAGATTTTAACAGAGCCTAAAAATGCCTTAGTCAAACAATATCAGGCCTTGTTTGAATTAGAAAATGTGCAACTCGAGTTTCGGGAAGAGGCCCTCAATGCCATTGCTAAAAAAGCCTTGATTCGTAACACCGGAGCACGGGGTTTAAGGTCTATCTTAGAATCTGTTTTATTAGACATCATGTATGACTTACCATCTCAAAAGGATGTCGAAAAGGTGGTTATTGATGAGGCCACTATCGAGGGCGGCAAACCGAAGCTACTCTATCGCCCCACTAGCTCTGCAGCATAATCATCGATCGTCAATTTACAATTCCCCTGATTTCTACGCAATTTTCACCTTGAATTGGTGAATTTGTTATCCTTTGGTAGATTATTGATAAAAAAGTGTATTCTAGACTTGTAATTCATCAAAACAGCTATATTTAGTTACAGAAGCGATGTTTTTGTTTATTTCCGACTTTTTGGAGAATTTAAAATGCCTGGCAATTTGCTACTACCCACAGAACCGATTCAATTGCCACTACTACCACTTCGAGATGTTGTGGTCTTTCCGCATATGGTGATGCCTTTATTTGTAGGTCGACCAAAATCTATTAAGGCCCTAGAAGCCGCGATGGAGACCGGAAAAAGTATTCTTCTAGTGGCTCAAAAAACAGCTTCGAAAGATGAGCCAACGGCCCTTGATTTATATGCAGTCGGATGTATCGCTAATATTTTACAAATGCTAAAACTCCCCGATGGTACTGTAAAAGTTCTTGTCGAAGGAACCCAGCGTGCAGAAATAAGCCAAATTGAAGATTCTTTAGGGTACTTTAATTGCGAAGCGACTCCCCAGTCTCTTCATACTCTGGATCAATCCGAAACTGAGGCACTAAAGAGGGCAATCGTGGCTCAATTTGACCAGTACGTCAAATTAAACAAAAAAATACCACAAGAAATTTTGGCTTCATTAAGCGGGATTGATGACGCCTCTCGCCTAGCTGACACAATTTGCGCACACCTACCTATTAAACTCGATCAAAAACAACACCTTCTAGAAATGGCCGATGTGATCAAGCGCCTTGAGAGTTTGCTTGGGCAACTGGAAAGTGAAATTGATATTTTGCAAGTTGAAAAAAGAATTCGTGGGCGTGTGAAGCGTCAAATGGAAAAAAGCCAACGTGAATACTATCTGAACGAACAAGTAAAAGCGATTCAAAAGGAGTTAGGAGAGGGCGAAGAAGGTGCCGATCTAGATGAGCTTGAGAAAAAAATTAAATTAGCAAAGATGCCTAAGGAGGCTCTCAAAAAAGCTGAGTCTGAGTTGAAAAAACTTAAGTTGATGTCGCCCATGTCGGCCGAGGCTACTGTCGTTAGAAACTACTTAGATACCTTGATTAACTTGCCTTGGAAAAAGAAAAGTAAAGTCAATAATGATCTCAACCATGCTGAAATCGTGCTCAATGACGATCACTATGGATTAGATAAAGTTAAAGAAAGAATCCTAGAATATCTTGCAGTTCAGCAACGCGTTGATAAAGTAAAGGCCCCTATACTCTGCTTAGTTGGGCCTCCTGGTGTTGGCAAAACGTCTTTAGGACAATCTATTGCCAAGGCAACCAATCGAAAGTTTGTGCGCATGGCTCTTGGTGGCGTGCGTGATGAGTCTGAAATCCGCGGACACCGCCGAACCTATATCGGCTCTATGCCTGGAAAAATCCTCACCAACTTATCAAAAGCGGGAGTTCGTAATCCTTTATTCTTGCTAGATGAAATTGACAAGATGGGTACTGACTTTAGAGGTGATCCAGCAAGTGCGATGTTAGAAGTTCTAGATCCTGAACAAAACCATACTTTCCAAGATCATTACGTTGAGGTGGACTTTGATCTTTCTGATGTGATGTTCGTGGCGACATCGAATTCGCTCAACATTCCAGGTCCATTACTGGACCGAATGGAAGTCATTCGTCTTGCTGGCTATACAGAAGACGAAAAAACGCATATTGCAATGAAGTATTTATTGCCAAAACAAATTAAAAATAATGGTTTGAAAAATGGTGAAATAGATGTCCAAGAATCTGCCATCTTGGATATTATTCGCTACTACACGCGCGAAGCAGGTGTGCGCTCTTTGGAAAGAGAAATTAGTAAGATTTGTCGAAAAGTAGTCAAGCTATTGCTTCTAAAAAGTGAGGCTGCACCAATCGTTATTCAGGCCGAAAATTTAGAGAAGTTTTTATCCGTGAAGCGCTTTGACTTTGGCCTAGCCAACAAACAAAATCAAATAGGACAAGTAACTGGGCTAGCTTGGACCGAGGTCGGTGGTGATTTGTTAACGATCGAAGCAGCTTTAATGCCCGGGAAAGCGAATATTATTCGTACCGGCTCAATTGGTGATGTGATGAAAGAGTCTGTAGAGGCAGCCCGAACGGTGGTGCGCTCAAGATCTAAAGCGCTCGGGATTAGCGAAGAACAGTTTGAAAAAAAGGATATTCATATCCATTTCCCTGAAGGTGCAACCCCAAAGGATGGACCTTCAGCCGGTATCGCCATATCAACAGCCCTTGTCTCTATTTTAACTGGCATACCGGTTAAAGCGGACGTGGCGATGACTGGTGAAATAACCCTTCGTGGCGAGGTCTTACCGATTGGTGGCTTAAAAGAAAAACTGCTTGCGGCGCATCGTGGGGGAATTAAAACCGTACTGATTCCTGAAGATAACGTCAAAGACTTGACTGAAATTCCTGATATTGTCAAAAATGCCATTGAAATCATTCCAGTTCGCTGGATTGATAAAGTTCTCGAACTGGCACTGGAGACAATTCCTAAACCCTTACCTGAAGAGATTGTGACCATTGCGAAAGATACTCCTGTTGAAACACCGGTTAGCACCACCAAATCGGAAGTTTTAAAGCATTGATTTGGTGTTTTAAAATCGGTTACAATAGATGTCTTTATGAGCTTTTACGCGTTACTTGAGGGATGAGTTACACGCTAAATGCTACACCAAGGGTGCTTAGCTCAGATGGTAGAGCGTCTGCCTTACACGCAGAATGTCGGCGGTTCGATCCCGTCAGCACCCACCAGTATCTAAAAGCTTTTAGCGCGTTCAATGAGTCGCCTGAGACAAATGCCCAACTAGTAAATATGGGTAAGAAATAAACGCTAAAATTTCTGAAAGTTAAGCAGAGTCCAGAAAACGAAAAGAGAATGTATGTTTGAAACAGTCCGTAAAAATCAAAAAATCTTACAAGTTATTCTTCTTATACTCATCGTCCCATCGTTCGTTTTTTTAGGCGTTGACAGTTATACAAAATCTGGGGATTCAAAAACGGATATAGCCAAAGTTCACCAAGAATCAATCACGCAAGTTGAACTTGAAAATGCTATCAAAGCTCAAGGTCAAAAGCTTGGAATTACTGGCCAAGCGCTTGATAACCCAAACCTTAAAAATGCTATTCTTGGGCAATTAATCCAACAAAAGCTTCTTAATTTTGACTTAAAATCCCTCAATCTTCAGATACCTGATGAAACTTTGGCTAAAGAAATTCTGAAATTTCCCGAGGTTGCCTTACTGAAGAAGCCTGACGGCAGTATTGATGCTGAACAATACCGGCAATTTTTACAGAATAATGGCTTAACAGTTGCTCAATTTGAAAAACTCAAAAAATATGAAATGATGGGCTCGGACTTGCAAAGCGCTCTAGGTGGTGCTACTGGCACGATTAGTTCCGATTTGGTCTCCCAAAAACTAATCACCTCGATTGCAACAGAAAGAGAAGTGCAAGTAATCTTCTTTTTAGCGGATGCGTATTCTAAACAACTGCAGTTATCGGAGAAAGACTTTACCGATTACTACCAAGCAAACCCCGCTCAATTTCAGTCAACTGAACTGGTGGATGTGGAGTACGTGGTTTTATCGAATACAAACAAAGCCGGTGAAGATGCGGATTTTTCTAAAAAAGCGGATCAATTTGCGAACTTGATTTATGAACAGCCAGATAGTTTAAAGCCTGGAGCGGATGCCTTGGGTCTAAAAATTCAAAAAGTGTCTGGCCTTTCGATCTCTGGACTGAGTTCATTAGGCAAAGATCATCCACTCAATAATCCGAAATTACTTAAAGCAATCTTCGCTGATGAGTCATTAAAGTCAAATAAAAATACGGAAGCAATCCAAGTGAGCGCTGGAGTCTTGGTAGCTGCGCACGTTATTAAACATGAGCCTGCCAGTACCTTGCCTTTCGAAAAAGTGAAGAGCCAAATTACAGAAATAGTAAAGCGGCAAAAATCCGAAGAGTTAGCTGTCAAAGATGGTCAAGCTCAACTAGAAATTCTGAGTAAGAATCCAGCGCAAAAAATACCTGGAAAAGAATTTACAAAATCGTTTTGGGTCTCGAGAAATAAACCCCTTGATCTCAAGGGTGAGCCGTATGAAAAGGTCTTTGGAGCAAATGAAAATGAATTACCAAAGGTTGTCGCAACAGCATTGCCTGGATCAGGATACGCTATTTACCGCATCAACCGAACGCGACAAGATAGTCAAAAAGATGCCAAAGTTGCCATTGAACAGTACAAACAAATTGCCTTTTTGAATTACCAAAACGAACTAGATGCCTACTTAGAAAATATTCGTGATCGTGCTGGTGTGAAAATTCTGCGGTCAATTAAATAAGTCTATTGAAGAAGTGGCTTCAGTTTTGGGATAACCCGATCTAATATCATCGGCTGAGCAGTTTCATTAGGATGTATGCCATCCTCTTGAAATAACTCTCTTCGAAGAGCGATCCCCTCTAAAAGAAAAGGTACAAAAGCGATTTGATGTTCTGTTGCCAAGTTCGCGTACATTTTTTGTAATTGATTGGTATAGTCCGCGCCATAATTACTTGGTATTTTCATGCCGAGTAATAAAACTTTAATTTGTTTGGTTTTGGCGGACTTAATCATATGATCTAAGTTACCTTTCGTCATTTCAATCGGAAAACCTCTAAGCCCATCATTGGCCCCTAACTCAATGATTAATACATCTGGCGTGATTTGCTGAATTAAGGGATTGACCCGCTGACGACCTCCTGCAGTTGTTTCACCGCTAATACTGGCGTTAATAATTTGAATAGTTTGATTTTTTAAGCGCAAACTCATCAAGTCGACCCATCCTAAGCCATTTCGAAGGCCATAGCCAGCAGAAATACTATCTCCCATGATGAGAATTTTTTTTGATTTTTTATCATTAGCAAAAACACTCAGTGTTAAAAAACCGATTAGTATGATGCTTAGCGTTTTAAATAAGAATTTTTTCATCAGCAAATATCCTAACTTACTCTATTCATGAATACAACTCCATCAAAATACATTATTCAAGCAAGCAATTTGAGTAAAACCGTCGTTACTAAAAGTGGTCTTGTTGAGATATTAAAAGATGTGCATCTTGGGATTGAAAATTCCGAAGTAGTAGCAATCTGGGGTAGTTCGGGATCTGGAAAAACTACCTTACTGAGTATTTTAGCTGGTTTAGATGCTGCTTACACAGGCCAAGTCAATCTGCTGGGTTATGATCTGGCTAAACTGACCGAAGATGCTAAAGCGCAAGTACGAAAACAATCTGTTGGTTTTGTTTTTCAATCGTTTTTGTTAATTCCTGAACTGACTGCCCTTGAAAATGTGCTACTTCCCTTAGAAATCAGCGGTGAATTAACTCCGCACCGGATACAAAAAGCCGAAGAACTCTTGGGTTTAGTCGGTCTTACCCATCGATCAAAACATTATCCAGCGACTTTATCTGGTGGAGAGCAGCAACGAGTAGCTCTTGCGAGAGCATTTGTTATTGATCCCCAAGTTCTTTTTGTGGATGAGCCTACCGGTAGTCTAGATTCTGATAATGGGAAGTTAATCATCGATTTATTATTTCAATTGAACGCTGTTCTTAAAACAACGATCGTGATCGTTACACATGACCATGATTTGGCTAAAAAATGTGGGCGTATTTTACAAATCAAAGCTGGCCGACTGATCGATCAAAACCTACCCTCTGAGGAGCGTTCCTGAGCGTTTTTATTACCAACTAGATGGCATTTCGTATAATACATTTATGCCAATCTTTAGTCATTTCAGTGGAGCTCTAGCTCTTTCCCCGTTTCGAAAAATTCAATTTTTAGACTCTCTTAAAAACAATACAATCCCCATTCAGGATCTAACCTGTCGATATAGCTTTTTTATTTGGTCAGATAAGCCCCTGACGCCTACCCAAAACTCACAAGTCATTGAACTCTTGAGTTGCTCGGAGAATAAGGCGTCATCTCTGGGTAAAAATAGCCAACAATTTTATGTTGTGCCAAGAATTGGGACAATCTCACCCTGGTCTAGTAAAGCGACGGATATCGCTAGAATATGTAATCTACCCATTTTACGACTTGAAAGAGGCATTGAGTTTATTTGCCAGATCAAAAAGCAGCTAGATAAGCAGCAACTCGATTGGTTGTACAGGCTTAGTCATGACCAAATGACAGAATCTGTTCTGATAGATTTAGAACAAGTAAAAACACTTTATCAAGATCTGCAATCACCGCGTTTTAAAACAATTCCAGTTTTAGAAGAAGGTAAAGCTTCTTTGTTAAAAGCTAATCAAGAATTAGGCTTAGCCCTAGCAATAGATGAAATTGATTACCTTGAAAAAAGCTTCATACAAATGGGTCGAAATCCATCGGATGTAGAGTTAATTATGTTTGCGCAGGCCAATAGCGAGCATTGCCGTCATAAGATTTTTAATTCCACCTGGACTATTGATGGTGTAGCGCAGGATAAGACGCTATTTGGCATGATTCGTAATACGCACCAACTTCATCCAGAGGGGACGATTGTTGCCTATTCAGATAACTCTGCAATCATGGCAGGGGGGATGTCCCAAACGTGGTTTGCAGATCCAAAGACCATGTTATACCAATCAATGGACCAACAAGTTCATACCTTAATGAAGGTTGAAACACATAATCATCCAACAGCTATTTCTCCTTTTCCAGGGGCTTCAACTGGCGCTGGTGGCGAAATCCGTGATGAGGGAGCAACGGGTATTGGCGGCAAGCCAAAAGCCGGTTTAACCGGGTTTACAGTTTCTAATCTGCATATTCCTAATCAAGAATTACCTTGGGAAAAGAATCCATATGGCAAGCCCGACTTTATTGCTAAGCCGCTAAAGATTATGATTGATGGGCCACTAGGCGGTGCAGCCTTTAATAATGAATTTGGTAGACCCATCTTAGGTGGTTTTTTTCGGGTATTTGAACAGACTCTTTTTGGTAAGAGATGGGGTTACCATAAACCAATCATGATTGCCGGGGGTATTGGTAGTATTCAGGCTATCCATACTCACAAACGCCCAATTCAAGAGGGCGATTTACTGATTCAGCTCGGTGGGCCTGGAATGAAAATCGGTATGGGCGGTGGAGCTGCTAGTTCAATGACGACTGGTACTAACTCCAAAGATCTTGACTTTAACTCGGTGCAACGAGGTAATCCGGAAATTGAACGCCGTGCTCAAGAGGTCATTAATGCCTGTATCCACTTTGGAGAAAAAAATCCGATCGTTGCGATTCATGACGTTGGCGCTGGGGGATTATCGAATGCTTTTCCAGAGCTAGCTGATGGTTCTGATCTTGGGGCTATTTTTGAGTTAACGCAAATTCCTGTTGAAGAAACAGGGATGAGCCCTGCAGAAATTTGGTGTAATGAATCACAAGAACGATACGCCTTAGCTATCAACGAAAAAGATCTACCATTATTCGAGAGTATTTGTGCGCGTGAGCGTTGTCCTTTTGCGGTAGTTGGTAAAGCAACTACCGCTCGGCAATTGATTCTGCAAGATAGTCATTTGCCGGTCGCTGACCCCATGCATTTACCTATTGACATCCCTATGGAGGTCCTACTCGGTAAGCCTCCAATGATGCATCGTGATGTCCAGCAAATTGCTAGTCCGATCACAAGGCCATGTTGGGACGACGTGCAACTACCAACATCTATTCATCAAGTGATTGCTCATCCAACAGTTGCTAGTAAGTCTTTCTTAATTACGATTGGTGATCGTAGCGTTGGAGGTCTGACGCATCGTGATCAAATGGTTGGACCTTGGCAGGTGCCTGTTGCGGATTGTGCTGTAACCATGGCTGACTTTGCGTCATTTCGAGGAGAAGCCATGGCCATGGGGGAAAGACCACCTATGGCTATTTTTAATGCCGGGGCTGCTGCTCGTATTACCGTTGGAGAAGCCATTACAAATATTTTAAGCGCTGATATTACAGATATATCTCATATTAAACTTTCTGCGAACTGGATGGCCTCCTGTGGTACTCCTGGAGAGGATGCTAAGTTATTTGAAGCGGTGTCCGCCATCGGCATGGAGTTATGTCCTGAGTTAGGTATATCTATTCCGGTGGGCAAAGATTCACTATCCATGCAAACCAAATGGTCTGAAAATGGTAGCGATCGAAGCGTTACATCCCCTGTTTCATTAATTATTTCCGCCTTTGCCCCTGTTAAGGATGTTCGTAAAACACTCACTCCCTTACTAAATAGTGCTGAGCCAGATACTGAAATCATGTTGATTGATTTAGGACAAGGCCAGAACCGGATGGGCGGGAGCGTTCTCACCCATGTAACTGATCAAATCGATACGATTTGTCCGGATATTCAATCGCATCAACTGATCCATTTAGCGCAAGCCCTTAAAAAACTGAAAGCTAACAATCAAATACTCGCTTATCACGATCGTTCAGATGGTGGGCTTCTTACAACTATTGCTGAAATGGCTTTTTGCTCGCACGTTGGTATTTCCTTAAATATTGACTTGCTTGTTCTCGAAAAAGGGACTGAATCGGATTTTGGGGATGCGAAAAATTGGGCATCGCAAATTAGTGGACGACGTCACGAAAATACCTTGAAAGCACTCTTTAATGAAGAGTTAGGCATCGTTATTCAAACACGTAGATCCGACCGAGATGCTATTTTTAAGATTCTTAGAGATCATCAGTTAAGTGCGCATACCCATATTGTTGGAAAGATAAATACAACCGATAGCATAGAAATTTGGCGAGATGCACAATGTATTTATCAAACACCAAGGGTCTCTTTACAAAGTCAATGGGAAACAAATAGTCTAGCAATTGCTGCTCTGCGGGATAATCCTGACTGCGTTGCCAGTGAGAAACAGGCTATTCAAGACGCTAAAGATCCGGGTATTTCCCCAATACTGCTATTTAATCCTCTAGTTAACCCAGCTTTCCCTTTGATGAATCAGGCACAAAAACCTCGGATAGCAATTCTTCGGGAGCAGGGTGTGAACTCCCATGTGGAAATGGCCTATGCTTTAGGGTTAGCTGGCTTTGAGTGTCAAGATGTGCATATGACTGACTTGCTTAGTGGTGCTGTATCCATGCAATCATTTATAGGATTTGTAGCTTGCGGCGGATTTAGTTATGGCGATGTCCTTGGAGCTGGGCAGGGTTGGGCTAAAACAATTTTGATGAACCCGCGTTTAAGAGATACTTTTGAGGTGTTCTTTCAGAGCAAGGATACTTTTGCTTTAGGAGTTTGTAATGGCTGCCAAATGATGAGTAATTTATCATCCATTATTCCTGGGGCTCAGTACTGGCCACAATTCACTAGAAATCAATCTGAGCAATATGAGTCCAGATTTGTGCAAGTGGAGATTTTGGAATCGCCATCGATCTTTTTTAAAGAAATGCAAAAAAGTCAATTACCTATTGTCGTAGCACATGGTGAAGGACAAGTTAACTTTAGTATCCAGGGGTCTTTTGATCAACTCAAAAATCAACAATTAGTTACCATGCGTTTTGTTGACCACTACGGTCAGCCAACTTTAGACTATCCCCTTAACCCCAATGGATCAATAGATGGTATTACTGGTGTAACAACCACGGATGGAAGATTTACTGCTTTAATGCCACACCCTGAACGGGTGTTTCGCACGGCTCAAATGAGCTGGTCACCACCATCTTGGCAAGATACGGATAACGGCTTGAGCCCATGGATGAGAATGTTTCGTAATGCCAGATATTGGATTGGTTGATGAAAAAGCCTACATACGAACCGGTAACTTTTTCTGAAGTTGGTAATATTCGATACTTACACTTAGGTACGCCGTGGATCCAAGGTGCAATGAATTTAAAAAAGCCATTACATATCGAATTAGAGTATGCGCAGCAAATGATGGCTTGGTTACTCTTTTTAGAGCCTATGGTGGGGTTTCATGTATTGCAGCTAGGACTTGGGTCTGCCGCTCTCACGAAATTTACCGCTCATTTAAACAAGACGATAAAGACGACGGCTGTTGAGCTCAATCCTGCAATCATCATTGCAGCTCAGGCCATGTTTGATTTAGATTTAAGAAATGACAGAATTCAAGTGGTTCAGGCAAACGCCCTAGACTTTACTCAACAGGAAGCGCATAACAATCAGTTCGATGTGCTACAAGTAGATATTTTTAATGGTGAAGCATCTGGACCAGCTTTAAATTCAAAGCAATTTTATCAAGGGTGCTTTGATGTCTTAAAGTCGCCCGGAGTCCTAACCGTCAATTTATTTCATCAGCATTCTAGTTACGCAAAAAACATTCAACGAATTTGTGATGTATTTGATAATAGAGTGCTGTTGTTCAAGGAGGTTCATGACTGCAATGTAGTCGCAATTGCTTTTAAAGGACCTTATTTAAAATTTGCTTGGTCGGACCTCAAAAAAAGGGCAAAGACTATTCAAAAAAGATATCAGCTCCCAGCTAAACAATGGGTTGCAGATTTAAAATCAAATAATCTACAAAGTAAAAAATATCTAGCGATTTAAGTTATCAATTTGCACCGATTACAAATTGGATGCTTAGTGAGTTCGCAATACACGTGCTCTGCCAATAATCGAAGGGGCAGCGATAAAGAACCAGAGCAGTATTAACAAAGCACAATCATTGCGATATCAAATAGAACAAGAATTAGAAAATGCTAGGGCCCAACTATTTAAAACATCAATACTCGCAATGCTCAGAAAAAATAAAGTCTTGAAGAGCTTTATTGAATTTTTGCCTTCGATTTAAACTTTTCCATCATTTCAGAAAATTTAAATTTTTGCCAATTTTGATCTTGGGTCAGCATTTGCACTAACTGCGGCTTAACTTCTTGCATACTTGGAGTCGGAGTATCTTTAATCTCATCGACTTGAATAATATGCCAGCCAAATTGTGATTTAACTGGTGAACTAGCTAATTCTCCAGCCTTTAACGTAGTCATCACTTGGGCAAATTCAGGAACTAAGCCACTAGCCGTCACCCAATCAAGACTTCCACCATTGGGGGCAGAGCCTTGATCCTTCGAATTGGTTTTTGCTAAGTCAGAAAAATTCGCACCACCCTTAATTTGAGCCTGCAAGGTATTTGCTAATTTTTCGTTTTCAACTAATATGTGTCTGACCTTATATTGCTTCCCACCAAATTGGCCCTTGACTTTTTCATAGACAGGTAATAAATCTTTGTCAGAAATACCATCTTTAGAAATATAATCCTCGAATACAGCGGAAACAAGAACGCTCAATCTAGCTTGCTCCATAGCATCACGAACTTCTTCATTCTTCGTTAATCCTCTTTTATCAGCTTCTTGTAGGATTAATTCTTTTGTAATTAATACGTCGCGCGCTTTTTCCTTGACATCCGGTGAATTCATTTGACCAGATTTTTCTAGCATGCGCGTTAATTTAGCTAATGGAATAGGCTTACCATTTACAACGGCGGCGTTTTGGGCAAGAACGAATGGGTTAAAGCAAAAGCTTACACAAATCGATAAGATTACGAGGTTAGATTTTTTCATTTTCGGATGGCGTTTTCGCATTAATTACTAAGGCATGGATTTCATGCGGCATCCATGGATTCAAAATATCATACACTAGGCGATGTCTAGCTAAACGGCTTAAGCCTTCAAAAGCAGCCCCAACAATATGTAGGCGTAAATGGCTGGCACCACCGGCATGATGACCTGCATGTCCAGCATGCTGGTCTGATTCATCAATGATCGCAATAGAGTCAGGCTTGAGTTTTTCTGTTAATACTTGTTGATACACAACAATTTGGGGATGGACACTCATTAAAAACTATTCTTTCTTAGGTTCCTGTTTCATATATTTACTCAACCATAAGCCTTGAATCAAGATAAATACAAATAAAATTCCGATCGTGGAGAGTTTGAAATTTGCCCAAAAATCCTCGGAAAAATTTTTGGCAATCCACCAGTTTAAACAACCTAAAAAAAAGAAATAACCAATCCAAAGCAAGTTCAACTTAAACCACACCTGATCTGCAATGAATGGGTCAATTTGAACCTCTTTGCCGATGACCGCTTGAATTAAATTCTTCTTAAAGATAAACCAACTCACGCCAAGTCCCAGCGCAAAAGCCCAATAAAGAATCGTAGGCTTGATCATAATAAAGTCTTTATCTTGTAAACCAATAGTAAGACCACCAAAGATAAGAATAATCGCTAAATTAAATAGCTGAATTTTTGGGATCGGTTTTCTCTCAAACTTGATCCAGGCAATTTGCAACATGGTAATCACCATTGCCACTAAGGTCGCTACATAAATATCAAATAATTTAAACGCTGCAAAGAAAGCAATAATAGGAAGTATTTCTGCTAAAAACTTCACTGACTTGATTCTCCAGTTTGATTTTGTTGGTCATTAAAACGCAGTGATGCTGAATTAATACAGTATCTCAGCCCAGATGGAGCAGGACCGTCATCAAACACATGCCCTAAATGTGCCTCACAGTTGTGACAACGAACTTCTGTTCGAATCATGCCATGGCTTGAGTCTTTAATTTCCCGAATGGCTGAATTTTCTAAAGGAATCGAAAAACTTGGCCAACCACAGCCCGCATCGAATTTTGTATTGGATGAGAATAATTGCACTCCACAACAAACACATTGATAAATACCCGTTGACCAATGATCCCAATATTTTCCGGTAAAAGGCCTTTCGGTTCCGGATCTTTGCGTTACCTCAAACTCAATCGGCGAGAGTTCTGCTTGATACTGGGCTTCAGTTTTTTTTGATGTTGGGTTTGCGGACATAATTTTTTAAAACAATTTTGGCAAAAGGAGTGAAATAATTCAAAAGATGATAAAGGTTTATTATAGAGGGATATTCAGTTACCCTGTTACCGGTTATAACTCTCAAATGTATTACATTTATTCAAAAAGTTTGGTTACTATCTGGCTTTCAATGTACTGAGTTTGACTCATTTACCCCTAATTGCTTATGACGAATTCAGTAGATCCTATCAAAAATGCAGTTTACCTGGACTTAGACGTGCCTTTTTTAAACCTGTTGGGTGTTAAATTGCATCGAATGAGTCATGGGGAAGGGGAGATTAGCCTTGAGGTTGAAGAAAAGCACTTAAATACGTGGGGCAGTGTTCATGGCGGGGTCTTATTATCTCTTGCAGATGCAGCCATGGCAATTGCCGCAAGGGCAGCTGACCCTAATGATCGTAGCGTAGTTACTATCGAACTCAAAAACACCTTTATGCGAGCCACTGCAGGCTCAATCCGTGTCATTGGTAAATCGATTCATACGACTGCAACCATGGCATTTTGCGAAGCAAAATTAATTGATCAACATGGTCAATTATGTAGCATGGCAACTGGTACATTTAAATACTTTAAACGCTCTTTAATTAAAGACCCTATCAGAAGTCAGTCTGAATCAAGCCTAGCATCCCAAAAACACTCTGATTAGCGATCTTGCGTGGTTGATTGCTCAAGTTGACCTTCAAATATACTGGTGTTAGTTAATTCATTTTGTTGAAAACTACGCTCGATCATCTGGAACATCCCATCTTTACGAACCCGTAGTAAGGTAGACGAGCGCGTGCCGTAATGTTCAGTTTGAATAAAAATTGGCGCGAGGGCTTTTTCCCATTCTTGGCTAACTCCAGTGGATGGCAAGACCTGATCTGAGAAATTGTTGTTATCTGCAAGCAGATTAAAGTACATGGCATCTTGATTAAATTTACCCGAGTCTCGAGCTAGCGCTTGCGCAAATTGTGCAACTCCAGAACGTACTTTTGGCCAAGGTGTATCGAGCATCGCATTGGATAGGCCGTATAAACCAGCCGAAATGGCAGTCGGATTGATTGTCTTTCGTTGTCGAATCTTATCGCCAACCAACAACCGATTACTTACCCAGAAAAACTCTGGTCGTGCGACATTTGATAGATCTCCTAGTAACAGATTAAAACCATTGTATTGTAGAAACGATTTTTGATGATCGGTAATAAATTCATGTATCGGTTTTGATTGCGATAAAAATTTAGCGGTGAGTTCACCGCGGGTTCGTAAGTCTGGATTTTTTTCACTAGGCGCACGAATATTTGTAATAGCTGAGAATTTACCTTTTTGAGATAAGCCAAGTGCTGTGCCTGGTAAACCAAGAACATCCGCTTGATCGCGCGCACCAAGTACATGGGAATAATCGCTCCACCAATCAATTTTTTTTGTCGGACGGGCATAGAACTCATCACGATTTGCCGCAACTACAAAAGGGTAGTCCGGATGGGAATTAATAGCAAATAAAATAATGCACATACACTCAGATGGTTAGAAGTTGATAAGGTGGTTCTATAATTTGGATCAGGTTTGAAGGTGCCTCATCTGGCCGAATAATGCGCAGAGGTAGGCCCGTAGCGCTTAAATTAATTTCCATTTGGACATAATTTACTGCTGGGCCTGCGTGGAAGGCGCTCAGCAAGATCACCCCAGCAGGTTGATCTAATTCTTGATCAGTAAAAACTAGATCACCAGGTCTAAAACGTGCCTGAGGATTATCCATGATGGTGCCAAGTTTTAATCGACGTTTGATAGTGCCACGATATTGACTCCGTGCAACAACCTCTTGACCGGGATAACAGCCCTTTTTGAAATCTACCCCTCCCAAGGATTCAAAATTAATCATTTGCGGCACAAAAAGATCTTTAGTTGCGCTTGTTAAGCGTGGAATACCACTCAGTACCTCCAGTAAATTCCATTGCCCGGCAAGTTCATTATCTATGCTAAGGGGAGGCTGTTGAAAAGCAAAAACTGTGCGAGCAATAGGATGCGATTCGTGGAGCACTTCTGGCAACTTTAAAAAAAGAAATGCCTCGGAGTTTATTTCAGCCTGCTCTTTGGAGGAAGATAAAACACCATATACCGAGTAAAAATTGGGCTCATAGTGAATCTCAACTTTAGACCGCAGACGATACATCTGTAATTTTTTGGCAAATTCAGGTGCAAGGTCTTTACTGATCCAAATGAGAATAGCATTTTGGCTGTGTTCAGTCATCCAAAAACTTGCCATTAATCGACCCTTGGGTGAGCAAAATCCAGAGAGTTGACCAGACCGAGAGTCTAGACTAGATACACTCGAAGTGAGCAAGTTTTCTAGGAAAACTTTTGTATCCGGCCCTTCCACACGAATAATATCCCAGTCTGTAAGATGGATGAATTTCATGTTTTGCGTTGGATTCATCGATATAATTTAAGCAATTGGCAATTAGATTAGTAAAGGTAAAAATTATCTAAGCATTTCGGCTTAGGTAAGGACATGTGTTCTATTATAAGTTTATGCGCGAGAGAAATTCTTCTTTTCCTGGATTTTTTGTTACTTTCGAAGGTATCGATGGTGCCGGTAAAAGTACGCACTTAGATTTTTTCCAAGAATGTCTAAGGTCGCGTTTTCCTGAAAAGAAAATTGTGATGACGCGTGAGCCAGGTGGCACGGAGCTAGGCGAAAAATTACGTCAACTACTTCTCCATCAGGAGATGCATGCAGAAACTGAGGCTCTTTTAATGTTTGCAGCCAGAAGAGAACATTTAGCAGTCGTGATTGAGCCAGCACTGGCATGTGGTCAGATAGTTATTTGTGACCGCTATACAGATTCTTCCTTTGCTTATCAAGTTGGTGGGAGAGGCATATTAGCCCATAAATTAAATCAATTAGAGAGCTGGACTATCGACCGAGAGTTTAATCTAACAACAGTTGCAATTCAGCCCAACTTAACGATTCTTTTTGATATCAGCCCAGAGGAAGCAGAAAAGAGAAGGGCGTTATCTAGAAATCCCGATAAGTTCGAGGCCTTAAATTTTGACTTTTTTAATCGGGTCAGAGCCGAGTATCTTCGCAGAGTAAAAGAGGATCCAATGCGCTTTGAGGTAATTGATGCTAGTCAGTCAATTAAAAATATTCAAAAGGTAATAGGCAATATTGCGACTAAAATAGAGTCATACATATAAATGGCCTTTTCTATGCTTTACCCTTGGAACGCCACTTTTTTTAGTCAATTTACCCAACAATCAATTCCCCAAGCCCTTCTTTTTTTTGGCGAGCAGGCTATTGGAAAGTTCAACTTTTCTATGCACTTAGCCAACTATCTTGTATGCGAAGGCACGCACAATAAGCCATGCCAGCAATGTCAGGCATGCCACTGGTTTAGTCAGGCAAACCACCCAGACTTTTTTCCAGTATTACCTGAAAACCAGTTATATCTACTGGAAAAGCACCTGCAGCTTGAAATCGATGTGGATAAAAAAGAGGTTTCAGATAAAAAATTAAGTAAATTCATAAAAATTGAACAAATTAGAGATGTCGTATCAAGTAATATTCTTGGATCATACCGCGGGGGAAAGCGGATCATCTTCATTTATCCCGTGGAGTCAATGGCAACCGAAGCGGCAAATTGCCTTTTAAAATCGCTCGAGGAACCATCCCCGAACGTCATTTATCTTTTAGTAACGCATCGTATTGATCTCGTTTTACCTACGATTCGGTCGAGATGCGTGGCGATTCCAATACCAAAGCCCAAAGAAGCGGAAAGTCTCGAGTGGTTAAGGTTACAGGACTCATGTAAAAGAATCGATAGGGAGGATTTAGGAGCCTTATTGACCGAACATGGAAAATCGCCTCTTAAAACATTACAAGCGATTCAAGGTGGGGCGTTTAATGGTCAAGTGGTAATTGAGCAATTATCCCGATTTCAGGATATTGAAATATCCCAAGTAATTGATCTTCTTGCAAAAAATTCTCTAATCGATATCTTAAATTGTTTGTACCGGTGGTGTATTGATATCTATTTATCCAAATCAAATTTACCTGTCAGGTACTATCCCCGCTGGGCGGATAAAATAAAGCTTTATCAAGATCGAATGAGCTTTGTACAATTAAGCCAATTCCTTCAATTTCTAACGATTGAAATGAAGCTAGCCTCACACCCCTTATTTCCTAAATTACAGCTAGAGTCTTTACTAGCGAAATATGCTCACCTATTCAAAGCCTAGAAATGTTTATTGACTCACATTGCCATTTAGATTTTGATGATTTTCAAGAAAATTTTGATGAAATTTTGCAAAACATGGCAACGCACCTTGTTACAAAGGCCTTATGTATTAGTGTCAATCAGCCAGATTTCCCGAAGGTCCTAGCTTTAGCAAAAAAATACGATCATTTATATGCCACAGTCGGCGTTCATCCTGACTATGAAAACACTCCTGAGCCTACTTTTGATTGGTTAACGATACAGGCACAAGATCCTAAGGTAATTGGTATAGGAGAGACTGGACTAGACTATTACCGCATGGCTGACCGAGCATACGCTGATCTTGAGTGGCAAAGAGAACGATTTCGAGTGCATATTCAGGCTGCAAAAGCTGCTCAAAAACCGCTCATTATTCATACGCGTCAGGCCTCAACGGATACGATCCGAATCATGCAAGAAGAGGGTGCAAAGGATCCGCGGGGCGTGATGCATTGCTTTACTGAGGGAATTGACGTCGCCAAAGCTGCATTGGATCAAAACTTTTATATTTCTTTTTCGGGTATTGTGACATTTAAAAATGCGCTTGAAATCAAAAATACCTGTCAATATGTACCCCTTGATCGTCTCCTAATTGAAACAGACTCGCCGTATTTAGCGCCTGCGCCACATCGAGGAAAAATCAACCAGCCAGCTTGGGTTAGTTACGTTGGTAAATATATTGCCGAATTAAAAGGTATTCCAGTCGAGGAGTTGGCCATGGTCACAAGCCGTAATTTTTCTGAATTATTTCAGGTTTAACTATGTCAAATAACTTCTTTGGTAAATTATTCATGAGTTTTGTCCTAGTTGGCATAGTGGGCGTGAGCATGTCTCAAACAAATCAACAAAAGTCCACAACTCGACAATCTCTAGCATTTATCACTGAGTCTCTTTTTCATATGGCGTATTTTGATGATTTAGGAGGACTTCAAAAATATCTTGATAGAAATCCCTCGGCGGTCAATTTACAGAATGTATCTGGTGATACTTTATTGATTCATGCGATTAAAAATGACTCGAAAAAAGTTATTCAATATCTCTCGCAAGTCAATGATTTAGATGTAGATTTAGAGAATAACAATCAGGAAAATGCCCTCATGTACGCCGCCTTTAAAGGGGATTTACCTTTGGTAAAACACTTAGTAGATACTAGACAAGCCAGTATAGAAAAAAATGGCTGGAGCCCCATGCATTATGCAAGCACCAACGGGCACTTAGGGATTATTCGTTTTTTGATCGAAAAAGACGCCTATGTTGATGTCGAAAGCCCCAATTCCACAACACCATTGATGCTAGCATCTCGAGCCGGCCATATTCAGGTTGTGAAATATTTACTTGATAATGAAGCCGATTTAGCAGCAAAGAATCAGTTAGAACTGACAGCAATCGATTTTGCGAATATGGGAAATCAAAAAGAGATTGTTGAAGGGTTGAAGTCCAGGTGGAAAAAAATGTATCAATCAGAATACGTTCTAAAACCTTGGCCATAAGGCCCAAACTCGGTAAGTCGGGATCTAATTCCTTAAAAAGCTTTAAAATAGAGTTATTCAGTGAATTTTTCACATTATTACAAAAATTATCAACACTAACTTAAATTCATAATATGCGTATAATAATTATTATGTTAAATAAGATAGATGTCTCAATCCAAGGAACATGACAAAGGTAATATGAAATTTCTGCACACGATGCTTCGGGTAACTAACCTACCTCAATCGATTGATTTTTATACACAAGTTCTGGGTATGAGCCTACTTAGAACCACCCAAAGGCCAGAGCAAAAGTATGATCTAGCCTTTTTAGGGTATGGCAAAGGTAATCAGGAAGGTTTTGGAGAAATCGAATTAACCTACAACTATGGTGTAGACCATTATGAACCTGGTGGCTATTTTGGTCATATCGCAATTGGCGTTGAAGATGTCTATAAAACCTGCGAAATGGTCAAAGAAATGGGCTGTAAAGTAACTCGAGAAGCAGGTCCCGTAAAGGGTGGTAATACAATCATTGCTTTTATTGAAGATCCAGATCAATATAAAATTGAACTCATTGGTCTGTCCTCTTTCGGATGAGTACTTCTCCTAATTCTGACCAAGACTCCCCTTGCATCGGCATTTGCTCGACTCTTTTTGATGATGTATGTAAAGGTTGTGGCCGGACAATTCTAGAAGTGGCTAATTGGGTGAGTATGACCCCAGAAGAAAAAAAACAAGTTTGGCAGCGAATTACTGTAGAGGGCACTGCCATGCGTTTTACGCAACAAAAAGACTAAAATAAATCCAGTTAATTCATGCCCTTGGTTGTGAGGTATTCTTCGTAAGTTCCTGAAAAGTCTACAACTTCACCATCCATCCCAACCTCTAAAATCCGAGTAGCTAAGCCGGAAACAAACTCCCTGTCGTGCGATACAAAGATCAATGTGCCAGCATATTTTTCTAGAGCGATCTGCATACTTTCAATCGATTCCATGTCCATATGATTAGTCGGCTCATCCAGAGCAAGCACGTTGTGCTTACCTAACATTAATTTACCCCAGATCATTCGACCCTTTTCACCCCCAGAAATCACCTTAACAGATTTGGTGATTTCTGGGCCCGAAAAGAGTAATCGGCCTAAAGTACTTCGGATTACTTGATCATCATCCCCTGCTTTTGACCAGTCACCCATCCAATCAGATAAGTTTTTATCAACTGGAAAGCACATATTAGTATCTTGAGGCATTACCCCAACATTAGCATGTTCAGCCCACTTGACCGCTCCCTGATCAGGATCCTGACCATCAAAGCGGGAACTCAAAAGGGTGTTTAAAAGAGTTGTCTTACCCGCCCCATTCTGACCAATAATTGCAATTTTCTCGCCAGGCTGAACCGTTATATTCAAATTCTTAAAAATAGTCCGATCAAATGTTTTTGTAATCCCAGTACATTCAACGGCAATATTGTGTAGAACCTTTTCGAGTTCAAAACGAATAAATGGATTTTGTCTTGAAGATGGTTTGATATCGGCCACCTCAATCTTCTCTAACTGCCTTTGCCGAGATGTAGCTTGTCTGGCTTTAGATTTGTTAGCGGAAAATCTTCTCACAAAATCTTGTAATTCAGCAATTTTATCTTTTGCTTTGGCGTTATCCGACATCTGCTGAGATCTAGCTTGGGCCGAAGCCAACATGTAATCATCATAATTGCCTGGATAAACCCGTAAAGTTCCAAAATCCATGTCAGCCATATGGGTACAAACCGAATTTAGAAAATGCCGATCGTGCGAAATAATAATCATCGTACTATTACGCTCATTCAAAATATCTTCTAACCAATGAATCGTATGGATATCTAAATTATTGGTTGGCTCATCTAATAACAAGACATCTGGATCAGAAAATAAAGCCTGGGCCAGTAAAACACGTAACTTCCAACCAGGAGAAACAGCACTCATTAGGCCTTGATGTAAATCAATTGAGACGCCAACACCTAGTAATAACTCCCCTGCTCTCGCTTCCGCTGTATAGCCACCGTACTCCGCAAACTTCGCCTCTAACTCGGCAGCGTGCATATAATCATCTTCAGTTGCATCAGGATTTGCATAAATTAAATCTCTCTCCTGCGCTACGCTAGACATTTCAGCATGGCCCATCATCACAACATCTAGGACACGCATCTCTTCAAAAGCAAATTGGTCTTGGCGTAACTTCCCCAGCCGAATATTCGGCTCAAGCATGACATGTCCCGAGGATGGTTCTAATTCACCACCTAAAATTTTCATGAAGGTAGACTTACCACAGCCATTTGCTCCGATTAACCCATAGCGATTCCCGCCTCCGAATTTAACCGTAATGTTTTCAAAAAGCGGCTTGTGGCCGAACTGCATGGTGATGTTGGATGTAGATAGCACTATTAACTCAAAGAATATTAGAAATGATGATGAAAAGAGATCTCAACCCAACATTTTACTATCCTTACTTAAATTTTCAAGAATTACCAACTACCCCAAAGGTTAAAGCCCTGGCTAGACAAGTCTAAATCACAAGATATACCAACTGGTAATGTGACTTTATCTAAACAATGCCCAAATGGTAGACCTGAAATAATTGTCGTTCCTGTACCGGATTTCTGTAATTCCTGAGCAACTCGACCCAAAGCTTTTAGCAATGAATAGTCCGCATCAAGGGGACCTAATTGATAGCCAGAAAAGTCCCCAACTAATATAGCCGTTTGGCTACTCAGTACATTTGCCTGCACCAGTTGTAACAACATTCTTTCCACTCGGTATGGGTGTTCATTAACATCTTCAATAAATAAGATACCCTGATGGATAGTATCCATAGACGGGAAATAGGGTGTTCCTAAAAGACTCACTAGCATTGATAAATTCCCGCCCCATAAGATCTTCTTTCGAAACTCGATTGGGGGTCCCGTATAGAATTCTTGGGTATGCTCCACCTGAATATCCAATTTTTTATTGATAACAGCTTGTATGAAGTGTTGGTATGTAAATTGAGATATCTCTGCGCTTGATTCATTACCAAAATCGGCCGAAACCATCGGTCCAGCATAACTTGGCATACCTGTTTGAGCTAGTAAACCGAGGTGTAATGCTGTTAGATCACTGTGGCCAACAATCGAAAGTCCCTTTGAAACAGCTTGACCAAGCTTACTCCAATCTATTTTAGGAAGTATGCGAGTCATGCCATACCCCCCCCGAATCCCCATGGCGATTAAGCCATCATCATTGACCATTTCTGCTAAAGCATTAATTTCTTTGGCCCTTTCACGATCCGTACCTGCAAAACGTTCAAATTGACGATTTGCAGCAGTCGCATTATGAACTACAAAGCCCTGGTTTTCTAACCATTGAAGACCCCTAGTTGCTCGCTCGATATTGAGTAAAGGACCTGAAGGTGCAATGCAGTGCAGATGGGCTAAGACTTGGGGCATAGTTGAGGTATATTTTTTTAATGGGCTAAAAGACGCTTATTTTTAAAAAAATCCTTTAATAACTTGGAGCATTCCGCCTCTAGAATACCACCCTGAACTGCCGTGTGGTGATTTAAGGCAGTCTCTTGAAACACATTAATGACCCCACCCGCAACACCAGTTTTGGAATCAAATGCTCCAAAAAATACCCGATTGACTCTGGCATGAAAAATAGCTCCTGCACACATCAGACAGGGCTCTAGTGTGACATATAGATCAACCCCAGGTAAGCGATAATTTTGTAGTTGCTTGGCGCCCTCACGCAGGACATTCATTTCAGCATGGGCAGTCGGATCATGCCTCGCAATTGGCAAATTATGGCTAGTAGCAAGGCATTGCCCATCCTTAACGAGGACTGCCCCGACCGGAATTTCTCCCTCTAGGGCGGCCAGTTTGGCTTGCTCAATGGCTAGACGCATCCATTTTTCGTCGTCCGAAAAATGACTACTCATTTAGGCCTCACACACATCAGCCCAGCAGTTTGGGGTTTCATACAACCTGACGCGTTGTAAGGTCAATTTTTTCATAAAATGATTATTTAAGACTGGCGCTAATAAGTCAAATGCATACTGAGCAATATTCTCCGCAGTTGGTACCGCCTGCATAACAGTCGTTTTATGATCCACAATTGTTTTTAGAAAGGCAATTAATTCCGTATCCGTCTGAGCCACAAAGAAAGAATGATCCCAATGCTGAATAAGGACATCATTCATAATTTTCTTGATATCGCCAAAATCCATAATCATCCCCTCATCCCTGGCACCACATGTTTCATTGACCTGACCTCTGAGAGTAACCTCCAAACAATAGCGATGCCCATGCAAATGACGACATTGACCATTGTGGTTCGGGATCCGGTGTCCAGCATCAAACTCTAATTTTCTGGTAATTTCAAAATATTTCATCTTCGGGGATTGATCTAGGGTAAGTGGATTAATTTGTGCTGCTGCAGGCTAAGTCGCCATAATGGCCTCTTTTTGCACAGTTCAATCGCTAAATTGATATTCTCTGCTTGCCGAGGACCGTCCATTGCTTGTAAAAAGAAATGTTGGAAGTTCATTTTTTCAAAACGCTTGAGGGACAATTCAATCTCATTCAAATTAGGAATCTGATGATTTTGCGGAATCACATATTTGATTTCATCTCCTTGTAAGCAAACCAAACGTGAACCATTTTTTGGGCTAACGCAAATCCAATCAATATGTGCAGGAGGCTTGATAGTGCCATTAGTTTCTATGGCAATCTGAAAATATCTTTCATGAAGTGCCTTTATCAGAACCTCATCTAATTGCAGTAATGGTTCTCCACCCGTAAAAACTAGGTATTTATTAGTCTGAGATCGATTCATTTGAAGCCACTCAGAATCAATCGCATTTGCTAAAGAATTGGCATCAGGAAACTTCCCTCCCCCAACACCATTTATTCCAACAAAATCTGTATCGCAAAATTGACAAATTGCTTGAGCTCTGTCTTCTTCTCTGCCAGACCACAGGTTGCAACCCGTAAAGCGACAAAAAACAGCTGCCCGTCCGGCTTGTGCGCCCTCTCCTTGCAGCGTACTAAAAATTTCTTTAACTGTATACATTTTCTTATTTTAATCCCTATCCCTTCTCTTTCGGATTGGGCACTAAGATTTGAATACAATAGATAGCCATGACCATTAACCATTCGCTCGATATTCCCGAGGGATTTATTCTGCACGAATTATCCCCGCAGTCTGAACAATTTTTAACGATGCTTGGACCTTGGTATTATAAAAATGTCCCCGCCGATAACGGCCACGTTGAGCGCGTATTTGGTATTCGAATTGAGCCAAAACACACCAACATTTGGGGAACTGCGCATGGTGGAATGCTGATTTCCATGGCTGATTCTGCTCTAGGATATAACCTATCTAGAAGTACAGAGCCACCACAAAAACTAGTTACGGTCCACTTAAGCTCAGATTTTATAGCTAGTCCCAAACCCAATGATTGGGTAGAGACTGAATTTCGAATTAGCAAAATCGGCAAACGAATGAGCTTTGCGGAGTGCTCCCTCAAAGTTGGCAATAAAATCATGCTCAGGACAAGTGGTGTTTTTACTGTGCTCAACCAACTAAAAAAAGTTCAAAATGATTAGATTCATTCTCTTTAAACATACAAATAACTCAAAATAGGAAAAACCATGTCACAAACGTATTTTGGTATTGAAATTCCCTTCATCGAAAAAATGGCTATGGATGTAGAAAAGATTTCCGAAGATTTGGTACATGTGCACCTAGATTTACAACCATGGCAGTGTAATTCCTTTGGAGTTGCGCATGGTGGCGTTATGATGACTTTGCTCGATTTTGCAATGGCAATGGCCGCTAAAGTAAAGCATGGCCATTTGGGTGGTGCGATGACAATTGATATGTCAACGAGTTTTATCAAAGGCGGCAAAGGCAAAATGGTTGTCCATGGCACAGTCCTCAAAGCCGGTAAGTCGATTCAATTCTGCGAAGCTTCCGCTTATGATGCCTCAGGAGACTTACTCGCCAAATCAATGGGAACATTTAAACTCGTTGAGTTTAGGTAAGCTCTAATCGACTATGGTTAATCAGCACGACCTTTCTGAAAAAAAATTACGCGTATGGGCCAAAGATCATCTAGCAGCTATTGAACCAAATCAAGATATTCAAATCAAGCGAATAGAAGGTGGCCAATCGAATCCTACTTTTTTAATTACGCAAGACGTGTTCCAATGTATTCTCAGAAGAAAACCCATCGGTGATCTTCTACCAAGTGCCCATGCCATTGACCGTGAGTACCGCGTCATTGAAGCCCTTTACCAAGCTGACTTTCCAGTTCCTCAGGTCTACGCTTATTGTAAGGATCCAAGCATTATTGGTTCAGAGTTTTACGTCATGGAGTTTGTCGATGGGCGCATATTTTGGGATCCGCGCTTACCCGATTTAGATCCCTCAGAGCGCTTAGATATATTTGATCAAATGAATCTGACAATTTCTAAGCTGCATCAAATCCCTCCAGATTCAATTGGCCTAGGTGACTATGGCAGAAGAGGTGGTTACGTACAAAGGCAATTAGAGCGCTGGTCTAAGCAATATATGGCCTCTCAAACCGAACCAATCGATGCAATGCATCATCTCATTGAGTGGTTACCAAAACATATCCCAATTAATGATCCAACCAGTATCGTTCATGGAGACTTTCGAATTGATAATATGATTTTTCATCCTAAACAGTCTCAAGTCTTAGCTGTCTTGGATTGGGAGTTATCGACCTTAGGTAATCCTATTTCTGATTTTGCATATCATATGATGGCTTGGCGATTCCCTCCTGAACTTTTCAGGGGATTACATGGCATTAATTTTGAGGAGCAACAAATACCAGATGAACAAAGTTACTTAGATTCCTACTTAAAAAGAACTGGTTTTAAGCTTAATTCTGATCAAGAATGGGAATTTTATATTGTCTTTAACATGTTTCGCATGGCGGCCATTCTTCAAGGAGTTGCCCACCGAGCAATTCAAGGCAACGCTGCGAGTCAACAGGCCATCGAAATGGGAAAAAAAGCACGCCCTATCGCCGAATTAGCTTGGCTGCAAGTCCAAAAACTAAAAGAGTGAATATACTAGGCTGATTGATTCGTGTATCGAGTTAACTGGCCTGGTTTACTAGGTGTGTTAACTCTTCATCAGTAAAACCTGCTAATTTTCTAGCATCAATATTAAAAGGACCTCTTAAAATCGGGGCCTTATATTGTTTACATAAATCTTTAAAAGCCCTCATTGGATCAAGCCTTCTTGCCTGACACAGGTAATTAAACCAATAATTACCTATTTCTACATGACCAATTTCATCTCGCAAAATAATATCCAGAATCTCGACCATACGCATATCCTTAACTTGTAAGAACCGATCTCGGATCATCGGTACAGCGTCTAGACCTCTAGCTTCCATTGTTCTTGGGACGAGCGCCATCCTAGCTAAAACATCTAATTTTGTCTTGTCAACCATCTCCCACAAACTATTATGCGCAGTAAAATCCCCATAAAAATATCCCAACTCGGCTAAATGCCCTTGTAATAAGTCAAAGTGCTCGGACTCTTCTTTGGCAACTAAAAGCCAATCACGATAGAACTTGGTGGGCATATTAGAAAAGCGCCAGATAGCGTCTAGCGCTAAATTAATAGCATTAAATTCTATATGGGCCAATGCATGAATTGCAATTGCCCTCCCCTCAATCGTATGCATGGCTCTTTTTTTTACAGCTAAAGGGGGTACTAATTCAGGCTTATCCGGAAATCCAGGAATCAATTGCTCGTCAGGAATAAAGGCATTTTGACATTGAAGACTACTGACTTGAGTTAGATTGCGTTGATATAGGTCTTGGACCTCTAGTACCTTCCTCGATGGATTTTTGATACATAGGCAGTGAAAAGCATCTTCTTGGAGGGACATGGTGAGCAGTTGCGATACAGTGTGAGGAGAAAAATCAAGGATAATACAATTTGAATCGTTTTTAACTAGTTCGTATAACTAATCCTACAAGGAAATCAAATATGATAAATAAACTTCTCACACTATTTGCCACGCTCGCATTCATCACATCGACAGCCTTCGCAGATAACTATCCTAGCAAATCAGTCAAAATTATTGTGCCATTTGCTGCAGGTGGGCCTGCTGATAATTATGCACGTTTTATGGCACAAAGACTGCAGGATGAGTTTAAACAAACATTTTTAGTCGAAAATAAGCCAGGTGCTGGCTCGATTATTGGTACTGACTTTGCAGCAAAATCGCCAGCAGATGGTTACTCATTGTTAATGATGTCTAATACGCAAACTGTTAATGAATCACTTGTTCCTAACAAACCCTTTAATTTGATGAGGGATTTTGTCGGTGTAGCTCCAATCAACTTTTCTGATCTCGTCCTAGTTGTCAATCCCTCTGTTCCAGTCAAAACACTGGCAGAGCTAATTCAACTTGCCAAATCCAAACCTGGAAAGTTAAATTTTGCATCCTCAGGTACAGGAACCCCTTACCACATGGCTGGGGAACTTTTTAATTCCATGGCTGGAGTTAATATTACCCATATTCCTTATAAAGGGAGTTCCGGAGCTAGGACGGATATCATTGGCGGTCAAGTTGACATGATGTTTGATGCCATTACCACGATGAATGAGTTTGTTAAGGAAAACAAGGTCAAAGCGATTGCTACGACTGGTAAAAATCGCTCTGCGATTATGGCTAGCACCCCTACAGTTGGTGAAGCTGGAGTTCCTAAATTTGAGGCAACGATTTGGCTTGGAATTATGGCTCCCAAAGCTACCCCATCTGAAGTCGTCACACAACTAAATAATGCCATTCGAAAAGTTATCGCGCGTCAAGATGTCAAGGATCTTTGGGCTAAGCAAGGTGCTCTGCCTTTATCAATGACCGTCCCTGAGTTTAATCAATACCTTGAAGCCGATATTAGTAAATGGGCTACGATTGTTAAGTCAGCAGGCATTAAACCCGAATAATAAAGGATCGTTATGGAATTAGTTATATTAAGTGGTGGTGCAGCAGCTGGCGTTGTTAAGGGATTACAAAAAGATTTCGAAGAATTACATCAGTGCACCATTCATGCTACCTTTAATGCGGTTGGGGCGATGCGAGAGCAGTTATTGCAAGGATCTTACTGTGATCTAATTATTTTGACAAAATCTCAAATCCTGCAATTAATCGAGTCTGGTCACGTGATAAGGGATTCAGATATTTCTTTGGGAATAGTCAAGACAGGAGTTGCAGTTAAATCAGGATCACCTAAACCACCCATTAAATCAAGGTCTGAGTTATTTACAGCATTTCGAAATGCCAAAGGCATTTATTTCCCAGATCCAGAAAAAGCTACTGCCGGAATCCATGTGATGCATGTTCTCAAATCCCTTGGCCTTGATCAAGAAATTGCTGATCGTTTTCGAACTTACCCAAATGGGGCAGTTGCTATGGCTGCAATGGCTGCTTGCAATGAAGACCAATTAATTGGTAGCACCCAAGTGACTGAAATTAATATTACGCCAGGAACTGAACTAGTGGGGAATTTACCTCTAGAGTTTGAATTAGCAACTGACTATACCTTGGGAATATGCTCAAATTCGCAGCAAAAAGATCTTGCACAACTCTTCTCTAACTCTTTAACTGGAAAAGATTCCGTGGTGATTCGAAAAAAAATAGGATTTGAATTTTAAAATAGAGAAGTGTCACCTAAAAAATGAACGAGAACAAGCTATATTTTGGCAGTGATATGGCGAGTATGGATGCATATGAAATTTCAAATCAAGAGTACGATACGCATCATCTTTGAAACCTTTGATTAACTGATAACCATGCTTTTTGCGGCTTCTTGCTGAGTGAGTTCTTGACTTCGCATTGCTTTCATAATTTTGATAACTAGTACTGTTTTGATCTTTAGTTTTTCAGCGTCCTCTAGTCCAAGATCTGCATAAATATTTGCTGTTCCGGTCGTAACTTCAATACCATTAATAATTTTAGTATTCATTTTTTAACTCTTTGGATATTTGTACAGCAGGCTTCATGCAACTTTGGATGATATTCATATCCTCTTTAGGCGTTTTAATTCCAGAACTTCCGTCTTTGTACATTACGCCCATCCATTGTGTAACTATGATTTCGAGTAGTGTCTCGAATGTGTAAGTTTATGTGTAACTTAAAAATCTCAAAATCAATAAAATCAATAGCTTAGTGATTTCTTGGATTGACACTTAAAAAATAAAAGTCCCTACCAATCAGCTACTTAAAAATTCCCGTCATTCCCACTCAATAGTAGCTGGTGGCTTACCCGAAATATCATAAACGACACGATTAATTCCATGTACTTCATTAATAATTCTATTGGAGACATGTCCTAAAAGATCGTGTGGCAAATGGGCCCATTGAGCCGTCATAAAATCTAAGGTTTGGACTGCTCGAAGTGCAACAACATATTCGTAAGTTCTGCCATCGCCCATCACCCCTACAGATTTAACCGGTAGAAAAACTGCAAATGCCTGGCTAGTTAAGTCATACCAGCTTTTTTTCGAAACTGGTTCAATCCATTTATGTAATTCTTCAATAAATATTGCATCAGCCCTTTTTAAAATTTCAGCAAATTCTACCTTTACTTCACCTAATATCCTGACAGCAAGTCCTGGACCTGGAAATGGATGACGATGTACCATTTCAGGAGGTAATCCTAATTCGATACCTAATTTACGGACTTCATCTTTGAATAATTCACGTAAAGGTTCTAGTAAAAGAAGATTCATGTCATCGGGTAAACCACCAACATTGTGATGGCTTTTAATCGTATGAGCGCCTTTTTTTCCCTGCCCAGCAGATTCGATAACATCAGGATAGATCGTACCCTGTGCTAACCATTTTGCATTAGCAATTTTTGCTGATTCATTTTGAAAGACTTCAATAAACTCTTTGCCGATAATCTTTCTTTTTTTCTCAGGATCAGCAACGCCATGCAACTGATTAAAAAATTGCTTGGATGCATCTACATGAATAACTTTTACGCCAAGGTTGCGCGAAAACATATCTAAAACCATTTCTGCTTCATTCAGACGTAATAAGCCGTGATCGACAAAAACACAAGTGAGTTGGTCTCCAATAGCCCGGTGAATTAAAGCTGCAGCAACAGAGCTATCTACGCCACCGGATAAACCCAAAATTACCTCATCAGTTCCGACTTGTTGACGAATAGATGCAATGGCTTCAGTAATATAATCACCCATTTGCCAGTCAGGCTTACAAGCACAGATTTGCTGCACGAAGCGCTCTAATATCGCAACACCCTGAAGGGTATGTGTTACTTCTGGATGGAACTGGACAGCATAAAATTTCCTCTCTTCATCTGCCATGCCTGCTACCGGACAGGAATCAGTCGATGCCATCAATTTAAAGCCACTGGGCATTCTTGTTACAGAATCACCATGACTCATCCAAACTTTGAGGATCCCATGACCATCATTCGTAGTGAAATCTTGAATTTGATCGAGCAATTTAGTATGGCCTCGAGCTCGAACTTCAGCATAACCGAACTCTCTAGACTTACCAAGAGCATGGGCTGTTTGAACTGCACCACCTAACTGCTCAGCCATAGTCTGCATGCCATAGCAAATACCCAGCAAGGGGACGCCTAAGTTAAAAACTATCTCTGGAGCCCTTGGCGTATCACCCTCTGTTACAGAATTTGGGCCTCCTGATAAGATAATTCCACGAACCTGCTCCGTTTGAACTATTTTTTTTAGCCGTTCCGAATCAATATCAAACGGAAAAATTTCTGCAAGAACTTTTGAATCTCTCACTCTTCTAGCGATGAGTTGTGTGACTTGCGAGCCAAAATCCAGAATCAGTATCTTATCGTGCACAGTAAATTTTTTTAAATACGATTAATCAATATGGTAATTAGGCGCTTCTTTAGTGATCATCACATCATGGACGTGTGATTCACGAATACCCGCAGACGTAATTTCAACAAACTCTGCCTTGGTATGCAATTCGTCGATGGTACGACATCCACAATACCCCATCGATGCGCGTATACCGCCAATTAACTGATGCACTATGGCCAATACACTGCCTTTATAGGGCACTTGCGCCTCAATCCCTTCAGGAACCAATTTATCAACATTCGCACTGTTGTCCTCTTGAAAATATCGATCTGCTGCGCCATCTTTCATCGCACCAATGGATCCCATCCCCCGATAACTTTTAAATGATCTTCCCTGGAATAAAAAGACCTCACCAGGGGCTTCTTCAGTTCCCGCGAAGATACTACCCATCATGACAGTATTGGCACCAGCCGCTAAAGCTTTTGAAATATCACCTGAATATCGGATCCCCCCATCAGCAATTAATGTGACGTCTGTTCCTTGCAGTGCTTTAGCAACATTCTCAATGGCGGTTATTTGAGGCACGCCTACCCCAGCAACAATCCTTGTAGTACAAATCGAGCCAGGCCCAATCCCGACCTTCACGCCATCAGCCCCATGAGCCACTAAAGCTTTTGCGGCTTCAGCTGTAGCAATATTGCCACCGATGACTTGCACGTCTGGAAAATTTTTCTTGACCCATTTGACCCGATCAAGGACTCCTTGACTATGCCCATGGGCAGTGTCGACAACAATAATATCGACCCCAGCTTTTACTAATAACTCCGCGCGCTCGTCATTTTCTGGGCCTACGCCAATTGCTGCACCAACGATCAAACGGCCCATCGAGTCTTTTGACGCATTGGGGTGCTCTGTTGCTTTTAAAATATCCTTAACGGTGACTAGTCCTCTTAATTCAAAGGCATCATTCACAACCAATACGCGCTCTAGCCGATGTTTATTCATGAGACGTTTTGCCTCATCTAAAGTAGAGCCCTCACGAACAGTTATTAGGCGCTCTTTAGGAGTCATCTTACTTCTAACAGAAGCCCCCAAATCCTCTTCGAAGCGAAGATCGCGATTGGTAATAATTCCGACTACTTGTTTGCCCTCTAGAACAGGAAAACCTGAAAATCCATGTTCTTTGGATAAAGCCATCACCTCGCCGACAGTCATATTCGGAGGGATAGTAATTGGATCTCTTAAGACGCCCGATTCATAACGCTTTACTTTTGAAACCTCACGTGCTTGCTCGATTGGCTTGAGATTTTTATGAACAATACCAATCCCACCCTCAGTTGCCATCGCAATAGCCAACCGCCCCTCTGTGACTGTGTCCATTGCTGCAGAAACTAGCGGAATATTGAGAGAAATGTTTCGAGTAAGCCTGGTTCCAAGCTGGGTATCTCTCGGTAAAACAGCGGAGTATGCCGGAACTAAAAGGACATCGTCAAAAGTTAGTGCTTTTTTAATAAGACGCATAAAACCTCTCCACACAAAATACAATTATAAATGGTTTAAAAGAGAGACTCCTGATTATCGAATAGCACGGCTAATAGCCCTTTTTTTTGCTTTTTCTTGTAAAACGGCATCTTTATTCTGGTTGGCTTTTTTTCTTCGAATGGTTTTAGGATCAATGAGGATAGGTCGATATAACTCGATACGATCACCCGCATAAATAGTTGCATCATGGGTCAGGGGAACACCAAATACCCCAACACTCCCT
Source organism: uncultured beta proteobacterium (assembly GCA_903871735.1). Taxonomy (GTDB): domain Bacteria; phylum Pseudomonadota; class Gammaproteobacteria; order Burkholderiales; family Burkholderiaceae; genus Polynucleobacter. Next base: position 31,916 of record CAIQHU010000005.1, on the reverse strand, counting down.
TTTTTCAAAAAAATAGGATCATTCATACTAGTGACTAGTCCAATTTGCTCTAAGGCCTCCAATAAAGTGGTTTCTAACTTCTTAGAGTTCAACTTAATTTGGTGGACAGTGATCTGAGGTGGTAAGACTCGCGCATCACAAAGCTCAACCTCAATCGTCGACAACGAGTTAGCAACTGCTTTACTCATCTCTCTCACCATAAAGATCATTCGCTCTTTGCACAAAACTATTTACAAAAGTATTGGCAATCATACTAAATACCGGTCCAATCACTTTATCAAGTAAAAAATTGGAAAATTCGTACTTTAATTGAAATTCAATTTTGCAAGCATCTGCCCGTAATTCTGTAAAAATCCAATGCCCCTCAAAGTTTTTAAATGGGCCATCTACAAAGTGCATGTCTATTGTATGAGGAGCTTTTTGATGATTTTTTGTATGAAAAAATTGCTTAATCCCCTTAAAGTTAATCGAGATTTTGGCTTCCATGAGTTCTGGCGTTGATTGAAAAATATCCACACCACCACACCAAGGGAGAAATTCAGGATACTTTTCAATATCAGTAACTAAGTCGTACATGCGCAAAGCAGAATGGCTAATCAGTAGAGTTTTTTGTATATTTGCCATAATCCTCCTAATTGGCATATTTTATCAATGAATTGATCAAATTTTCAAAATTACGTTTTTGGAGTGTGGTCTACTAATCACCCTATAATCCTTGCATGAGTATTGTTGAAAATAAAAAAGCTTTTTTCGATTACTTTATTGAGGATCGCTGGGAAGCAGGTCTTGTTTTAGAGGGTTGGGAAGTTAAAGCCATCCGATCTGGGCGAGGTAATATTAAAGAAGCCTATGTTGTGGTGCGCCAAGCAGAGCTATATTTAATCGGTTGCCACATTAGCCCTCTGCCAGAGGCCTCAACGCATATTCACCCCGATCCGGTCCGAACTAGAAAACTTCTTCTTCATACCGAGGAAATACATAAGCTTATTGGTAAAACAGAGCAACGTGGCTACACCATCGTCCCTCTGAACCTGCATTATTCACGCGGCAGAGTCAAATGCGAAATAGGACTAGCCAAGGGGAAAAAACAATTTGACAAGCGCCAAACTGAAAAAGATCGCGATTGGGTCCGTGAAAAAGCGCAAATCAGCCGAGGGAAATATAGTACCTGATTGCCCTACATCTGCGCAATTACCCCCCGTTTTGTGAAACCTTGACATAAAGCCTAAGCAATCAAAATTCCTCAGGCTTTATGCAACAGACGGGTGCTTATTTAGATAAGGCTTCCCAAGTACTAATTACCGTGTCCGGGTTAAGGGACATCGAGGCAATGCCTTTATCTAATAACCATTTTGCAAAGTCAGGATGATCTGAGGGGCCTTGGCCACAAATCCCAACATATTTTCCCTTTGCTTGACAGGCTCGAATGGCTTTTTCAATCAGATTTAAGACAGCAGGATCTCGCTCGTCAAAATCCAATGCTAATAACTCCATCCCAGAGTCACGATCAAGACCTAAGGTTAATTGGGTTAAATCATTCGATCCAATCGAGAATCCATCAAAATATTCTAAAAACTCCTCAGCGAGAATAGCATTCGAAGGAATTTCGCACATCATAATAATTTTTAAGCCATTATGACCCCTCTTTAAATCATTGTTCGCCAATAACTCAATCACTTTAGCGGCTTGCTGAGTGGTTCGAACAAAAGGTATCATTAATTCGACATTGTTCAAACCCATCTCATTACGCACGCGTTTAATCGCTACGCACTCCATTTCAAATGCCTTGGCAAAGTCTGCTGAAATATAACGCGAGGCGCCTCGAAAGCCTAACATGGGATTTTCCTCATCTGGCTCATACCGAGAGCCACCAATCAATTTTTTATATTCATTGGATTTGAAATCTGATAATCGCACAATGACAGGCTTTGGATAAAAGGCAGCTGCTATGGTAGCGATACCTTCAGACAGTTTGTCAACATAAAAGGCATATGGACTTGAATGCCCGCGAGCAACACTCTCTACTGCCACCTTCAAATCAGCATCAATATTAGGATAATTCAAAATCGCGCTTGGATGAATACCAATATTGTTGTTAATAATGAACTCTAACCTTGCCAAACCCACACCCTCATTCGGTAATTGGCAAAAGTTAAATGCCAACTGCGGATTACCGATATTCATCATAATTTTTAAGGGAATCTCAGGTAACACGCCATGATGAACCTCACTCACCTCCATCTCCACAAGGCCGTCATAAACATTGCCTTCATCACCCTCAGCGCAGGAAACCGTCACCATCATGCCATCTTTTAAAACCTCCGTCGCATCACCACAACCAACTACTGCAGGTACACCAAGCTCTCTTGCAATAATTGCCGCGTGACAGGTACGTCCACCTCGGTTAGTAATAATTGCAGCCGCTCGTTTCATGACCGGTTCCCAATTTGGATCGGTCATATCAGCAACTAAAACATCGCCCACTTGCACTCGATCCATTTCCGATACATCACGAATGATTCGAACTGGCCCTGCACCAATTTTTTGGCCAATGGCCCGCCCATGCGTTAATAATTTTGACTGCCCTTTTAATTTGTACTGCAAATCTAATTGTGCCGATTGCTGACTTTTGACAGTTTCTGGCCTAGCTTGCAAGATATAAATCTTTTGGTCAAGACCGTCTTTACCCCACTCAATATCCATTGGGCGACCATAATGTTCCTCGATGATTAATGCATATTGCGATAATTCAATAATATCTGCATCATTTAGTGAATAACGGTTCCGAGCCTCTAGAGGCACATCAATCGTCTTTACTCGTCCAGTTTCACCGGGTTGCGTAAAAGTCATTTGGATTAATTTTGAACCTAAATTACGGCGAATAATCGGATATTTACCAGTTCGTAAGGCATGCTTAAACACATAAAACTCATCCGGATTGACTGCCCCTTGAACAACGGTCTCGCCTAAACCGTAACTAGATGTAATAAAGACTGCTTCTTTAAAGCCAGACTCAGTATCCAAGGTAAACATGACCCCAGATGCAGCTAAATCAGATCTAACCATGCGTTGAATTCCTGCAGATAATGCTACATCGGCATGAATAAAACCCTTATGAACTCGATAAGAGATAGCGCGGTCATTGTATAAAGAGGCAAAAACCTCCTTGATGCGTAACAAAATATCATCAATGCCAACGACATTGAGATAGCTTTCTTGCTGACCAGCGAAAGATGCATCTGGTAAGTCCTCTGCAGTTGCCGACGACCGTACGGCGTAAGAGCCATTTCCTTGGCCATCTAACAGAGCAAAAGACTGGCGTATCTGAGCCTCTAATTGGGGCTGAAATGGTACTTGAGTAATCCAATGACGGATCTCCTCTCCAGCCAAAGCTAGCGCCTTTACATCATCGACGTTTAAAAGTTCTAGCCGCTCGGCAATTTTTTGGGTTAACTGGTGATGGTCTAAAAACTCTCGAAAGGCCAGCGCTGTTGTAGCAAAACCAGTCGGTACGCGAACTCCTTTAGAATGAAGCTGCGAAATCATTTCTCCTAAGGAAGCATTCTTACCACCGACTAACTCGACATCGGCCATCCGAAGTTCTTCAAAAGGTATAACATAAGCATTTTGATGGGATACGTTGAACATAAAAACTCTCTTAAAAATTAAAAATCCGCATAATACTCATAATTTCCATATTTTATCAGCCTAATAGACGATGACTTCAAATCCCCGCACCGTTTTAATTGTTTCTGATGGCACAGGCATTACAGCTGAAACTTTTAGTCACTCTATCTTGGCTCAATTTGAAACGTCTTTTAAACAAATTCGTATGCCCTTTGTGAATACTCTCGAAAAAGCTCTAAAAGCCAAGTTTGATATTGATCAAATTGCCCAAAAAACAGGTACGAAACCAATTGTATTTTCAACTCTGGTCAACCCAGAAATTAATCAAATTATTCATGCCTCAAATGCACTCGTGATGGATATGTTTAATACATTTGTCGCCCCTCTAGAGATCGAATTGAATCTGAAATCTACGCATGCTATTGGTCGCTTTCATCAAAATATTGAAACCGAAGGTTATAAAAATCGTATTGAAGCGATTAACTTTTCCTTGGCGCATGATGATGGCCAGTCACATCAAAATCTTGATGAAGCAGAAGTTATCCTAGTTGGTGTCTCCAGAAGCGGTAAAACACCAACTTCTCTTTATTTAGCGATGCAGTACGGCATCAAGTCCGCGAACTATCCCTTAATACCTGAAGATTTTGAGAGAGGCACCCTTCCCAAAGAACTTCCGCAATATCATGCCAAACTATTTGGCCTAACGATCAATGCCAAACGGTTATCAGAAATTCGCAATGAAAGAAGACCGGGCAGTAAATATGCAAGCCAGGAAAACTGCCGATATGAGGTCAATGAGGCAGAAGCGATGATGCAAAGAGAAAATATCCCGTCAATTTCCTCAACGCATAAATCTATCGAAGAGATCTCAACTACAATCCTGCAAGTACTCAAGTCAGACAAAACTGTTTACTAATCCGATCAGTATGTATCCCATCAGCATATATCCCACCGGGGTAGCAAATGGTATCTATCAAACTATGCTGTATGGTGCAGTCGAACTCGCATGGTCTCAAATAAACAAATTGCTGCAGCAGACGCAACATTGAGTGATTCAACTCGAGACTCCTGTGGGATCCTGACACCTTGCGAGATTTCTTGAATCAACTTGGAAACCCCAAAACCTTCATTACCAAAAACCCAAGCAACAGGACTTGATAAGAGATCATGCATCTCGAACAAGGATAATTTCCCTTGTAATTGGGTACTTAAAAGAGGTATTGGTATTTGCGAGATGTCTTCCACGGTATAAAAATCTTCCGAGATTTCTAATACTGCTTGCGCTCCCATCCCCGCGCGCAACACTTTATTTGACCATGGGCAAGCAGTTCCTGGTAAGCAAATAATTTGTCGAAAACCTGCTGCGGCGCTAGTCCTTAATATATTTCCAACATTCCCAGCATCTTGTACGCCATCCAAAATCACTAAGTCTTGGTTTAATTCGATTTGATTAGAATTCTTAACCTCTACTAATGCTAGTAAAAAAGGGCCTGTCTGAAAGGCTGAAACTGCTTTGACTAGGCTTTCTTTCAATAAGACAAAGTCATAGTTCAAGACGGAATTTGAAATCGAATCGTTCACTAAACAAGTTATCAACTCCTTAACTTCTGGTAAATCTAAACTTGCTGGGTTGGTAATAATTGTTTTTAACGAAGAACTATGGCCGGCACGGTACCAAGAGTCTAAGAGGTGCGTCCCCTCTAAAAGTGTCAGGGTCTGCTCCTTACGTAATTTGGCAGCGCTTCGCCCACCAACCTGATGTACCATTAACTGTTTTACAAGATCATTATTTTTTGATTCAACCCATCTAAAATAATTCATCAAATTATCCGCCATCAATTATCCTTTATAGAAGTAGTTTCTTAATAGGCCCAAATGTTAATCGATAACCTGGTATTAATCCTAATTGGTGAATCATCTCTAGATGCCTCTTCGTAGGATATCCCTGGTGGTCCTTAAAACCGTACAAGGGGTATTCTTGGTCTAGTGTCGCCATCTGGCGATCTCTAGTGACCTTAGCAAGAATCGAGGCTGCAGAAATAACCGGTGTTGAGGCATCGCCATGAATAATTGCCTGCGATGGAACAGCTATATCTGGGCAACGATTCCCGTCTACTAAAACCAGATTTGGCCTGATCATAAACTGCTTCATCAGATGATCTAAGGCACGTTGCATTGCCAACATGGTGGCTTGCAAAATATTTAAGCGATCAATTTCTGCAGGACTTGCTTGACCTACACCCCAAGCAAGAGAATTCTGAATAATTAATTCATATAGTTGATTTCTTTTAGCAGCGCTTAACTTTTTGGAATCTTGTAAGCCAAAAATAGGTTTTTTATCATCCAATATCACTGCACCGGCGACCACGTTACCAATTAAAGGGCCTCTTCCTGCCTCATCAATTCCACAAATTAATCGGCATGACTCATCAAGCATCTTATTTATGCAACATGGTATTAAGGATTGCCTGAGCCAACAATGTGCGGGTTGGCATAGTTAATTGCTGATGTAAGTCTTCAAAACGATCCACTAACTGGGCAACTTGGGATGGTTGATTGAGCCAATGTAAAATTGCTTTGGCCATTTCTTGCGGGACAGCATCTTCTTGTAAAAACTCCGGAACAACAAAATCCTGACACAAAATATTGGGCAAGCCGACATACGGTAAATAACCTTGCTTACGCATGATTGTGGCAGTTAACCATGGCACAGAGTAAGAAATGACCATGGGCTTTTTCCACAGAGCAGCCTCTAAGGTCGCCGTTCCACTGGCAATTAAAACCACATCGGCCGCCTCTAAAATTAAACTTGAATTCTCAGGTATCAAATGAATCTGAATATTGGGACGAGCGCGCTGCACTGTTTCTTTTAATCGCTGTAAAGGTGCTTGCAAGAAGGGCTTGGCAACAGGTACTAAAAATCGGACTGGGCCACTATGCATGTGATCAATTGCTTGGATCGTTTGAAAGAATCCTGGAGCAATATAGGAAATCTCAGACTTCCTACTGCCTGGTAAAACAGCAATCACAGTTTCATTTGCAAGAATCGCCGTACTCTCTAAAAAACCAAGATCAAATAATTTCTTTTTAGCAAGCTCTGGGCTGGGCTTGCGAGGAATCATACTGGCTAGTGGGTGTCCGACATAGGTCGCTGCAATACCTGCATCATGATAAATTTTTGGCTCAAATGGAAATATACAAAGCATATGATCAACAGCTTTTTTAATGCCATGAATTCTGCCGCCACGCCACGCCCATATCGATGGGCTAATATAATGTATCGTAGGAATTTTTAAGGCGCGACATTTCTTTTCAACAGTTAAGTTAAAGTCCGGTGCATCAATGCCGATATAGATATCTGGCCGATTTCTTTGAATTTCTTGCACAAGCTCAAAGCGAATTTTCAATATACCCGGTAATTGCTTTAAAGCTTCAACATACCCTCTCACACTGAGCTGATCCATTGGCCACTTAGACGTAAACCCTTCAGCTTGCATATGGGGCCCACCAATGCCAACTAGTCTTGCATGTGCCAAGTCGGGATGACTAAGACAAGCAGCGATTAACTCACTACCTAATAAATCTCCCGACGGCTCGCCAGCAACGCAAGTAATTAAGGGTTGCATAGAAACCAACTAACGGATGATGCCCCGCGTTGATGCGGCTATAAATTCCAAAAATTCTTGAACTTTTATTCTGGAATCTGCCAATAACGATTCATCAAGACATAGTTGCTCAATAGCTACTTTAGCCTCATCAAAAGTTAAACCATCTTTATATAAAATGCGATATGCGTTTCTTAATACCGCAATCGTTTCTGGTGTAAAACCACGGCGCTTTAAGCCCTCAGCATTGAGACCATGCGGTTGGGCTTTATCGCCAGCAGCAATAACATAGGGTGGAATATCTTGAACTAAAGCAGAAGCTCCACCAAGCATGGCGTGTTGGCCAATTCTGACAAACTGATGTACCCCAGACATCCCGCCTAAGATAGCCCAATCCCCAACAATGACATGCCCAGCTACCTGAGCATTACTTGAGAAAATCGTATGGTCGCCCACCACACAATCATGGGCAATATGGACATAAGCCATAATCCAATTGTGATGACCAATCTTTGTCACACCTTGATCTTGAATAGTACCCGTATGAATGGTAGTGAACTCACGAATGGTGTTGTGATTGCCTATTTGGAGTTCAGTCGGCTCACCACGATACTTCATGTCCTGAGGAGCACCGCCTAATGATGTAAAGTGGCTAATCGTATTATCTTCCCCAATCGAAGTACAACCTTCAATGACCGTGTGAGAACCAATTTTAGTTCTTGCACCAATCTTGACACTTTCGCCAATCACCGTATACGGGCCAATACTGACCGAACTATCTATTTGTGCTTTTAGCGAAACAACTGCCGTTGGATGAATCAAAGACATTTTATTCGGCCTTTTTCCGAAGGGCACATAGTAACTCTGCCTCACAAACAATTTCTTCATTCACCGTCGCAAAAGCTTTGAATTTCCAAATACCTGATTTATATCGCTCTACGAGGGCATTTAATATTAACTGATCGCCAGGAACAACTGGTTTTTTAAAACGCGCACCGTCAATCCCTGCAAAATAATACAGAGAGTCTTCATCTTTTTCTTCTGAAAATGCCAGCAATGCTGAGGATTGGGCTAATGCCTCTAAAATCAATACTCCAGGCATTACCGGGTAATCTGGAAAATGACCCGTAAAATGCGGTTCATTCATCGAGACATTCTTAAGCGTTTTAATGCGCGTTCTAGGATCAAGTTCAAGAACACGGTCTACCAATAAAAATGGATAGCGATGCGGTAGTAACTTTAAGATCCGATTAATATTCATTTCCATCTTTTGCCATTTCTTGTTTTAGCACTCGTTACAGAGTCGTTTATTCGCTAATTGGTTATTCATTATGAGGCTTTTTGGTATTCATTAATTCTTTAATCTGCTGTCGTATTTTATCTAAACCTCGAATGATGGCAGCATTTTTTTCCCACCGAGGATGAGGGATAAATGGAAAAACACCCGTAAAGTGTTGCCCAGGTTCTTTGATTGATTTGGTAATTGAGGTGCCACCGGATACAGTAGTTCGTTCAGCAATCTGCAAATGACCCGAAAAATTCGAATATCCACCAATGACACACATGGGACCAAGTTCCGTACTACCCGCAACTCCAGAACAACCTGCCATCACAGTATGATCACCCACTTTGGCATTATGGCCTATCTGAACTTGGTTATCAAATTTACAACCATTACCAATAATCGTATCTGACATGGCGCCTCGATCAACGGTCGAAGATGCCCCAAGCTCAACATCATCCCCAATAATCACCCTACCCGTCTGAGGTATTTTTACCCACTCTTTCGATGTGGCTGAAAAATCAGGCGCAAAACCAAAGCCATCTGAACCAATGACAACGCCCCCGTGAATAATTCCTCTTGCACCAATCCGACATTCATCATAAATCACCGTCATCGGATGAATTACCGTATCCGCACCAATCACAACGTTTTTACCTAAATGCACATGGCTCACTAATCTAACACCTGAACCCAAGGTAACTCCAGACTCTAAAACACAAAAAGCTCCGATATAGCAATTACTTGGAACTGTTGTGTGCGGTGAGATAAATGCGGTTGGGTGGATAAACCCCACTATATTGGGCTTTGACAAATTAGCGAAATATTGGGCTATGCGGGCAAATAAGGCATATGGATTTTTAGAAACCAAATAAGCTCTTACCCGTGTATTGTCCTGATAACTCTTTGTTTGGGTTAAGAATTCGTAGTCAGCCTGGTTAACAATTAAAACGCCGGCATGGCTAAGTAATGCTTGCTGCCGGTAAAGTGAATTTACTAAAAAGGAAATTTGATCATACTGGGCATCTTGCAAGGTAGCTACTCCCCGCAGATAAACGCCAGGCTTATCTCCTAAAAACTGGGCATCTAAGGCAAGAGCTAACTCACCTATCGATAGTTTTTTTGAAGAAAGATCGTGCACAATTTAAGCACAAGCAAGAGAATTTTGAATCAATAAGAAATAATTATCTAGCATTTAATGCATTAATTACATCACTAGTAATATCAATTCGGGGACTAACAAAAGCGGCGTCTTGCACAACTAGGTCAAGCTTTTTTTGCTCAACAATTGTTTTTAATACTTGATTAGCCCGCTCAAAAATTTTCGCTCGCTCTTCCGCCCCACGACGCTGAGAATCCTCAATTAACTCCCGCTGCTTCCGTTGTAGCTCACGGTCTTGATCTGCCAATTCACGCTGCTTACGGATCCGGTCAGGCTCAGGTAAGATCGCCGCATCCTTATCAAGTTGAGCTGCGTCAGACTTGATCCTAGCAACTCCGTCACGGACCTCTTTTTCACGTGGACCAAACTCTTGCTGCATTTTTGTTTGCGCATCTTTAGCCATTTTTGATTCACTCAGAATCCTCTCCAAGTTAACAAATGCAATCCTCGTACCCAAATCCTGAGCCATCACTACTTGCGAAAGAATCCCAAGCGTATAAAAAAAACTGATAATGAATGTATTTTTTATTAATAAATGCTTCATGCAAATTTCCTTAAGAAATTAAAAAAGTGTACCAAGTTGAAATTGTAAATTCTGAACCTTGTCCGTAGATTTTGTATTAATAGGAACGCCGTAACTAAACTTTAAAGGACCAAGAGGAGAAATCCACGCGATCCCCATTCCGTAAGAATATCTCATATATTCTCCCAAGTCTGAAATTTGGTTAAAGGCACTACCGGCATCAACAAATCCAAAGAATCGAAGCGTCTTATCAGTGCCAGAGCCCGGCACCGGAAAAGCGTACTCGACACTACCAACGAGTTTAGAAGATGCACCAGTTGCCTGATCTAGTCCTGTTAAGGAGTTTCTAAATATTGGCCCTAGTGAACCCGGTGAGTAACCACGAACTGAACCAATACCACCCACGTAATAATTTTTCATGATTGGAAAAGGAGTTCCACTATAGGAATCGCTGTAACCAACATTACCATTTAAAGATAGAGTTTGAGTCTTTGTAATCGGAAAAAAGTGTTGATGCTGGTAGGATAGGCGGTAATAATTAGACTGATCTACTGGCAGACCTAATTCAAAATTAGCCTGTTGATATGCTCCCATGGATGGAATCAACGCACTATCCCGTCGATCAATGGCCCACCCAACCGTGAGGGGTAAATTGTATGTACTACCAGAATTATTACCACTAGCATCAGCCGGTTGGCCCGATAATTCAGCGGTGTATGCCTGGAAAGTGGTGGGCGAATTGGTTGTTGTACTAATACTTAAATTCTCAATCGCAGCGCCAAAAAAGATCCGCCCAGTTTCGGAATACGGGACGCCAAACCGAGATCCTAGTCCAGCAGTAACAATTGTATAGTTGCTGTCTCCAAGGTAGTAAAGGGGTTTGGATGTTCTGTAGTAGACATCAGAAAATCGACTAATGCCATCATCTGTAAAATACGGATCAAATTGAGATACCACTAAAGTTCGGTTAATACGACCCGTATTGATATTAAACCCTACGCTGGTCCCCGTTCCAAATGCGTTCTCTTGATTAATACCGGCACTCAAAACCACACCTTCAGTCGATGAAAAACCTGCTCCCAAATTGAACGAACCTGTCGGCTTTTCTGCAACCTTCACATTTAAATCTACTTGATCGTTAGAGGCTGGGATATCTTGAGTCGAAACGTCAACTTCCGTAAAGTAACCTAGTCTATTAATACGATCTTTAGATAATTTAATTTTTTCAGCGTCATACCAAGAACTTTCTAATTGACGCATTTCTCTTCTGACCACACTATCTCTGGTTTTGGAGTTACCAATAATGTTGATGTTTCGAACATATGCGCGCTTACCAGGATCAACTACTAAAAGCATATCAACAGTTTTATCTTCCTTACGAAGATCAGGTTGAGGGGTAATAGTCGCAAAAGCATAGCCGTAACTACCAAGCATATCAGCAATAGCTTTAGTACCGATATTGAGTTTCTCCGATGAGTAAATTTCACCAACCTTTAAAGGAATTAAAGATTTAAACTCTTCATCTTTTCCAAATAGCTCACCGCCTAATTTGATATTCTTGACGCGATATTGCTCGCCTTCAGATATGTTAATGGTGAGAAAAATTCCTTTTTTATCTGGTGAAATTGATACTTGCGTCGAGTCAATACTAAATTCTAAATAGCCTTGATTCAAATAAAACGACCGAATCGATTCTAAGTCTGCAGTTAATTTTTGCTTCGAGTAAAGATTGTTTTTGGTGTACCAAGAAAACCAATTACCCGTAGATAACTGGAAAACCTCCCTGATTTTACTCTCCGGAAATACCTTATTGCCAATAATATTGATTTGCGTGATTTTAGAGACAACACCTTCTTCAATATTAAAGAAAACAGATACTTGATTTCTTTCCCCAGGTGTTACGGTAGTTAATATTTCAGCATCATAAAAACCTTTACTAACATACTGACGCTTGATCTCTTGCTCGGCCTTGTCAACTAAAGCCTTATCGTAATAGCGCGCATCGGATAAACCCAGGGCACGAAGCGCTTTTAATATCGCTGCTTTATCAAACTCTTTCATACCCGTAAAGTCAATCCGCGAAATCGTCGGACGCTCTTCTACTAAAACAACCAGAACTCCGTTATCGACTTGGACCTGAACATCTTTAAAAAATCCTGTATTAAATAATCCACGAATTGCGTCAGCGCCCATGCTGTCGTCAAATGATTCACCCACCTTCACATTTAAATAATTGAAAACAGTACCCGGTTCAACCCGTTGCAATCCCTCAATACGAATATCTTTAACTACAAAGGGCTCAGCTGCATGAGAAGACGGAGTCCATGTAATCGATGCACATGTAAGGGCAGCTAGTATCGATAGGTGAAGTTTATTTTTTCTAATTTTCAACAAAATGGCTCTTTAAATCAATGTTTTGGATATTTTAAACCTATTACAGGTCAGCAAGATAAATCTTCTCCATGAGAATCTATTATCCATGAAACAAACGCGAGATATCGTTAAAAACTGCAATCCCTGTAAGTATTAAAATACCCCCTAAGCCTAATTTAACAGCAATCGCTTTAAAGTCAGCAGATACACCTTTACCATAGATAAACTCCCAAAAATCAAACACTAATTGCCCACCGTCAAGCATGGGCAAAGGCAGCAAATTCATGAGCCCTAGGCTAATACTTATTAATGCTAAAAATCCTAGGTATGGAATGAGTCCCGATTGAGCAGACTGACCAGCCATATTGGCAATACCAATTGGCCCACTAATTTGTGAAAATGAAACCTCGCCCAACACCAGCGCTCGAATGCTCATGATAGATACAACCGTAATGTCATAAACCCGATCAGAGGCTAAGGTCAACGCCTGAAAAAAAGAGGTTTCTAACCGAAATGTCGCCATTGGGGTAGATCGCCGCATTTTTAGACCAAGCTGTTCAAATAAGTCTTGCTCCATATTTAGCGATTGAATCTTTTCTTTTGGAAAATCGATCCGGTAAACTCCTTTAGACTCATGGTCAACTTCTAAAGCAAATCCTTCGCCTGAAAATATCGCTCTTAACAGCTTCCACCGCAGTCGGTTCCAACTTGGAATATCCTCAAAATTGACTGCCTGCTCCTCAACATTCGCATCTAAGAGGGCAAATCCCCTCACCTCGTCGCCCGCTTCAACCCCTTCCATAGCGGCTATTGTATTGGCATTTGGCTCATCCAGAATGGGTTTGACCTGCATCGGATTACTTAAAAATAAGGCGCTAAGTAAAACCCAAGCTAATAAAAAATTGGCAAAAGGACCGGCCGCAACGACCAGTGATCTCTTCCAAAGAACTTGTTGATCAAATGCCTTACCTGCCTGTTCTGTAGTTAAATCTGTACGCTCCTTACTATCAAGAAGTTTCACGTAGCCACCAAGCGGAATTGCTGAGAGAACAAACTCCGTATCAAAAGGGTTTTTGGGTGTTTTTTTCCAAAGCACAGGTCCAAAACCAATCGAAAATCGCTCTACAATAATCCCACAGAATTTGGCAGTTATGTAATGCCCAAATTCGTGAAATCCCACCAAAATAAGGATTGCAAGTAAAAACGCCAGTATAGTCATCATCTATTTCCTTAAGATACGCTCGATCTCTTTTTTAGCTAAATCTCTTGCCTCTTGATCAGCCATCATGATTATCTCAATACTATCAGCCGACACACAAGCAAGTCGATCAAGTGTAGCTTCTACCACCTGGTCAATCCATGTAAATGGAATCTGATTATCTAAAAAACTGGCCACTGCAATCTCATTGGCCGCATTTAAGATAGTAGGCGCTGTACCGCGAGCTATCGCCGCGTCCCTAGCTAGACGTAAAGCTGGGAATCTATTGACATCTGGCTTCAGAAAAGTTAATTGCGATAGTTCCTCTAAGTGGAGTGGTGCAACCCCAGAACTAGTCCGATTTGGCCAAGCCAAACCGTAGGCAATCGGTGTTCGCATGTCTGGCTGTCCTAACTGCGCAAGGACGGACCCATCTATATAGCGCACCATCGAATGAATCACGCTTTGGGGATGTATCAACACTTGAATTTTTTCAGGTGGCATATTAAATAACCACATCGCCTCAATTAACTCTAAGCCTTTATTCATCATCGTTGCCGAGTCAACAGAAATTTTTCGCCCCATGACCCAGTTGGGATGAGCGCAAGCCTGATCAGGAGTTACCTGCGCTAATTCTGCCACTGAAACATTTAAAAACGGCCCCCCCGAAGCTGTCAGAATCAACTCCTCCACACCTGCCTCAGGATCGCTATGAGTTCCAGCTGACCGAGATAAGCACTGAAATATCGCATTATGCTCGCTATCAATTGGCAATAAAATAGCCCCATGTTGCTTAGCTGCATTCATCATTAACTGACCAGACATCACTAAAGCTTCTTTATTGGCTAATAAAACGCGCTTGCCAGAACGAGCCGATTCTAGGGTGGGTAATAATCCAGCTGCCCCTACAATGGCAGCCATTACCGTATCGACATCTGGATGGAGGACTGCTTCGAGAAGTCCTGTCTCACCCCATAAAACACGGGTTTGGTTTAGATCAATCATGCTCGATATTTTTTGAGCTAATGCTTGATTGGCGACAACCACTACTTGAGGCAGAAACTCCCGTGCTTGCTTAGCCAGTTTGTCGATCTGAGTGTGAGCAGATAATGAAACAATGCGATATAAGTCCGGGTGTTGTCTAACTATATCGAGGGTGTTTTCACCAATCGAGCCAGTCGAGCCAAGAATGCATAATTTTTTCATCGAAGCAACTGCAATAGCACTGCGGCAATGGGTAAAGTGGGTAATAAAGCATCTAAACGGTCAAGCACACCACCGTGCCCCGGTAAAAGTTGACTACTATCCTTTTGACCTGCTAACCTTTTGAGTAAGGATTCAAATAAATCTCCAACCACGCTCATACCGGTTAAAAAGATTGCACTAAAGAATAATTTTATCTGCAGATGTGTCTCAAAATTATCTAACCAACCAAACGCTTTGACTATACAAAATACGATCAAAACGCATCCCAACCCACCAAAAACACCTTCCCAAGATTTTCCTGGACTAATCAATGCTGCGAGCTTAGTCTTTCCCCATTTTCTACCAACAAAATAAGCGCCGATGTCAGCCGACCAAACTACTATCAAAATACTAATAAACAACCATAAATCAGTATTTCTCAACAAGATACAGGCATACCAAGCGCTCACAAAAACAAAAATGCCGACCACACCCAAAAAGAACCTATAACGATCGATTTGCTTCAATAGCCCTATCTTTAATAGGTATGGCGCACAAACTACCCAGAAAAAAACGCTACCCAAAAGCATAGCCTGTAAAAAATAGACAACGATAACAGACATGCTCAAGGAGTCAAAAATAACACGATGCAGCGCGAGATAACTGAACAGTAAAATAACTTGTACGAACACAGCATATCCAACAGGACGAGACGGATTATTGGGCCAAATAAGTCTAGCCCACTCCCAGGCAGCAAGGCTAATTACCAAGCTGAAGACGATATATAAATAGGGCTTTGGAAGCAGAAAAAAAACTGGTAAAAAAATAACAAATAAAGCGATTGCCGTAAAAACTCGCGCTTTAAGCATTTTTAACGAGTTGATTCTCTAGCAATTGATGACCTGTTTGGCCAAATCGTCGCTCGCGTAGGCGATACCATTCGAGACTTTTTTGAAACTGTTTCAAATCAAAATCAGGCCAAAATGTATCCGTAAAATACATCTCGGTATACGCCAAATGCCATAACAAGAAATTACTTACCCGCTGCTCCCCACCTGTACGAATAAATAAATCCGGTTCAGGGGCAAAAGACATGGCTAAATGAGGGTTTAACCAATTCTCATCAATATCATCGGGCGCAATGAGAGGATTGCTGGCCAAGGCTAATCTAGTGGCATTGAGAATATCCCACCGACCGCCGTAATTGGCAGCAATTGTCAGAACTAATCCCGTATTTTGAGCCGTCAAAGTCTCAGCTTTTTGGATACGATCTTGAATCTCATCCGAAAATACCAGTAAATCACCAATCACGCGAAGTCGAATATTGTTCTTGTTCAGACGAGCTACTTCTTTATCTAAAGCCTTTAAAAATAAGCTCATCAGAAAATTCACCTCATCGGTCGGCCGACGCCAATTTTCAGAGCTAAAAGCAAACAAAGTCAGATATTTGACTCCCGCTTGGACACAGTTTTCGACCGTCTTGCGAACCGTATCCAAACCGCGATTATGCCCTGCAACTCTCGGTAAAAAACGCTGATTAGCCCAGCGACCATTACCGTCCATGATGATCGCAATATGCTTTGGTACTGCAGATACTTCTGGAACTGCTAATGTAGAACTGATCATATAGGTGCTAAACATCAAGTAAGAATCGTTTAATCATAACAAAGTTATTAAGACAATCAGACGAACTACACTGTCATGATTTCTTTTTCTTTATCTTGTACTAACTTATCAACTTCAGCAACAAACTTATCCGTGCTTTTTTGAACAACATCCTGCGATTTACGCTCATCATCCTCAGATATCAATTTATCCTTCGAAAGTTTTTTTAAGCCCTCATTCGCATCTCTTCGTAAGTTGCGAATTGCTATTTTAGCGTCCTCACCTTCAGACTTCACTAGCTTGACTAACTCTTTTCGACGCTCTTCAGTGAGCGCTGGCATAGGAACGCGAATGACATTACCCTGTGTTGATGGGTTTAAACCTAAATCCGCGTCGCGGATCGCTTTTTCAACTACCGCAACCATCGGCTTTTCCCATGGTGTAACGGTAATAGTTCTTGCGTCTGCCAAGCCCAGATTAGCAACTTGAGTCAAGGACGTGGGATTGCCATAATAATCCACGAGAATATGCTCTAAAAGGCCGGTATGCGCTCGTCCAGTGCGTATTTTAGATAGCGATCCTTTGAAAGATTCAATGGACTTGATCATTTTTTGATCTGTATTACTAATGACTTCATTCAATGCCATGCAAACTCCCTCATTAAACGTGTACTAGAGTACCCTCTTTTTCACCATTCACAACCCGCAACAGAGAACCTTCTTTAAATATAGAAAACACCTGAATCGGCAATTGTCGATCACGACAAAGTGCAAAAGCCGTAGCATCCATTACCTGAAGATTTTTAACAATCGCCTCATCAAAAGTAATCGATTCATAGCGCACCGCATCCGGATTCTTATTGGGATCACTCGAATAAATACCATCAACTTTGGTGGCCTTTAGGACAATATCAACTCCCATCTCAGCTCCGCGTAAAGCCGCAGCGGTATCAGTCGTGAAAAAAGGATTGCCAGTGCCGGCTGCAAAAATAACTACTTTGCCCTCACTCATATGCCGAATAGCCCGCGGTCGGATATAGGGCTCTACAACCTGATCCATCCGCAATGCCGATTGCACTCTAGCTTCAACCCCTTGTTGGCGAAGGGCATCTTGCAAGGCAAGAGAATTCATCATCGTAGCCAACATCCCCATATAGTCTGCAGTAGCTCTGTCCATTCCAGCAGCACCGCCAGCAACTCCTCTAAAGATGTTTCCGCCCCCAATTACAATAGCTAACTGAACCCCTAACTGAACAACTTTAGCAATTTCCGAAACCATCGATTCAATAGTCGTTGGATTAATCCCAAATGTATCGTTTCCCATTAAGGCTTCACCAGACAACTTGAGAAGAACACTTTTAAAGGCTGTCATTATGATCTTTCAGATAAGTACTCATATTATGATAACTATAAGCCTGGATTACTATTTTCAATTTTTTCTACTACTCCACTACGATTCAATTTGATTGATTCCATAGCAATATTCTGCTGTAGGGCCTAATCAGAGCTCTTTACCCCCGCACAGTCTCTAGCCCAAACCCCTACTGAAGAATCAAATTCTAATAAACAAGCCTATATGAATACCACTACTCAAGAACGCATATTGGTCTTTAAACCACTAGTCTTTTCAAGATTTCCAGAAAACACAAAATACTCATTCAAAAAACTTTCAACAATCAGTCAGGGGCCTAAACACTCAAAAACAAGAACAAAAACCCCCGCCCACCAATGAACTAACTAAGCTGTACCTTTTGCTGCAGCAACTTGCGCTGCTACTTCAGCAGCAAAATCATCTTGACGCTTTTCAATTCCCTCACCCACGATATACATGGTGAAAGAGTGAATTGTCGTTTGTTGCTGTTTGAGCATCTGTTCTACAGTTTGTTTATCATTCTTCACAAAAGTTTGGTTCAGTAAAGAAACCTCTTTCAAATACTTCTGTATTGAACCATCAACCATCTTGGCAACTATCTCAGGCGGCTTGCCAGACTCAGCAGCTTTTTGCTCAGCAACGCTGCGCTCAATGGCAATTTTCTCAGCAGGTACTTGCGCAGTCGATAAAGCTACCGGTTTCATCGCTGCAATATGCATTGCCACATCTTTGGCAGCAACCCCATCGCCTACAAATTCAACCATCACGCCAATACGGGTACCATGTAAGTAAGATACCAATTGGTTGGAACCGGAAAATAACTGAAAACGACGAATCGATAAGTTTTCCCCAATCTTGCCAATTAACTCGGAGCGGACTCCATCAACCGTCTTTTCACCGAGATGAAGAGACAACAAACTAGCAACATCCTTTGGCTTACTATGAACGATCAAACTGGCACAGTCACTCGCAAATTTTAAGAAATCATCGTTTTTAGAAACAAAATCCGTTTCACAATTAATTTCTAAAAGTACTCCTTCATTACCATCAATCAGAGAGGTAATTACACCCTCCGCTGTAATTCTTGATGCTGCTTTACTCGCCTTACTACCCAGTTTGACACGTAAAATTTCTTCGGCACGAGCCATATCACCAAGGGCTTCGGTTAGAGCTTTCTTACACTCCATCATCGGCGCATCGGTTTTAGCGCGCAACTCTCCCACCATGCTAGCTGTAATTGCAACCATTTACTCTGCCTTTCCTTCCTCATGAATAGCTTCTTCAGGATCTTTAATCGCTTCAACTAATTGTGACATTGCAGAAGCCTTACCTTCTAAAATTGCATCAGCCATACCACGCACATATAAAGCCACAGCTTTACTAGAGTCATCATTACCTGGAATAATGTAATCTACACCATCTGGCGAGTGGTTCGTATCAACCACAGCGATTACTGGAATACCTAATTTTTTTGCTTCCGTTAAGGCAATTTTGTGATAACCAATATCCACTACAAAAATCGCTTCTGGGATACCCGCCATCTCTTGAATACCGCCTAAAGACTTCTGCAATTTATCTACTTCACGTTCATTCATCAAAGCTTCTTTTTTAGCTAAGCGCTCCCAATCACCAGTCTCGCGAGCAGCAGTCATTTCCTTTAAACGCTTGATGGAGCCTTTGACAGTCTTAAAGTTCGTCAAAGTACCGCCTAACCAACGAGCATCAACATATGGCATTCCAGCACGAGCGGCCTCCTCTGCAATAATGTCTTTAGATTGTCTTTTGGTTCCTACAAACAAAATTGTTCCACGATTGGCAGCAATTGTGCGCGCAAATTTGGTGGCTTCAAGAAATAACGGTAACGTTTTTTCGAGGTTAATAATGTGGATTTTATTTCTGTGGCCGTAAATGAATGGGGCCATTCTGGGTGACCAGAAACGGGTTTGATGCCCAAAATGGCATCCAGCTTCTAGCATCTGACGCATTGTCACTGACATATTTCAATTCTCCTAAGGGTTAAACGAAAGTCAAATCCTGATTACGCTAAAAAGCGCCACCCCGGATGGTTTGACTCGAGATTCTCTGTTGAATGAAATTCTGATCACATATTCGCTAAAATGCATTCAAATTTAAAATCTTTGAAAACAAAACCAATAACGACTAAAATTAACAATGAACTCAACAAAGTTTTAGCATTATAAGCTACTTTCAGCCATAATTCTAGTATGAGAGAACTTTTTACTAAAGAATCAGATATTCAGGCAATGCGGCAAGCAGGGCAGTTGGCCAGTGAAGTACTAGACCACATCGCTCCGCATGTTCAGGTAGGTATCTCCACGGAAGAAATAGACCGACTTTGCCATGCCTATATGCGGGATGTGCAAAAAACAATTCCAGCCCCCCTGAACTATCAACCACCTGGTTATCCACCCTTCCCAAAGGCTATTTGTACCTCCGTCAATGATGTGATTTGCCATGGCATTCCGAGCGAACGCATTCTTAAATCGGGTGATATTGTAAACATTGATATTACGGTCATTACTCCAAGTGGCTATTTTGGCGATACCAGTCGGATGTTCCTAGTGGGTGATGTTTCAATTATGGCAAAGCGTCTTTCTCAAATCACCTTCGAATGTATGTGGCTTGGCATCGCACAAGTTAAACCAGGCGCCCAACTTGGGGATATTGGCCATGCAATCCAAAGCCATGCTGAAAAAGCTGGTTACTCGGTAGTTAGGGAATATTGTGGTCATGGAATTGGTAAAGTATTCCATCAAGATCCACAAATTCTGCACTATGGTAAACCAAAAACAGGTGACTTTCTCGAAGAGGGAATGACTTTCACAATCGAACCCATGATTAATGCCGGCAAACGAGATATTCGAACCATGCCCGATTTGTGGACTGTAAAAACAAAAGATCGTAGCCTTTCAGCACAATGGGAACATACCGTCCTAGTGACACAACACGGTGTCGAAGTCCTAACAAGCTCCCAAAACTGCCCAGAACCACCAGAAATTGTTAAACCTCAGATTTCCGGAAATACATCCATTGCTTGAAAATCACCTGCACACCTGATGAATAAGTTTTTAGAAATTAAAACAAAACTTTTCGAGCAATTTAATGCTAGTCAACAGGTCACTAAACTGACTAAAAATTTAAGCGCTGCCGCAGAGACGATCCTCAAGGAAGCCTGGCACAAAGCCGGCCTTGATCAATTTAATACCCAACAAATGCCAACCTTGATTGCTGTGGGTGGATTTGGTAGAAATGAGTTATTCCCTTTTTCTGATGTAGATATTTTATTCTTGCACAATGAACAACATATCGAACTGGTTGCTCAAAAATATGGTGAACAACTCGAAAAATTCGTTTCTTTATGCTGGGATTATGGTCTTGAAATAGGGTCCTCAGTCCGCAATTTAGATGAATGCCTGAGCGAATCAGCCAAAGATATTACTGTACGCACATCCCTCTTAGAGTCACGCTATCTACTTGGGAATATCGAACTGTATGCGCAGTTTCAGATAGCTTTTGACAAAGCAATGGATTGCCGCTCATTTTTTTTGGAAAAACTTTTAGAGCTTCGGCAACGCCATCAAAAATATCAAAACACACCTTACGCCCTAGAACCAAACTGTAAAGAAAGCCCTGGTGGCCTGCGGGACCTTCAAGTTATTTTATGGATGACAAAAGCCGCTCATCTGGGGGCAAGTTTTAAAGACCTCTATCAACGTGGCATCATTACTGCCCGCGAAGAAAAAGAGCTCTCCAAAAATCAAAGAACTCTCCAAAAAATCAGGGCACAACTACATCTACTATCCAAACGGCGTCAAGATGTATTAATTTTTGAAGCACAAACAGCTCTGGCAGAAAGCTTTGGCTTAACTAGTACCAAAGTAAAAAGAGCAAGCGAGCAAATCATGCGGAAGTATTACTGGGCCGCTAAAGCTGTAACCCAATTAAATGAAATTCTTATTCAAAATATCGAAGCGTTGATTTTTCCTCAAAAAGCGGTTACCCCACTGCCGCTGTCGGAATATTTTATTGATCGACAAGGTCAGTTAGATATCTTAGATCCACTACTTTTTGAAAAAAAACCGGATCAAATTTTAGTAACTTTTTTACTATTTGCCAGTTACTCCCAATTAACAGGATTTTCTACCCAAACCATGCGCGCAATTTATAACGCCAGGGAGTTAATGAATGCATCATGGCGGAATCAGCCCGAAAATCGACAAGTATTTTTAGCCATCATTAAGCAAACTACAGGTATTACAAGAACCTTACATTTAATGAACCAAACTAGTGTTCTCGGTAGATATCTGCCACCGTTTCGAAAAATTGTAGGCCAAATGCAGCATGATTTATTCCATGTGTATACCGTCGACCAACACATAATGACTGTTTTAAAAAATGTTCGTAGATTCTTTGTGGCTGAATTAGCCCATGAATTTCCTTTTTGTAGCGAATTAGCAGCTAATTTTGATCAGTCGTGGATCTTAGTCCTGGGCGCAATATTTCATGATATTGCGAAAGGACGAGGTGGTGATCATTCAGAGTTAGGGAAAAAAGATGTCAAGCTATTTTGTACACAGCACGGCATTGCCAAAGAAGACGCTGATCTAGTTTCATTTTTAGTCGCAGAGCACCTGAGTATGAGTCAGATTGCTCAGAAAAAAGATATTTATGATCCACAAGTCATTGCTCTATTTGCTCAAAAAGTACAAACAAAACGCAACTTAACCGCGCTCTATCTTCTGACTGTCGCTGACATTCGTGGCACCAGTCCAAAAGTCTGGAATGCCTGGAAAGGTAAATTGTTAGAGGATTTATATCGTGCTACGCTCCAATACTTGGGAGGGGCATCCTTTGATGCGAACTCGCAATTAGATCTGCGTCAGAAAAGTGCCCTCGAGCAACTCCGGCTGCATGGCATTCACCAAGATGCACACCTAGAACTTTGGAAAAGTTTAGACGTAGGCTTTTTCCTAAAGCATGATGCGAATAATATTGCTTGGCTTACGCGCCATCTATTTAATCATGTCAAGACCACAGAGCCGATTGTGAAAGCGCGCCTATCCCCAATTGGGGATGGTCTTCAAATTGTGGTCTACCTACCAGATCAAACTGATTTATTCGCTCGGATTCTAGCTTATCTCGATCAAAGTGGCTTTACGATTTTGGATGCTAATGTTCATACAACCTTGAAGGGTTACGCGCTTGATACTTTTGAGGTCTTACATGTGCAAGGACGGGAAATCGGTTCTTATCGCGACTTAATCCAAATGGTTGAATATGACCTCTTGAAAACTCTAAAACAATTAGCCCCCCTCCCCGATGTCCAAAAGGGGCGCACATCTAGACAATCGAGAACCTTTCCAATGCAACCTCGAGTTAGTCTTATCCCCGATGAGCGCAGTGAACTGTTTGTTTTATCATTAAGCACAAATGACCGAGCTGGTCTTCTTTACGCTGTTTCTAGGATTTTGGCTAAACATCAAATCTCTTTAAAAAATGCGCGAATTAATACTCTTGGGGAAAGGGTAGAAGACACTCTCTTGCTTGATGGAGAGCGATTAAAATTAAATCCAAAACTGCAAATCCAAATTGAAACTGAATTAATTGAAGCCCTAGCGATATAGAATCAGCTCAGTTAAAAATAGTTCAATGTTCTTTCTTCCAACTACACAACGGTAGTTCGTATCCGAATTAAATCCATCATGATTTAACTGCCTAAGAGTTTTAATAGCGCAGCTTCATCAAGTATCGGCACACCTAATTCAATAGCCTTTTCGAGTTTACTACCAGGTTCTTCACCAGCAATCACATAATGTGTTTTAGCAGATACCGACCCCGCAACCTTAGCGCCTAAAGCCTCTAATCTGGCTTTTGCATCGTCTCTTGACAGGTTAGGTAAAGTGCCTGTTAAAACGACTATCTTCCCTAAAAAAAACGCCTCGGTCGATATACTCATTTCTTCTACTTGCGGCTCTACCCCAGCGGCCAATAATTGTAATATCAATTCACGCTGATGAGCTTGCGCAAAATAATTCACGATCGAATTAGCCACAACCGGTCCAATATCGCGAACCTGCAGTAAATCATTCTCTGAAGCGTCCATCACACCATGAATCGATCGAAAATGCCTCGCCAAATCCTTCGCCGTGGTCTCACCCACATGACGTATCCCTAATGCAAAAATAAACCGGCCCAATTGGGGCTTCTTGGAACCCTCTATGGCATCTAATAAATTTTGGATTAATTTTTTATCTTGAATACGATCCTTTTTTTGCGCAGTACTCGGGTTAAGATACAGTAACCCGACCAAAGCAGAAAAACTATTCGAAAGTCGATATAAATCCACCGGCGTAGAAACAAGCTTGGCATCTACTAATTTTTCAATAATTTTCTCACCCAAACCATCGATATTCATAGCCCGTCGATGCGCAAAATGCATAATCGCCTGTTTTCTTTGGGCGTCGCAAAATAAACCACCAGTACACCTGGCAATAGCTTCACCAACCTGCCTATCAATTGGAGAATGACATATCGGACAAATGGTTGGCATCTCAAACACCGACGTATTCATTGGTCTGAGTTCAATGACATGACTTAAGATTTCAGGAATTACGTCTCCTGCTCGACGCACTATGACCGTATCGCCAACCCGAATATCCTTACGAACAATCTCATCTTCGTTATGTAAGGTCGCGTTCGTCACTGTCACACCACCTACAACTACTGGTACTAAACGGGCTACCGGCGTAATCGCTCCAGTTCGCCCCACCTGTACCTCAATCGACAAGACGATTGTTGTGGCTTGCTCAGGAGGAAATTTATGTGCAATTGCAAATCTTGGAGCCCTAGAAACATAACCTAGGCGCTCTTGTAATTCGTAGGCATTGACTTTATATACCACGCCATCGATATCAAATGGCAAGTCTTTTCGTCTTTGGGAAACACCATGAAAATACTCCAGCACCTTTGTCGGACCAACTGCAATACAACGGTCAGCAGAAATAGGTAAACCAAATTGGCCCAGTTGATCTAATAACTGATCATGGCTCATCGGTCGCCAACTCGCTGGGATAAACTCGCCAATACCATAGGCATAAAATGAAAGTTGACGTTGTGCTGTAATAGTCGGATCTAACTGTCGCAAGCTTCCAGCGGCCGCATTTCTAGGGTTGGCAAATAGCTTCCCCTGAACAAGTAATTGCTTTTTATTGAGTTCTTCAAAATCGAAGCGACGCATGAAGACTTCACCACGAACCTCCACCCGATCTGGTATCTTGGAACCCTGTAATTGTTTTGGTATGGCATGAATCGTGCGAATGTTATCTGTAACGTTTTCACCCACCGCCCCATCTCCTCGGGTAGCCGCCCGAGTCAGTTGACCCATTTCATATAGAATCGAAATAGCTAAGCCATCAAACTTTAATTCACAAGCATACTCAACTAAGTCAATGTCTAAGGTCTCTTTACACCGCTTATCAAAGGCCAAGACCTCATCTTCATGAAGAGCATTGTTCAGAGATAACATGGCTACCCCGTGCTCAACAGGCGAAAAAACTTGATTGGCTTGGCCACTTACACGCTGTGATATAGAGTCTGGCTGTACCCAGTCCGGATGGGCTAATTCAATGGCTAGTAGTTCGCGATATAACTGATCGTACTCGCTGTCGCAGATCAATGGGCTAGCTTGATCATAATAAGCCTGATCATGCATCTTCAATGCATCTTGCAGAAATTGATAACGAGTTACCAAATTTTCAGACATCAAAAACCTAATTAAATAGTCTAGAGGCCGTTGGGGAGCCCGGCAGAATTTGACGAGAATGCATTAACTCGTAAATGGGCTTTAAGTGCGTCAAAATACTTTCAATTGCAGAAGGCTCTAGGGACTGACCATTATCGTCTAATAACCGCCCATCCATTTCTTGGGCTAATGTTTGAGCAATCTCTAACATCTTTAAAAAAGGTTGAAACGACTCATTCACTAATGGCACATCAAGAGTAAATAAAACCTGCTTAATACGTGCTTTTTGTAGGTCGTCTCGTAAATAATTAAGAGATGGCACTTGTGCTTTAAATAATAAAGTTTCATCCGCATAAAAATTAAAATGACTGCCTTCTCGAGATAACTTCAAACCTTCTTTGATGAGAGCAGCCTCGATCTCTTTGGTACCCCAACTATTCATATTAGCCATCAAACTAAAACCAAGTTGAATATCACATTGCACCGCAAACTGATCAAGATCTTGGGCTAACTCAAGGACATCTTGTAAAGGCGGCACCTCGATTTCCGCATCAAAAACTTGTGCTAATTGCTGGCCTAAGCCAAAAAATTCCGTCAGTGTGTCAGCTTGTATAGGGCCCCGACGATTAGCTAGTTGAATGCTCACTTGTAACTCGCGATAAGCATGGTCTTTATCTAAAGTTTCCCAAGTCGACTTAGCCTCATCGTTTACCGCCTCCGAATATCCTTCAACGGCAATGCGAAAAGGTTCATTACTAGGCCATTTTTGAAGTTGCATCAACACATCCTCACCTCGAACAGGCATCGTAAAACGAAACATAACAATACAATCAATGGCCGGATCTATTTTGGAGATATATTTTTTTTCTGTAGCCAAATCAGGGGTTTGTCCATTACTAGTCACCAAGTCGTCAGCCAGTTGACCTTGCCCATCTTTTAGGCCAGGTTCAATGCGACTAGCGTCTTGCCCTAAAAAAGGATCCCCGCCAGTTGACTTATTTAAGGAATGGTCAGCTCCATAAAGCTCAGTTGTCTGTTTCTTTTGTTTTTTTGATTTTGATAAGTTGTACAGCATCAAGGCCAAGATAAGAACTGCGCCAATTAAAAGCAGCGCAATTTGCAAGTCAAACTGTACTAAAAACGGTGGAATGCTTTCGGGCATAGGTTTATTTACTCTGGGTCAATGCGGTAGCAGCCTGAATATCGACTGCCACTACTCTAGAAACTCCCTGCTCTTGCATCGTAACACCAATCAATTGGTTCGCAATTTCCATCGTTATTTTATTGTGGGAAATAAACAAAAACTGGGTTTTTTGCGACATTTTGGCAACAATATCCGCATACCTTGCGGTGTTGGCATCATCTAATGGAGCATCCACTTCGTCGAGTAAGCAAAATGGAGCTGGATTGAGATGAAAGAGAGAAAATACTAAAGCAATTGCAGTTAAGGCTTTCTCACCACCTGATAAAAGATGAATCGTTGTATTCTTTTTCCCTGGAGGCTGAGCCATCACCTGCACACCAGAGTCTAAAATTTCCTCACCAGTCATGACTAGTCGAGCTGTGCCTCCCCCAAACAATGCTGGGAAATTTTCAGAAAAATGCTGGTTGACCTGATCAAAAGTCGCCTGTAATAAATCCCGAGTTTCGCCATCAATTTTCATAATGGCATCAGTCAGAGTTTGAATAGCCTCATTGAGGTCTGCCGACTGGGCATCTAAGAAGCTCTTACGCTCGCTAGAGGTCTTTAATTCATCAAGAGCAGCCATATTCACTGGGCCTAATGCTGTAATCTTTGCCTGTAAATCGTTGACTTGATGCTGTAAGTTCGACAATTGCAGATCATCAGTAACAGCAATTTGTAAATCATTAAAGTCCGCATGGTTATCTTTTAGCAAGGTCTCAAATTGTTCAACAGACAAACGTGCGGCTTGTTCTTTTAATTGCGCAGCAATAATTTTTTCCCGTATCGGCTCAATTTCCTTTTCATAACCAAGACGCTTCTCATCGTGTTCTTTTAACTCAAACATCAATGCATCAAAACGTGTTCTCACATCAGCTAAAGCATTTTCTTTACCTGATCGATTCTCTAAGAGTTCTTGCAGAAGTTCTTGTGCCCGTAAATCAGTTAATTGCTCGAATTCTGCTTGCGCGGTCTGCTGAGTTTGATTGAGGGCCCCTAATTGCGCAGTGGCAGAGTGCATATCGCGCTCTAAATCAGTTTGACGTTGTCTCAAAGTACGCACTTCAAACGATGCTTCTTGTGCAATTGATTGTAATTCTTGCCGCTTTTGAATCGCCACACTACGTGAATGCGAATGCACTTCATGGGCTAGCACAGCCTCATCAAAATTTGCTTGTGCAAGAGATAACTGGGCTGTTTGTGACTCGGTATTAACCACATTATCAGCAATACGCGTTTGAATTTGATCGCGTAAAACAGCCGTCTCTGCAAGTTCTTGTTGGACTTGCGCCGCACGAACAGAATACTGCTCTTCAGCCTGCAATAATTGCATCGCTTCGACCTCAAACCGGTGGGCATCCTTGACAGATTGCTCAGCAGCTTGGCGATCAGATACAGATTGCTGATGGGCCTGCTGATAATTTCCCTGCGCTTGACTCAGGTGGCTTTGCGCCTCATCTAACAAAAACTGCTCCGACTTGAGTTGTTTTTCTAAACTTTCTAACTCCTTAGCACGAATAATCAGGCCAGCTTGCTCGTTATCTTCAGCATACAATTGCACGCCAACTCGAGAGATTAAATGACCTTTCGTGGTTACAAAAACTCCGCTTAAAGGTAATTCCTCTCGACGAGCAACACCCTCTTGCACAGATTCAATCACATAAACGAGAGCTAGCCAATCACTTAAAGCCACAGACAATGCCAAATCGCGGACCTGAATTCTGCTCAATAGCGGGGTTAACGAGGCACCTCCTACAACTTTTGTCGCAGCTGGTTGCGCATTTGCTAAAAACCAAGCTACGCGACTAGGCGGTGTTTGCTCTTCATATTGAATAATCGCTGCTAGACTTTGCGCTTCAATAGCACCAATGCGTTCTCGTAAAACAGATTCAACTGCTCTTTCCCAGCCTGATTCAACTTGAATTTTCTGCCAAAGACGCGGCAACGTAGCTAGATCATTTTTTTGTAACCAAGGCATTAATTTACCCTGCGCAAGAACCTGTTCTTGAATATTTTTAAGAGCAGAGAGCTTTGCTTGGGTTTGCTGTACAGCCTGATTCGTAATTTGGAACTGTTCTTGATCCTTAGCCCTCGCCTGATCAGCTTGTAAAATTTGCTGTTCGGATAAAAGTCTTTTGGACTGGGCATCGTCGCGCTTTTTTAGAGCACTTTGTAAGCGATCTTGAGCGGTTAAAAGTGCCTGTGCATCAGGCCGAATTAATTGCTCAAAATCAATCCTCAAACGGACTAAGCGTTGCTCAGTTTGCTCGGCCTGTGAACTGAGGCTTTGCGCTAATGACTGAATTCGGGCGAGTTCTTTTTCAATTTCTGAACACGCAGATCGGGTAGTTTCAACTGTCTGTTGCGAATTTTTCCAAAGAACTTCTAACTCCGGAAGAATACTTTCATGGGTACTTAAATCAGCTTGACACTGACTATCATCAGCATTTGATTGTTCAAGCTGCGCACAAACTGTAGCAAACTGTTCTGTCGCCTGATCTAATTGGCCTTGCCAGCGATTTTTTTGCGCAATCAGATCAGTAATTTGAGCTTGTAAGCGTAACTTCGATTCGTTGGCAAAACGGATTTCAGACTCGGTCTGAGCAACCGCGGCAGTCACTTCATATAAAGCCGCTTGCGCTTGTGATACTTCATCTTGTAAAACGTATTGATCCGCTCTTGTATTTTCCAGAGATAATTCAGAAGACCTCAAAAGCGCAATTCGCTCTTCTAATAAAACCTGCTCCGTACGGATTCTTTCATTCTGGCGTTGCCGCTCAGTTTCAGCCTGCGTCATCCGCATAAACCAGAGCAAATGCTGCTTACTTTGCATACTGGACTGATATTCTTGGAATAGTCCTGCAACTTGCGCTTGTGATTCTAATTTAATTAACTGGGCATCTAATTCTCGAAGAATATCTCGTACACGCGTCAAATTCTCTTGCGTACTTTCTAAACGCGATTCAGTTTCTTTCCGACGTTCCTTGTATTTGGAAACACCAGCGGCCTCCTCTAAGAAAATTCTTAACTCTTCTGGCTTGGCCTCAATAATTCTGGAGATCATACCCTGACCAATAATTGCATAAGCCCGAGGCCCAAGACCGGTTCCTAAAAACATGTCTTGGATATCTTTTCGTCGAACAATTTGTTGATTAATCAGATAGTTAGAGGCGCCATCTCGTGTAAGTACACGTTTTACAGATATTTCACCAAAGGCGGACCACTGCCCTAAAGCTCGCCCATCCGTATTATCAAAAACAAGCTCAACACTGGCCCTTCCAGAGGGCTTTCGCAATCCTGAGCCATTAAAAATCACATCTTGCATCGACTCACCGCGGAGTTCACTAGCCCGAGACTCACCTAAAACCCACCGCACAGCATCAATAATGTTGGATTTACCACAGCCGTTTGGGCCAACAACGCCAATTAACTGACCGGGAAGGTCAAAATGGGTCGGGTCAACGAAGGATTTAAAACCAGCTAATTTGATAGATTTAAGTCGCACGGCAGTATAAGTTATTTCGATTAAACAATGATGATATCAAGTCTGGGGATCAAACCACAGTATTTCGCCATAATTTTCATTCACGATATAAAATAAACCCGTCTATCTCTTTAAAATTAAACATTTATTACCATTATGAACACACATGCAAAAGAATCTTTACCAAGCCTGATCGATCAAGCCTGGGAAAACCGAGCCAACTATTCAAGTCAAAATGCCCCTGCCGAATTGCATGCAGCTGTCGCCGAAGTGATTCAGGGCCTAGATGATGGCAGTCTGCGCGTAGCTACCCGAAAAGCTGTCGGCCAGTGGGAAGTGCACCAGTGGATTAAAAAAGCTGTTTTATTATCTTTTAAATTACAAGATAACGAAGTCATGACCGCTGGTGGTTTTACCCAATTCTTTGATAAGGTCCCTAGTAAGTTTGCAAACTACTCCCCGGCCGATTTTCAGAAAGGCGGTTTTCGAGTTGTCCCGCCAGCAATCGCCAGGCGTGGATCGTTTATTGGCAAAAATGTTGTTCTGATGCCATCCTATGTCAATATCGGCGCCTATGTCGATGAAGGATCCATGGTTGATACTTGGGCAACAGTGGGATCTTGCGCCCAAATCGGTAAAAATGTTCACTTGTCTGGTGGTGTTGGTATCGGTGGAGTACTCGAACCAGTCCAAGCTGGGCCTGTAATTATTGAAGATAACTGTTTCATCGGCGCCAGATCGGAAGTGGTCGAAGGCGTAGTGATCGAAGAAAATAGCGTTCTATCAATGGGTGTTTACATCGGCCAAAGCACAAAAATCTATGATCGTGAAACTGGTGAGGTACATTACGGTCGAGTGCCCGCTGGCTCTGTAGTTGTGCCTGGATCTCTGCCCTCCGCAAATGGTAAATACAGTTTGTATGCGGCTATTATAGTTAAAAAGGTCGATGCGCAAACCCGGGCAAAAACAGCGATTAACGAACTACTTAGAGATTAAATGTCGATTCAGTTGTTCGGAATTTCTAATTGCTCCAGTGTCCAAAAGGCAAAAATATGGTTAAATCAGAACCAATATGAATTCGTTTTTATCGACTATAAAAAACAAGCGCCAACCAGCCAACTTCTCGAAAGATGGCTAGAGCAAGTTCCGCTTGATCAACTCGTTAATCGTCAGGGCACTACATGGAAAAAACTTTCTGATGAAGAAAAATTACAACTTGAGCAAAGCAATCTGGCAATTCAAATGTTAATCGCCAAGCCAACATTACTCAAACGGCCAACTTTGGTTAAAAACGACCAAATACTGGTCGGTTTTCATGCCACGAAATACCTCTCATTTTTAAGTCCATAAGTATGCTTTCCTCTGATCATTTCACGCCGACCCAATTACTTACCCAAGTAATGATTTCTCACCCTTCAGTCACGCCAGTTGATGGTGGCCTGCAAGAGTTAATCGCTAAACGCCTGCGCGCCATCGATTTCGAATGTGAAACCATGATGAGTGGACCTGATGATTTTCGGGTAACGAATTTATGGGCCATACGCCATGGTACAGCT
>CAIQHU010000004.1 GCA_903871735.1 uncultured beta proteobacterium | reverse complement strand
CAATCGCATCCTGATAACCCAAGCTACACCTTGCCGCTTGGTGCCTGGTGACCTCTCCTTGTGTATTGACCTGAAACAGTCCCAACTTGGCTCCCGCAAACTCAATCGTTTGCTTGTCTCGATCAATACGCAGCACGGCCGAGTCACAGCCATCGTCGCTTTCGCTGTCCGCTCTGTCCTGATTCAGGCCTGTTCGCACATAGTGATCTAAAGAGATCAGCGCAGTGGCAGGGTCTTCATCGGTGTTATTGGCATAAATGCGCTCAAGCGAATTACTAACTAACAGTGACAGCATGGCACCCGGTACACCGTGACCGGTGCAATCCGCTACACAAAGTACAAAAGGCCCGGTATGCCGCGAGCTGGATAGCCAATAGAGGTCGCCGCCAATGGTGTCGCGTGGTTCCCAAATGGCGGCAAAGGAAGTAAAGCGGCCGTCGATGCGTATTGGGCGAGGTAATTGGCCGCGTTGCAAGCGACTGGCGTAATTGACTGAACCCAGCACCAATTGATGGGCATCATCGAGTTCTTGGTGCTGCTCAGCAAGTTCCTTTGTGCGCTTAGCCACCGTTTGTTCAAGAACCTTGTTTTGGTCCTGAATCAATGTTTTTTGGGCCTCAATGGATTTGGCTAATTCCTTCTGAATCCATACGTTTCTACTCACCACTGCTAGTGCCATGATCAAGGCCTCGCTACAAAGACCTATTCCTTGAGAAACACCGGTGTTTTGCAAGAGGTAGCTGAAGCCAGATTCTGGTAGATAACTAAATAATGAGGGGTAGCCCATCAGACCTGACATCCAAATAAGCCTAAACACAAAATAAGGTACCGAAGCCACTAACCAAAACATCGCAACATTCATACCTTGTCGGTATCTTTCAATGCCTGCTTTATAAAGAAATACAAACAGAATGATTGGGAAAATAGCGTTACCAGCAAAATATATTTGCGGAGAAATATTATGAATAACTGTTATTCCGAATGAAAACTGAAAAAGACAAAATCCAATGAACAAATAAATAAGTTTTTGTGTTTTTGGAAAAAATTTCCTAATTTGTAAAAAAGCGCTTGCAAATAGAAAGTAAAAAATAAGCTGACCGTATGACGCGAAATAGAGATAGAAAACTGCTGGTGGGACCACACTAAAATACTTCCCCTCAAAATTAACCATAAATTCGGCTAAGTGATTTCCATCATGACTCGGCAAAGTCAATATTTGTAAAAAGGCACACGAAATCCAAATACCATAGAAGAGTCCAGCTCTATCTTTGTTTACGAAGTATGAATACCAACCAAATATCGCGAGTGCCAGAAGGATTCCCAGTAAAGCGCCTTCTATATAAAGTCCAAAGCGACGTGTTTCCAAAAACCGTTCGTTATCCACAAGCTGCAATACAAATGATCTTGGAGGGGAACTTGATAGAGAGTTTGCATGTGACAAAAGGATTAAGGTCTCCCCTCGGTGAAGCGTAAACAACGCCTCCCTGCTAGGTATCTTGGCAGAGGAGGGAGAAACGGGGTCGATATCGCTTAGAAGGGAATAATTACCAACAAAATAGCCCGAAGACTTCAAAGACAAAACAGAGCCATCGGAATCTATGACGTAGGAATGCATGCTTAACCATCTTCCATCTAGTCTGTAGCTTCGATCGACATCCAATCCACTGGTGATCTTTTGCATGATCCAGTAATAGCGGCGCGCATCCACTGGTCCCACTTCTACTGGCGATTTGAATTCATCCTTGCGCTTTAACGCTTCTTCGACGCTTATAGAGCCAGTAGGATCCTGAAGAACCAGCGTGTTTTCTTTGAGACTGGAAATAATAGGTGTCGCATCGGTCACCTTATAAGCTTTCAGTTCATTCCAGCCAACCGCTTGCGCTTGTCCAATAAAGGCAATAAAAATTGCAAATAAAGCAAATTTTAAAAGTTTCATAATGCCGCCGGATGGAATGAAGTTATCGGGTAATAGCAGAAATACATGGCCTCAAAAGTATTATTATAGTAATGACTAGCTCCGAGATTGTCGATCCAGTCACGATCAACTTAATTCAAGAGTAAAGCCTTTAGGAGCCAGTTTAGAATTTTTCGGTCGTAAATGAAAACTACAATGGTTTGCGAAGGCCATACATTCCTAAAAAGCGCCATTTGTCTACGGTGACGGATGAAGACCTTAAAATGATTGAAGATCGATTGAACCACCGCCCGAGAAAAAGATTAGGATTTAAAACCCCGCATCAGGGGGTTCATGAATCTTTAAGTCGCGTTGCACTTCGTACTTGAAACCGGGCTAATTAGAACGCCCATGGTCTCGCAATAAAATACCTGACAAAGCTAGCCATTACCTCCGCCAGCAGCCCAAACCGATTATTGCAAAAAAAGATTAAGTTGATATGCTCTACATGGCTCCGCCCAATGGCCATCCAGCAAATGCAAGCGCTCAGTAACGGGATGGTTGACACCAGTCATTCTTAAAAATAATTTACCGCAGAATTACACGCCTTAATTTAACGGTTAATGGTTTCAAAACCTAAACACCACTGCGGTCACATCGTCTCGTCTGGTATTGGCACCCTGCCAAGCAGCAAAGTCTCTGGTTATCGCCTGAATAATATCTTCTGTACTGGCAAGGCAGTGGGCTTTGAGAATAGCCTCGAGTCGCCTGTAGCCATACGAGGTCTTGCCATTGGCGCCGCCAATCTGGTCCGTCACGCCATCGGTTACGATAGCAAACGTATCGCCCGCTTGGTAATGGATGATTTGCACCACCGGCTTGTCTTTGTCTACAATCGGATCCTGATAGCCCAGACTGCATCTGGATCCGATATGACGTGTGAGAACGCCCTGCGCTGTTACCTGAAATAACCCTAGCTTCGCGCCAGCGAACTCGATGGTGCTCTTATTTAGGTCAATGCGAAGTACTGCAGCATCGCAACCGTCATCGCTCTCACTTTCGGCTGTATCTTGGTTTAAGCCTGTTCGCACATAATGGTCTAAAGACAGCAGCGCAGTGGCAGGGTCTTGTTGAGTGCCGTTGGCATAAATGCGCTCGAGTGAATTACTCACCAGCAAAGACAACATCGCTCCTGGCACCCCATGACCTGTGCAATCCGCAACCGCCAGCACAAAAGGCCCTGATTGCTGAGAACTGGACAACCAATATAAATCTCCTCCAATGGTGTCGCGGGGTTCCCATATAGAGTTGAAGGAAGAAAATCGATTGTCGATCCGTATTTGACGTGGCAATTGACCCCTCTGCAAGCGACTAGCGTAATTGACCGAACCCACTACCACCTTATGCGCTGCATTTA
The DNA here is from genome assembly GCA_903871735.1 of uncultured beta proteobacterium. Classification (GTDB taxonomy): domain Bacteria; phylum Pseudomonadota; class Gammaproteobacteria; order Burkholderiales; family Burkholderiaceae; genus Polynucleobacter. The sequence continues at coordinate 8,608 of CAIQHU010000004.1, read as the reverse complement.
ATTTCATCAACGAACGATCTGAATCCATTACCACTTGCTTCAATAAAGCATCTCCTGCATTAATCTGTAAATCACTCAATAATTCCGCAGAATTTTTATTACTTTTATGTCGCTGAAAATGCACCTCATACTCATACGTCGTCATATGAAAAAGCGGCTGATAGATAGTCGATTTTAAGGTTAAATTAAATTTCCACTCATTAAGCAAAAATAAGGAAAATCCAGCTGTCAAAACCGATCTGAAAAAAGCCTCATGCTTTTCACCGATTGCAGCCGAGACTTTGATATCAAAGTTGGTCGGACTTATTTTCCTAACCTTTATCCCATAAAAATCGTGTTGGCCGCGCGTTGCCGCTCTTATGGTCTCTGAACTCATACCTATGAAAGACTCCAAGAAATTTTCGAGCGCTTCTTGAGCTGACGCTTGGGAATTATCAATGGTTATAGAATATTGGTATTTTTCCCCAATCTTCTGAGCTGATTTATTTAAATCCGCGAAATACAAAAAATTTTTTAATCCAATCAAAAATAATGCTTCAGAGCCAAAGCGATAATAAATCTCGTCAAATAACTGTATTCTTAATTTGTGCGAATACCACTGCTCATGGTCTATTTCAAAAATGCCTGCTGAGTTTAATATTTTTTTACCTATCTCACCAAGTAAAGAAATAGTCTGCATTGTGCTGGCTATTACTTTCCCTGAAATCAAAGTATCTGAGGATAAATTATTCATTTCTGGATCATCTTTATTTTAAAACTCAGTTTAAATATTTATGAAACACCAGATGAAAAATTTTCAAGCTCTATTTTTTTCCAGCACGAAAATTTAATATTTATTCGATTTTTTTACAAAACAGATCAACTTATGATTATTTTTGAATGCCTTAAAGGGCCTTGTAATCCTCCCATTTTTAATAACCTGCAGTGGTGTTGTGTTTAGCGGAGCGCGAAGCAGGCCAGCGTCGGGCAATGCATGTTTTTAGCATTAGGGGTAGCGGTTGCGAATTACGTGACCGGCAGCAAATTCCCAAGTTGGTCAATGTCCGGCACAGACTTGAATGCCAATCGTTTGAAGACATGGTGAGTTTAGTCATGGCGAAATGCTACGTCATGCTTCAGGGCTTGCCCGATCGCAAGGTGTTGTTCATGTTTAATTGCAACAACAAGGCTTCAAAAACCGGTATCAATAAAGGCGAGGTGCCAGACATCATCTGGTTGGCTTGTTCGCTAGAGATTTTGAGACAAGTCACCTCACCCAATGCTTGTGCCGACGCGCCGCGAATACCTCCACTCAAAAATGCTTGTTCACCAAATGATTCACCAGCTTTCAACGTGGTGAACGCTTTTCCTTCAGCATTAAGCAACTCAACCTGCCCTTGCTGTATGAAAAACAATTGATCAGCAACATCACCAGCGCTGAAAATAAGCTCGCCTGCCCCGTAACTGACTTTAAGAAAATCGCTCATAGCGTGCCTTTGGGCAGCTGATTCACGCCGAGCGTGCGCATGACATTGGTACGAATGGTGTCGCGTAAGGCTTGCGGCAAGTGCGGAATAAAGCTGTCTACCTTATGTAGAGGAATAATGCGCGCCTGAACTTGATTAACAGTGATCACGGTTTTGGCGCTGGGCAAGCCGACTAAACCCTCCGCCAGACAAATCACACTACCTGGGCCAAGCCGTTCGATACGCTCCCCCTGTATCGCCAGTAAGTGGCCCGATATAATGAAATATGCCACGGATACTTCCCCACCCTGCGTGAACAATTTCTTTTTTGCTTCAAAGCCAACTGTGCTCAACAGTTTAGAGCTCCACAGACTAAAATATAAACGCTCATTGCTGTTAAGTTTTCCTGACGTAAATATCTCAAGGCTTCTGGCAGACGTCGGGTCAACGATACCCAAGTCATGCAAGTGCTGAATATCCACTTCAAAACTGGCAGATAGCGTGGTCATCTCATTGGTCTTCCAGTCGTTGTGCTAAAGCTTTGAGTTGGCTGGCGATTAGTTGCCGGTCGTCGGCACGCAAACTCAAAGGCGACAAATCGATGTGCACGCCTTGTGGGTGGCTCAAGCGAAGTGGTTTGTCGATCGCGGCTTTGCGACCTTTGATTGCGTAGGTTTTAATGTTTCGGTCAATGCCTTTCAAGCTAATCGATTGGCGTTCCTCGACATCAACCAGATCATCGACTTGCGAATGGGTTTCATGACTGATTAAAATGCCGCCCGGATCACAGTTAGATTCCAGCCGCTGTGCCACATTTACTTCGCCACCAATGATGGTGTAGCTGAGACGCTGTTCAGAGCCGAAGTTGCCCACGTTGCAATAGCCGGTATTGATGCCAATTCGAATCACAAATGGGTTTTCAAACCCCTGTGCTCGCCATCGGCGCTGTAACACTTGCATACGCTCCTGCATGTCCAGCGCCATTTCTACGCAGGCGCGAGCATCTTCGCGAACGCCCTTGGAGTCTGGGTCGCCAAAAAAAAGCATCACCGCATCGCCGATATATTTGTCAATAGTGGCGCCATGCGATAACGCAATCGCGGTCATCTCAGAAAAATAGTCGTTCAAATACTCGGTCAGCGATTCAGGTTGCAAGGACTCGGCAGTGCGGGTGAAATCCTTAATATCGCTAAAAAACACGGTAAGTTTTTTGCGCTGCGTAGTGATTTGCGTGTCGTACTTACCAGTAAATAAGGCCTCATGGATTTGTGGCGGCAGGTATTTGGCAAGCTGTAGAGACAGGCCTTCGAGACGGCAGCGTTGTTGCTCGAGTTCTACGGTTTGGGTTTTGAGGCTGCGGTTGAGCTTGACGAGACGCTGCTCTTGACGATCCGAATGACGCGTTAAGTCTTCATTTTCACTAACTAATTTGGAGAAGCGATCAAACAAACGTTCGGAAAATGCCAAGACTTCCTCTTGATTTCCTCGCGCAAGGATTGCCTCGCCTTCAGCTAGCAATAGCTTTTCACGGTCATACAGATCAAAAATAACATTAGCCATGCTGCTCAACAGTAAAATTTAAAGTTTGGAATCGGTCTTTGAAATCTTCGCCGAGTTCTTGCATGATATCGTCGTCATCTTCCGCTTTCCAAAGCACTTGCACCTCATTACCAGCTTGACGGTAAGCATCAAGGCCTTCGAATATACGGTACAAGGCCTTAATACTTGAACTATTTATGTAAATTAATGCTAACTCAACCTCAAGCTTTTCCTTATGGGTGTTGGGTAATTCGCCAATAGCGGAAATGACTTCACCGTAAAAAGCTGATACATCTTCGGGGAAAGATTCACCTGAAATCATCAGCTTAAAGGGATTATTGCTAAGGGTAATAGCGGGGGTTCTTTCTGTTGCTGGGATATTCATCGTATTTTCTCCTCTTTTTTATGCTTAGATCGTAGCTGACAATATAAAGTCGACACTATCGTCATCCACATCAACAAACATATGTGAAATGGGTTGCGTAGATCTGCGAGCAATTTCAAGCAAACCCAAGCCAGAGCCAGGCCCATCATGTTCAGCGGCCTGAGACATGCCGTCTCGGTACATTTGTCGGATGGTGTCTTTGTCAGCGCCCTCGATTTGAGCGAGTCTTTGTTTTAATCCCGTGGCCTTATCCCTATGTATTCGGTTACCACACATGATGGTGATTTCATGATTATTTTCGGAGATTAAAATCATCCCCATGTTTTCCTCATGCTGCTTTCCATGCCAGATAAGATTTTGCACTCCCTCCATGAAGACTGAAAAAATTAGTTTAGACCGCTTTACGTCTTCATTAGCGATCAATCGCTCCTTTAGTAAGTCTGCAAGGGTAACCATCAGGTCATCTGAGACCGTGCCGTTGTAGGCCATGATGACGCGGTTTTCGCGCAAGCTGTTGCGCAATAAAATTGCCTGTGAAAGTTCCATAGATTTTTCCTTATTTGATAGTTTTAGGAAACGATTGTATAAAATCTAAAGTTGAAAAAAAAGCAGTCACATTATCTCTTCTGGCATTCGCACCCTGCCGCGTATTAAAATCACTAATTACCGCCTGGGTGATGTCCTCTGCACTGGATGTGCAGTTGGCTTTGAGAACTTCCTCGAGCAGCCTGTAGATGGCTACGTCAGAGCTGGCCTGTCTGAGGATTTGTTCACCCTCTTAGATCAGTAATTTTTATTAGCCAGCTTTAAAATCATCTCTCGCAGCCGACTCTGCTTATTACTATCGATAAAAAATAATGAAAGCCCGATCAAAGTGGAAGTTGCAGCTAAGCCTTAGCTAGAAAATAAAGTCTGGGCTAATTCAACAGCCCTTTCCGCATCTCCGGCAGAACCGTCTGCACCAACCTCTTTGTACAAGTTTGGTGTGGATGCTAGACAGGGTCCGCCAATCAAAATTTTGGCATTCGCGTTGGCTGACGATGCGCGGATATGCCGCACGATGTCCGCCAAAGATTCTGCTTGGGAATCAGTCCCTATTGACAGGCCGATTACATCGAACCAGTCTTTTTTAACGGCAATGAGAAGCATCGCCTCTGATGAGCCTAGCTCCATCCAGACTTGCCACCCTTCGCGTCGAAAAAATTCAGAAACCATCAACACACCCAAGGTGTGCTGGGAGCCAGGAACAGGCGCAAACAATGCTCTCATGCCTTGCATCGCTGACTTACGTTTTACTTGAAATTCTGGTCCTAAACGCATTGTGATCTGCTGCATTCTAATTAAGCCAATTGTCACCTGAGTGAAGTCACATAAATCATCATCCCAGAGTTCACCTAAATAACGCGCGGATGGAGCGAGCAAATGCAGAAAAATAGCTTCGGAAGCTAATCCCTCAAACATTAGCGCCTGAACAAACAAGTCAGGAGCATGCTGGTCCTTGGCAATGCAAAGCTGAGCGAAATGTGCAATCTCTTGTTGCGTAGGGAGGGCGACTCTAGCACCATCCGTAGAAAAAAATGGCAATGCCGACTCGTTAGCCTTTAACAGACTAGGAATAATTTGAGATTCGAGAATTTCCATCAAAGAAGCTTGGCAAGCATCTTTGCGATTTTTATTTTCTAAATAGTTAGAAGACCCAGAAGCATCATTGGATTCATTCTCCAATGACATCAACCAGAGTTTTTTATTATGAAACGCAGAGCGTACTGTTCCCGCCAAATTCAAAAACATGGGTAGGGTCTCCTCATGGAACGAACTCTTAATATTATAATATTGCTATTATTTAATTTGGCGAATACAAGGACGAAGTGGCACGTTAATTAATGCAACGGGTGACTAAGATGCCCTAGCATTAAAGCCCCTAAGCCAAAGAAGCACAATGACATCTAAAGACATCTGATTTACCAAACGCTGTTAGATTTAATCAGTTTTGGAAAAAAATCAAGAAAATATGGTAATTTTTAGTAATGACGACTTGATCTGACGGCTACCTGATTTGACCGGTGCAGCGTTCAACTCAAATTGAGATTTCCGCGGGTAAAGCGCTACAACTGGGTCAAGTGGGAAGGCGATTTAGTGATATCTGACTAATCAAGCGTTAAATCCATGTCAGTAGGGTCGGTAAAAAGTCACGACGGTGTTTACCGGTCGGTTACGTTGTAGATGGCGCAGCGTTATCAACAATGAAGGAGTTTTGGCTGCGTGAAAGGGGCAGTGAGCAATCCAGCCATTGCCAGATTTTTTCTCACGAAGGGCTAATACAACTTCCGCGGGGGTCATGTCCCATGTTGTACTATAGTTGCTTAAAAACAATCTTACTGGCGCAAAACCAATGCTCAGTCTGATCGGTAAAGCTTATGTTTTCGGTTGCGATGTATTCAGGGCTTTGCGGCGGGTATTTAGCAATTCAAGTGTCGCAAGAGATTTGTATGACAATCGAAGATAAAAGCAGTCTAACTTTATTTAAAAATACCAATAAAATGCAAAATGATGAAGGCTACTTCGGTCACTCGGGACCTATGCTGCATAACCTCGTTTATTGCAGCCGAGCTGCGATTGGTGTGGATGCGGAATCGATCAATAAAATTATTGCTGCTGCCAAGTATCACAATCCAAGGTTTGGTATCACGGGGTTATTAGTTTTTGGGAGTGGTATCTTTTTTCAATGGCTTGAAGGACCGCGAGATAACATCATTAGTCTGATGAAGATCATTAATGCGGATCCCCGACATTCGAGTGTTGTTCTGCTTAGTGAAGAAAATGAGGTTCGCGATAGATTATTTCCGGACTGGGACATGGAGTTGGTGGAATCAGAAGATATCCGTGATGTTTTAATGGATGCCAAGGAACAAGCTACCGATAAAAAACAACAGCAAATTTTGGCACAATTGCTCGATGAACTCGACACCGGCTCGCTTGGAAAGTTGAGCAATACGTAAAAGAGTAACGTTACTCAAATGCTCAAATAAGCAGGCCATAGAGGCAGTATTCAATTCGGCGCTGGGAGCGATCCGCCACAGCTATACGTTCCTCCATTGCGATTTGATCTCGCTCCAAAGAGACGAATAACGCTTTGACCGATTTCAACTCATTGAGAATCGCTGAGAGCTTGGCTTCATCCATATGGATCATTTGGATCGATTGATGCCAAATCAAGCAAGTCCTTATTTGCCTGGCATTGGGCGCGGAATTGATCCGGATTTTTAAGTAGTTGGCGCGTGTGCCTGATTAATACCCGATCAAATACCCATAATGATGCCAATATCCAAGCAAGTCCTCAATTCAGTGGCATTTGGCAATTGACATTACACGGAACTCCCATAGACTTCGGCATATGTAAGATTTTTGGCCGAGGTCATTATGTGCAGATGGGTTGCTTACGCGGGTCCTGAGATTTACCTTGAAGACTTGATCTTCCACCAAGAGCATTCCATTGTTAGCCAAAGCTTGGCTGCAACCCAGTCTGCCTGGGTCACCAATGGTGATGGATTTGGCGTTGCTTGGTACACCAAACGCACCACGCCTGGAATGTTCAAAGATATCTTGCCAGCTTGGAATGATAGTAATTTGCGTTCACTTGCTGCGCATATTCGGACCAGGCTATTTTTTGCCCATGTTCGCGCCACCACGGGCACATCCGTAAATAGAAGCAATTGCCATCCATTCACGTGGCAAAACTGGACATTCATGCATAACGGGAAAATTGGCAACTGGCATGACTGCCGTAAAGATGTGGAAGATCTCATTGATCACGTGCATTACCCTCATCGTGAAGGAACCACGGACAGCGAAGCGTTGTTTTTGGTGGCACTGAGCAAAGGGCTGATTTACGACCCCATCGCTGCATTTCAAGCAACCTTGCGTGATGTAGTAAAAATCATGGACAAGCACCTCTCGGACGAGCCCATGCGAATTTCCTGCGCTCTGACCAACGGTCGAGACATATGGGCCTTTAGGTACTCAAGCGACGACCAATCCCCCAGCATGTACTACGGTGCCCCACATACGCGTGCCAGCGAAAACGGCTCAAATCCAATCACCACTATTGCATCGGAGCCGTCTGATTCAGATGCATCGCATTGGTTCAAGGTTGAAGAACGTAATGGAGTGCATTGGACAGAGAGTGGGCTAGAGCATTTCAAAATCACCGTATAGCTGGGTATCTCAAAGCAAAATCCGTCGTCGAATTCTGACGCTACAGCGTACAAAGCTGCAATGTCGTCGTTCAGCTTTAAAAGGCAAAGGCGTTTTTGATTTTCATGGTGGTAGGTCAACTGGGCCGAAGACCGACGCTGGTAAAGCTAGGCATCGTGCCGCAGCCACGACCGGTAGCCGGTATACGAAGGACGCGATGACAAATAAGGTGCGCGGTGTGCGGGTGCTAGCCGGGCTGGAAGACGCAATGTATGTACTGGGAATGACTGATGCACCCCGGACTAGGGGGAGAAAGCCGAAAGGTTATGTGCCGTTAAATACAATCGAGGATGTAGTGCAGTTTGCTATAGACAACCCACCGAACTTGCCAGAGCACGCAAACCGCCCACTAACTCTTAGTTGATCTAATAAACTCGGGGCGTTTCGCTCTCAAAGGTAGAATCCTCCTCAAAACCCCGGGGCGATCCAGTATTTCACCTATTTTTATTTTGGCGGACCGCACATAAATAATTGAATTGCTTCTTCTAATGAATTCAAATCTGGGACTTTCCACTCTTTTGGATTGTTATTTATTACAAAAATTGAACCTTTCCCCATTTCGCCTCGATACCCCGCAAGTGTCCGGAGTCGTATAACTCGCTCTGAACAATTTGCCTCCCATAAGGCAACTTCTGATAATTGACCCAATCTTTCTGCCTTGCTATGGGTGATAAGTACTCTTACGGTTGAGTACTTTGCCGAATTTATAAATCGCTCATTGAGGCTAGATGGATCAACAAAATATTTATCGTTTATGGTCGGTAAAGGAATTTGCATTGCCTGCCACTTGGCCCAAGATGGCATCGAATACCCTAAAATAATAATCAGAATAATTAATTTTTTCATTAAAAATAGCACCACAAACCAAAACAACGACCCATGACCCACGCAATCAACACATCTACCAGCAGGCCGATGCTGATAATAGGTAGCCCGATATATAAAAACCCCCACATCAGAGCGATGAGTGTAGGGCGGGGCTCTT
>CAIQHU010000003.1 GCA_903871735.1 uncultured beta proteobacterium | reverse complement strand
TTCGGAGCTAATGGCAAGCCATATAAAGGTGGCAAAACGTCATACCTCCCCATTTCTTGATCTTTAACTTGAGCGAGTAGTTCTAACTGCTCTCTATCCAACATCGAAATAATGGCATTGACTTCAGGATTAATAGCTTCAATCTGATCTAAATAGGCACACATCACCTCAAAGCAAGAAAGCTCTCTGCTAGCTATCAAATACGCTAAATGAGTCGCTGAAAAATGAATAATTTCTTTATCCCTCATATCCTATTCCTTTGATATTGCAAGCTCTACTAACTCATTTATACAAGATATTAGATTGTCCAAGTAAAATAAGTCCTAGTGTACCCATACCGTATCCCAGTTAGCACATAACCCTAGGACTCCATTGCCAAACCCTCCATCTCCAGCTACTAGCCTAACTAAACAACAGCTTTGGTGGACACCGCTACAAAATAGGGTTTTTGCGATGCTTTGGTTAGCATGGATGACCTCAAACATTTGTATGTGGATGAGCGATGTGGCAGCCTCTTGGATGATGACATCCCTATCCAACTCACCGATTATGGTCGCCCTCATTCAGACCGCGTCTAACCTACCAGTCTTTTTAATGGGCTTGCCCAGTGGCGCCCTAGCGGATATTGTTAACCGAAAAAAATACTTTGTGATAACGCAAATCTGGTTAGCGGGTGTTGCAGCCTTATTGTGCTTCTTTACTTTTGTAGGATCTTTGAGTGCCGAATTACTTTTAGTACTAACCTTTATGAATGGTATTGGTTTAGCGATGCGCTGGCCAGTCTTCGCGGCCATTATTCCTGATTTAGTTAACCGGGAACAGTTACCTGCTGCTCTTGCCCTCAACGGTATGGCAATGAATGCCTCGCGGATCATCGGTCCACTCGTTGCTGGAGCCCTCATCGCTAGTGCCGGAACTGAATATGTCTTTGCATTAAACATGGTTTTATCTCTCGCCATCACCGTCATTATTATGCAGTGGAAGTACCAAGCGGATGTCTCCACACTTCCAGGAGAGCGCTTCCTAGGCGCTATTCGGGTGGGTATCCAATACGTTAAATCATCCAGCCGAATGCGCGCTGTGCTCATCCGTATTTTTTTATTTTTTGTGCAATCCTCAGCCCTCATGGCGCTCTTACCAATCATCGCGAAAGAACACTTTTCTGGCGATGCTGGAACATTTACGTTATTACTGTCTAGCCTTGGCTTTGGGGCTGTCATATCTGGCGCTCAATTACCATGGTTGCGCCTACGATTTGATCGAAACCAGTTGGTTTTTATGGGTCAAGTCATCCTGAGCGCATCAGCAATTGGGGTCGTTCTTGCTCCCAATTTATGGATTGCAGCACCACTTATGATGGTTAATGGTGCAGCGTGGATTATTACTGCCAACTCGTTATCAATTGCCGCGCAATTTGCGCTACCTAGTTGGATTAGAGCCAGGGGGATGTCCATTTTTCAAATGTCTCTCATGGGTGGTAGTGCCATTGGCGCTGCTGTCTGGGGTAAATTAGCCGATAGTACAGACGTAACTGTTAGTGTCATCTGCGGCTCAATCTTTGGGTTTATTGCGGTACTAGGTACCAATCACCTCAAAATTGAAGGGGGTACTGAAGAAGATCTCACCCCAGTTTGCCCAATCGAACATGCCATACCAGATAGAAATATTGACCACGATGAAGGTCCTGTAATGATTTCCGTTGAGTATCAGATTGATCCGAATCACATGCAAGAATTTAAAAAACTCATGAAACAATCTAAAAATGCTCGCCTAAGACAAGGTGCTATGTCCTGGAGCTTATTTGAAGATGCTGAAAAAGAAGGCAAAATTTTAGAGTATTTCGTTTTTGAAACGTGGGCCGACTACCTCAGGCGATTCGATCGATTTACGACTAATGACCTCAATCTACAAGATGAGCGCTTTAGCTTTCACCTGGGCGATACTGCTCCAATAATTACAAGACGAGTGGCGTCTCGCCTCAAAGAATCAGATAACTAAGTCTTTTGAATAGTTGGGTAACCGTCCGTTTGATTGATGATTTTGGCGATACTCTTAACCAAATTTTCAATGAGCATCCTCTAAGAATTACTTCGGATCAATAACGATTTTTATCATTCAAGTCAATCTCTAACCGATCAACGAGGTTAATCTTCTTGGTCTTTATTAGCCATATTTTTAATACTAGTAGTCCGTAAATTAAGCCGATCACTCATATTGACTTATAAATCAACAGTCATCGCAAACATTGTAAGTTTTTTCATTTTATACTATCATCTTACAAATCGAAACTTCAAGTTTGGATTTGTAAGATGATTCCTCGTTCAGCTAGTGAAACTTTATGCCGCTTAGCCAAGGGATTTCCAATTGTTGCCTTAACTGGCCCGCGGCAATCTGGGAAAACTACACTAGCTAAAGCAGTATTTTCTGATAAAGCTTATGTTTCTTTGGAAAACCCCCAGGAGCGGGAATTTGCTCAGCAAGACCCCCAACGATTTTTATTACGATTCAATGACGGTGCTATTTTGGATGAAGTGCAGCGTTGTCCCGCGTTACTTTCATGGTTGCAAGGCTTGGTGGATGAGCGTGGTCGTATGGGTGATTTTATTCTAACCGGATCCGCTCAGTTCGATCTGATCTCTGGTATGACACAATCTTTAGCAGGGCGAGTTGGGCGTATCGAATTACTACCTCTTAGTGCGAGAGAGCTTGCAGGAGCAGGAAAATTACCTCTCTCGCTAGATGAGATGCTGCTTTGTGGCGGTTATCCAGCTTTATTCGACCGTACTCTCACTTCGAATGACTGGTTTCCAAATTATGTCGCAACCTATTTAGAGCGGGATGTCCGACAACTCATTGCAATTCGAGATTTAAGCCAATTTCAGCGCTTTGTAAAAATGTGTGCAGCGCGATCTGGCCAACTGCTGAACTTGGCATCACTTGGGGCAGATTGTGGCATTTCAGCAGTAACTGCCCGCGAATGGCTCTCGGTATTGGAGGCTAGTTTTTTAGTAATACGTTTGCAGCCTTATCACGGTAATTTTGGTAAACGATTGGTAAAAACGCCTAAGCTATATTTTTTAGATGTTGGTTTAATGGCTTGGTTATTGGGTATTCGCGATACTACCAGTGTTGCAACGCATGCAGCGCGAGGTGCTTTGTTTGAAACCTTTGTAGTAAGTGAGTTGATCAAGCAGCGATTTAATACAGGATACCCTGTGGACCTCTATTTTTGGCGCGACAATGTCGGACATGAGGTCGATATACTTTATGAAATGCCCGCAGGGATTCAGGCTATAGAGATAAAATCTGGCAGTACATTTGCTACCGACTGGCCTACAGCAATCCAAAAATGGCGCGGCTTGATTGGGGACAAAGCTTTACGGCCCATCATTGTTTATGGTGGCGAAGGTAATTATGAGCGCGGATCTTGCCAAGTACTAGGTTGGCGTGAACTATGATTTGATGACGAATTTTTATCAAATTTAATACAATTTTGGTACGTGGTCATATCCACCTAGTTGTCTAAAGGACTCAAATTTTCTGCCTGTGCCATGCTTATTTTTCTACAAAACGCGCTATTCTTTTTTTGCAAATTTTCGTAACTGTATTACCAAGTCGCAATGCCATCACATTCTCCTGATGGCTAAATTGAGTTTCAAGTTCCAAAATAGACGCCTGTATTGCCGGAGGAATTTTCTTCGACATATCTTGAGCTAGCTTTAGTAGATACTTTTCAGATACGTTAATGAATTGTGCAAAAAGTCTTAACTCTTTGCTGGTAATTTCACCTGGCTTAAAAGTATTACCAATACTAAAAGAAAAATCACTAGAAAAACCTGAGTAAACTTTAGTACACATTAAATCGTAGAAAGGAGCGAGCCGATATCCTTCAGTTGTTTCTAAAATCGAAATATTTTTTGCGTGGCTGTCATTGTTGCCAATTAATAGATTAAAAAATAACCAATTCAATAGCTTTTCACAATCCAATATTGGATTACTACTTAAAGACCTAACTTGCTCATAACATTGCATAAAGCAGCCTCATTATCAAAGAGATCAAAGCCATTTGATCTTTTTAAATCGCCAATACAGTAATCCACATCCTCCAAAGATTGCCATCAAAGCTACCGGATATCCAAACTGCCAACTAAGCTCAGGCATCCTTTCAAAGTTCATTCCCCAAATACCAGCTAAAGAGGTTGCTAATCCAAAAATACCGGCCCAAGCTGCTAAACGCTTTGTGATCTCAGAATCATCAATCGTGATTAATGAAATATTGACCTGAACAGCAATAGCAATGGCATCCTCGATCGAGTCTAATAAATCAATAATGCGCCCCAAATGATCACTCAAATCACGAAAGTATTCGCCTAAAGAGGCTTTATCAATAATCACTGGCACACGACCACCGTTGAAATGGGCAAATTTCTCCAGTAAAGGAATAGTGGCGTGCTTTAGGACTGAAACTTTTTGTTTTAATAAATACAAGCGCTCCACATTTGAACGCCCCATACTTTTTAAAAATATATCTGCTTCAATCGCCTCTAATTCAACATGAAGTTCATTAACTACTTCAAAATATTGATCGACTACATAATCAACTAAGGCATACAAAACATAAGGCGAACCCAAACGTAAAAGTTCCGGTTGTTTCTCACAGCGGGCGCGTACTCCCAAAAAATCCCGACTGCTATTCTTACGGGTTGATAAAATAAAATTCGGGCCTGTAAAAACATCAATCTCACCAACTATCAATTCCTTACTAGGCGATACTTCAATCAACTGCGCAACAGAAAATATAACGTCGCCATACTCCTCTGTTTTAGGTCGCTGATGACCGTGCCGAACGTCCTCAATGGCTAAATCGTGTAAATTAAACTGAATTTGCATTTGCCGAAGCTCAGACTCTGTCGGATCCTTCAGAGCAACCCAAACAAATACTCCAGACCTTTGGAGATAGTCACTAATCTGCGCAAAACTTAAATCAGCAATCTTTAAGCCATTCTGATACGCAACACAATTAATGATCATAAAAAAACTCCCCTTTAGTTTATCTAAAGGGGAGTTTAATCGTTAAATAAGTAAAAGATTAAATAGGCAATTTAAGCCTTTGCAGCCCACGCACTACACCAACCTTTAGCGGCAACCTGCTTACCAGGGAAAATCTGACATCCGCCAGCATTAGCTCCACCTTTGTACAAGGTACAGTTACTACACAACTGAGTTGCAGCATGCTTTGGAAACTTCGCTTTATCTACTTTGGTACTGTCAGCTTTATATCCTAAACTCGATCCTTGCGGATCATTTTCTGCGAGCATTGGACCATTAGCAAAAGTTTGGCCAGCAGTAGCTGCTGCTAAACCGGTTGCGGAAAAAATTATAAATTGGCGACGACTTGTTTTCATGGAACTTCCTTTCAAGGGATAAAAAATACTACTAAATTCATTTTTTGTTTTTTTAATACAGCACTTCTAATGATAATCATTTTTGTATTTCATATTGCAAATGAAATACGCAACCTGCAACTATACCGTCATAACGAACCGCTTATTCTATTGGTTGACAAACTACTTATTTGTAACGACTACCCAATAAGGACAAAAACTCTCGGCGTAAATCGGTGTCCTCCAAGAAGCGACCTCGCATCACGCTATTAAGCATCTTCGAGTCCATATCTTTTACTCCGCGCCATTGCATACACAAGTGATCTGCGTCCATCACCACCGCTAAACCAATTGGCTTGATCTTATCCTCTAAAATGTCCGCCAGTTGTATCACTGCCTCCTCTTGAATTTGTGGTCGCCCCATTATCCATTCGGTAATTCGGGCATATTTAGATAATCCAATTAAATTGCTCTTCTCATTAGGTAATACTCCAATCCAGATTTTTCCAACAATGGGGCACAAGTGATGTGAGCATGCACTTCTCACGGTCAGTGGGCCAATCACCATCAGCTCATCTAGACGAGATATATTGGGAAATTCTGTAATAGCGGGTATTTCGCTATATCGGCCTGCAAAGACCTCGCGCACAAACATTTTTGCTACACGCCTAGCGGTATCCTGAGTATTGTGGTCACTTTCAGTGTCAATCACCAAACTCTCTAAAACATCCTGCATTTTTAGCTGAACTTCTTCAAGGATTAACTCCAAATCTCCCGGCTCTAAAAATGGTGCAATATTGTCATTGGCATGAAACCTTTTCTTGGCTTTTTTCAGCTTTTGCCGAATTTTGACAGATACTGGAATACCAATATCTTCTTGTGGACTAGTCTTCACTATTTTGGGGGCTTTAGGCATATGCATCAAGTCAGAATTAAATAAACATTGTCGCAGTAAATCCGATTTGTTTCAGGAGGTGCAATCGTTTAATCAATTCTTCTGATCTTTTTGGCCAATACGTGACTCCGTCCCTGCCAAGAGCTGTCGAATATTTTTTTGGTGGCGCCAAATCAACAGCGCTGCAATACAGACCAAAGATATGCAAATTGGCTGTAAGCCAAATAAGAGAAAATAATAAAAAGGTGCAAATATCCCGGTAATTAGTGCAGCTAAGGAGGAGTACCGAAAAAAGAAGGCAATGATTAGCCATGTCGATAAGGCAGCAAGGCCTAACCACAGATTAATTCCAAATAATATCCCGCAGGCGGTTGCAACGCCCTTACCCCCCTGAAATCGATGAAAGACTGGAAAAATATGACCGATGAAAACTGCCAGCACTACGAGAGACAAAACCAACCCAGAGGTCTC
This sequence comes from uncultured beta proteobacterium, assembly GCA_903871735.1. Lineage (GTDB taxonomy): Bacteria > Pseudomonadota > Gammaproteobacteria > Burkholderiales > Burkholderiaceae > Polynucleobacter. The sequence continues at coordinate 538 of CAIQHU010000003.1, read as the reverse complement.
AAGGTCAGCAAACCACCACTTTGCAACTAGAACTGCTAGCAGGCCTTTTATTCCGTCCCCAAGCAAGGTTAAGATGGCCGCTTTTTTATTACCAGTTCGCAGAACATTGGTTGCTCCTGGGTTCCCTGAACCATAAGTGTGCGGGTCGGGGAGGCGCATCACTTTACTCACTACAACAGCAAAAGAAATAGAGCCTAATAAATAAGCAAAGGCTGCAGCGACGATTTCAGATAGGAGCATCAGGTCAACCTCGAGGATGATGTTGTTGGTGAATAGTTTTTAACCGCTCTTTAGCAATATGGGTATAAATCTGTGTTGTCGATATATCAGCATGCCCTAATAATAATTGAACTACCCTCAAGTCCGCTCCATGATTCAGTAGATGGGTTGCAAACGCATGCCTCAGTGTATGGGGTGACAAGTGCACTTGAATACCCGCTTGTAGGGCGTAACGCTTGATTAAATACCAAAAAGCTTGACGGGTTAAACAGTGCCCAGTATGCCGACCAATAAATAAATAATCACTCGTCTTCCCCTC
>CAIQHU010000002.1 GCA_903871735.1 uncultured beta proteobacterium | reverse complement strand
TTCATGCTCAAAAAAAGTACGAAGCCATAACGAATTACTTTAGTTTGGTGAAACAAGGAAAAGATGCTCTCCCCTGATCCTGACTGAAGCACAAAAATCACCGTTGTAAAAATTAACAGGAGGAATGTTAGAAATCAATTAACCGAGATTTTTTCTTGTAAAACAGGGATAAATATACTATTCTTGTAAAAAGATTAATCAATTGTGGCTTCAAGGAATACTTCAAATATGCCTTCGTGAAGCCAGAAAGCGATGGAGAAATGGTTAAAACGCACGATGTGTTTCAAAATGAACAAGGTCAGTTAGCTCACATTCGTAGGGTGTATGGTGACTCTGAGCAGTCCCTAGTCGAGTTCATTTATCGGGGTGATAGTAGTTTGCAATACCAGAAATTAGATTCTTTTTTGCAGGAATTTACTTGGGTTGATTATTTTGGTTGGCCAATACATGAGAAAGTCAGTAGCTGGTTCAGCTGTATATTTAAATACGAAAGTAAACTGAATAATTCCTAGTAATCTATTTGTCATCAAGTAGCGTTTGAAAATGATTAGAATATTCGATCAATAGTTGACCGATTAATTAGTCATATTTTTTTAAAGCAATATAGTTTTATTCGATGGCTTTAATTGGACAATTCACAAAACCAAGCCTTTTAAGTTAAGGAATCTTCTGATGTTATTTCAAGTAGTATTGCAATCAAGTCTTCGAAAAATAAAACACCAATTACACAAATGGGCGCATTTAGAAGAAACGGTTGAGAAAGATAAGCACAGCACTGATAAATCTGGTCTCATTCTGATGCTCCTCATCATTGGAGCAGTCATCGCTATGATCTTTTTTTCTGGAATGCCTGAGAGATAAATTGCGTAATCATTTACAGTTCATGATTACTGTAAATAATTGTTTTTTGATTTTGATTAGGACCATCTTTCGAATAAATTCTTTGAAATTCATGCTTGTCAAATACATCTTGGTGCATCGGGATGTTGTAGATACAAATACATGGCGTACTATCAATTTTTCTCAATACCGCATCTAGCAAATATGCATCAAAGGGGTTAAATAAATAGATGATCAACGGTTTATTCAACTGCTGATAATCAAAGTGCTGCGCATCAGCGTGATAAAAATTTCCAGATTGTTTAAAAACCTGCACATAGTTCTTTTGAGCAATCGTGATAAAAGGCTCATAGTAATCAAGACCATAAATTAATTGATTTTGGGCCAGTCGCCGGTTCTGCATTTCCCAGACGAGACATGCTTTTCCTTTACCGCAGCCAAGGTCAATAAAAACATAATCAGAAAAATGACTTTTTAACAGATGAGTCAGAACCTGATGTGAGTTTTTGACTTCATTAGTCCACGAGGCATAGTATGCTTTGCCATGTTTTAAATCAACAATTGGTAAAAAATCAGCCTTATCGACGACTTCATAAGTGTTTGTGCCGTGGATCAGATCAAATAGCTGGCGCTCTAAAAAGTTATGCCAAGTTTTTTGAAGCATATTAAAGAGTGTCATAGAGAAGGGGCGATAGAAAAATGCCAATCATCCGTAAATGCTATAGAGAAAGATGGTCAAGCAAATAGCCTAATCAATTTGTATAAAAAGGTAGTACATGTTTGTAAAGAATTCTTATTGGGAATTCACAAGTTATTGATGAGACAGGGTATGATAGATATTGTACTTCTTAAGTAGGTAGCAATCTTAGTGAAGATTCGGACGATTTAATGAAAAATATTCAATTCGTAATTTTAATTAGTTTGGCGAGCATTCTTGCTTTGGGGTGCTCTAAAGCTCCGCAGGAAGTCGCCAAAGATGGCTCAGATAAAGCAATCGATGCGAACTCTTCCGAAAAACATGATCAGAAGGATGCAAGTAAGACGCTTCCTGTTGTAAAAGAAGAGAAAAAAGCCCTTTATGTTGAGCTAATTGACCCTATTTTTATCAATCTTCCAGCGCCCGGTAAAAAGGGCGGAGAGCACTTTCTGGAGGTTGAGCTCATCCTTCAAACGACGAATAGTTCAGTAGAGGGTTATGCCGAGAAGATGAAGGCGGATGTGAAAGCCATGGTTATTTCGATTGGTGCTTTGCGTGAGAAAGATCTATTATTTAATCAGGATGAAAAAGCGATGCTTGCTAAAGAGTTAGCGATTGGACTGAGCTCTTTATTTGAACCGGAACTAACGATGGCTTATTTACAATATCAACAAACGGATACGTTAAATCCGCAAACGATTGGCCGGTTAAAGGCGATGGGAATATTTCCGAAGGTGGCTAAAGTAGAGCTCTCTAATGAGGCCTTAATTGGCGCTAGGGCGCTTTCTTTAAAAGACCTTCCAGTGCAAGCTGTACTATTCAAAAAATTTAAGATGCAATAATCAGATTCAAAAAAGTTTTAGATTATGTTGTATTGAAATGTTCTAAAGCCAGTTTGGCACATGCTGCCACATGAGTTAGGTGAATCATGTGATATTCGGATGGGATATGTGACAGACGAATATTGGGAATATGCTCTTGTAAAAGCCTTTCTTGATCAGCATCCGTTATTTGCCCATGATGTGGAAAGATAGCAAGGGTTGGACAAGATATTTTTGATAAAAACTGGAGTGCATGAGCATTACTTACCAGTTCTGAGTATCGAATTAAAGTTTCGGGGTTTCCCTTAGCAAACTCATCGACATACCAATTAATTAATTGTGGATCTGTCTCAGGTGGAAAGCGAGTCATGACGCTAGTTTGACGAACCCACTCTTTGATCCCCATTGATTTCATTGCCTCCAAACGACTAGAGTATCCAAGAGCGTACTTTTCCTTCATCGAGTCATTGATATATACAGGGGTGGCAATGAGAGTCAGTGATTGAATTAATTTTGGATATTCGGCTGAGAGAATAATACCTAAAATTCCTCCCATAGATTCACCACAAAAATAGACTGGGCCAGAACAAGTCGTAGTGATAATTTTTACAAGATCTTCAAGGCATGCCTCAATAGTAATTTGAGAAACAGGGAACTTACTCGATTGCCCAACCCCCCTCATATCGGGACGAATTACGCGAAAGTGGCTTGACAGAAAAGGAATCCAGCGATACCAGAATCCGCTATTACGACCATTGCCATGTTGTAAGATAATCGTGGGTTTATTTTCCCAAGGATCTGTGAAATCATCTTCTTGGTAGAAAATATGATGTGAAGAACTAACTGCAAGAGTTGGCATAAAGAGTC
>CAIQHU010000001.1 GCA_903871735.1 uncultured beta proteobacterium | reverse complement strand
GGCGCAGTCTTTTTACAAAATAAAGGCGAGATTTAATTGGTAATTTATGTCACAATTAGTCATACTTATATTCTTGAAGTAACAACCTATTTAAGTTATTGATTTACCATTATTTTTTTATTTTCTACAACTTTTATTTGCTATCTTTTAGGACCTCTCATGAAAAACTCTTTAAGTTTCTTTAAAATTAGCCTGTCAGGCCTTCTAATCACGCATTTGTTGATGAGTATGCCGAGTTTTGCAGCGGGCACATTTGACAAAATAAGTGCCTCAAAAAGTATTACTATGGGAGTCCGCGATTCATCTGGAGCCCTTTCATATACCCTTGGTGACGGAAAATATACCGGTTATCACGTGGAAATTTGCAAAAGAATCATCTCCGACTTAGAAAAAACGCTTAAAACACCTATCCAAATCAAGTACCAGGCTGTGACATCACAAAACCGTATACCACTCGTACAAAACGGTACAGTCGATATTGAATGTGGCTCAACAACCAATAATGCAACTCGCCAAAAAGATGTTTCATTTGCTGTAACTACTTATGTGGAAGAGGTCAGAATTGCTGTGAAAGCTAATTCTGGAATTACTTCAATCGCACAACTAAACGGTAAAAAAGTAGCAACTACCACCGGTACTACCTCAGTTCAAATATTACGAAAAAATGAGCGCGCAACTGGTGTTAATTTTGATGAAGTCTTCGGTAAAGATCATGCCGATAGCTTCCTACTCCTCGAGTCTGATCGTGCAGATGCTTTTGTGATGGACGGATCTATCCTAGCAGGCAATATTGCTATGGCTAAAAATCCAAAGGATTTTCGAATTGTTGGTGAAGTTTTAAGTGTTGAGCCCATTGCCATCATGATCCGTAAAGATGATCCACAATTTAAGGCAGCGGTTGACAATACGATTAAGGGGCTCATGAAAGATGGCTCCCTCGCGAAAATGTATCAGCAGTGGTTCCTAGAACCAATTCCACCAAAAAATACGCGAGTGGGTCTTGAACTGAGCGCTAATACAAAAGAGGCTTGGGCCAACCCAAATGACAAACCCGCCGAAGAGTATGCTAAAAAATAAAGTAGCCTAAGCTCTCTTTGTATTCTTTACAACTCTTGTAATCTCTTCGATGGCACTTGAATTTGGTATTTTTTGTAAAAGTACCATCGAGGAGGAGTTTGCCCCAAAATGTTTTGGTTCAACTTTTCCGAATTTATTTGATGGTAACGGTGATACTACCTATCTAGATTGGTTGTTATCTGCTTGGGGTTGGACTCTGTCCGTTGCTGGCTTAGCACTTTTGATTGCCCTCCTAGTTGGTTTAGTGGTGGGTACACTTAGAACTCTGCCTGAATCCTCCTGGTTCAATCGCTTGCTCATTACCCTAGCGAATACCTGGGTAGAAATCTTTCGTAATATTCCAGTTCTTGTTCAAATATTTTTGTGGTACCACGTTATCCCCATGCTTGTGCCAATCATGAAAGGTTTGCCAGCCTATTTTTTGGTCAGTATTGCACTCGGGTTTTATACCTCATCGCGTATTGCAGAACAAGTCAAAGCAGGGATCCAGTCACTCCCGAAAGGCCAAACCCTGGCAGCTATGGCTTTAGGGCTAACCACTACCCAAAGTTATCGCTTCGTTATTCTGCCTATGGCTCTTCGAATCGTGATTCCCCCACTGACTTCCGAGTCAATGAATATTATCAAAAACTCCTCAGTCGCTTTTGCAGTATCTGTTTCTGAGCTTACCCTCTTTGCTATGCAAGCCCAAGAAGAAACCTCTAAAGGTATCGAAATCTACCTAGCAGTAACCATCATGTATATGATTACCGCGCTAGCCATGAATCGCCTGATGGCATGGGTCGAGAAAAAAACGCGAGTACCCGGCTTCATTGCTCCAAATAATCCATCAGGCGCACATTAATGTCTCTTGATCTATCTTTTTATAGCTGGGAGCTAATCCAAAATTTTCTCATCAAAGGACTCCTCTTTAGCGTTCAACTAACCGTCGTTGCCACGCTTGGAGGTATCGCCTTTGGCACAGTCCTAGCACTGATGCGCTTATCCAATAAGCCTTGGCTAACTATTCCGGCAAGTTGTTATGTCAATGTGATGCGATCAATTCCACTAGTTATGGTCATTTTGTGGTTTTTTTTGTTAATCCCCACCCTCATTGGCCGTCCTATCGGAGCTGATTTATCTGCCTATATCACCTTTATTGCCTTTGAAGCAGCCTTCTTTTGCGAAATCGTCCGTGCTGGTATTGGCTCTATACCAAAAGGTCAAGCTGCTGCAGGCCAAGCACTAGGAATGAGCTATGCTCAAAATATGCGCCTCATTGTTCTCCCCCAAGCTTTCAGAAATATGATCCCTATTTTCATGACCCAAATAATCATCCTATTCCAAGATACTTCTCTCGTTTATGCCATCGGCGCTTATGACCTTTTGAAGGGATTTGAAATTGCCGGTAAAAATTATGGCCGCCCCATTGAAAGTTATCTACTGGCTGCAGTGGTTTATTTCTTGATTTGCTTTAGCTTGTCACGCGCTGTCAAAATGCTACAAAAAAAAGTCGCCATCATCCGTTAGAATCGCCCTATGTCCAAATCAACAACACTACGCGCATTTTTTATAGAAGGTATATTCTTCTTATCGACTCCAGGTAACTCATGGCACTAATTGAAATTAAACAAGTCTCCAAATGGTATGGCAGTTTTCAAGTGCTGACAAACTGCTCCACAAATATCGAAGTCGGTGAGGTGGTGATCGTTTGTGGCCCATCAGGCTCTGGTAAATCCACTCTTATTAAAACCATCAATGGACTCGAGGCCTTTCAGTCTGGAGAAATTAGAATTGACGGAGTATCAGTTGGGGATCCGTACACCAACCTGCCACAACTTCGCGCACAAGTTGGTATGGTCTTTCAGAACTTTGAACTGTTTCCGCACCTATCTGTGACCGAAAATCTAACGATCGCTCAAATTAAAGTCCTTGGGAAAAGTCAATCCGATGCGACTGCCCTTGGCATGAAATACTTGGAACGCGTTGGTCTGATTAATCAAAAAGATAAATTTCCAGGGCAATTATCCGGTGGCCAGCAGCAACGCGTGGCAATCGCTAGAGCCCTTTCCATGAGTCCTAAAGTCATGCTGTTTGACGAACCAACCTCAGCACTTGACCCAGAAATGGTGGGCGAAGTTCTTGACGTGATGGTGCAACTTGCCCATGATGGTATGACAATGATTTGTGTCACTCACGAAATGGGCTTTGCTAAAAAAGTCGGTCATCGAGTCATTTTTATGGACCAAGGAAAAATAGTCGAGGATTGTAGCAAAGATGAATTCTTTTTACATCCTGAAAAACGAGCCCCGCGAGCGCAGGAATTCCTGGCAAAAATCATTACCCAATAAACTACTCGAGTGAAAGTAAGCCTTATTGTGGTTCGATGCCAGCTTTCGTGACGATCTGTTGATATTTGACAATCGCACTGCTGACAAATTTCTTCACAGTATCCAAATCCATGTAGCGTGACTGAATACCAACTTTGGCATAAGAGTCTTTTACCTCCGGATCTTACATGGCCTTTCCTAAATCAGGATGAATCTTTTCAACAATAACTAAAGGTGTAGCTATCGGAGCCCAGAATACGACCTATAATTTAATCTTAAAATTAACCCCAACTAACAACGTTATTACTCTATTTAACCAACAAATCGATATGGGGAAATTTCCAGCGGAACCACAAAACTTAGAGCGCATCAGATCCCTGGTATAAAAAATCTATTCAAAAAATTCATCCTCACCAAAATATTGATCTGGCTTGTTAACTTTATAAGAACCAGAAGCGTTATAGAAGTAAGAAGGAGGTAAATCATTTCCCTTACCCTCTTGAGAAAGGTCGCGTGATGAAAACATTTACTTTACTTACATGTGCTGTTTTACTAGTAAGTTCGCTTCTAGGATGCGCTTCGCCCAACTACAAAGGTGCTAGATATTATTCGCCTAGTCACTACTATAAACCTGGTTTTCACCATCAACCATTTTATAACTGGCAACCTAAATACGATCGCCGACATTATTAATGCTCAAATACGAATCAAGAAGTATTAAAAAGACTCTACAATATTTAATGAATACATGGATTAATCAGACATCTACCTAAAGAGCAGAAAATGAATATACCAATCTGGGATGCATACGCGCTACGATATGCAAAAGTTAAAAGGAGAAGGATTGAAAATTTTATCTCCCATGATTTACATGATGTAGCTACCCAAATGGACTACTTTGTCTGGTTTTTAAAAAATGATCATGAAACTATTCTTGTCGATACAGGCTTTAATGAAGCGGCAGCCCAACTAAGAAATAGAGAATATTTACGTTGCCCCATTGAATCCATAAAAAATACGGGAGTTCAATTAGAAGATCTAAAAGATGTGATTATTACTCATGCACATTATGATCACGCTGGCAATACCCGTTTATTAAAAAACGCGCGCTTTCATATCCAAGAACGTGAAATGTCCTATGCCACTGGACCAGAAATGCGTCATACTTTTTGTAGGCATGCTTATGATGCTAATGATGTATGCGATTTAGTCTATGCCAATTTTGAAGATCGTGTGAGGTTTCATGAAGGAGCCTTTGAGCTTCGCTCTGGTATAGAGGTTCACTGGGTTGGTGGCCATACCCGTGGCCTTCAAATTGTCCGAGTTCATACAAAACGTGGCTGGATTGTGCTCGCTTCCGATGCTGCACACTACCTCGAAAACTTCCTAAATCGATCCCCCTTCCCAATTGTTTCTGATGTAGGCGATATGCTCCGTGGATACGATCTAATTCAGTTATTAGCCGAGTCAGATCAGCATGTTATTGCAGGGCACGATCCACAGACGATGAAATTGTATAATCAAGTTGGAAAAAAGAACTTAGAAATCGTCTCGCTAACCGAACCGAGCAAGGGATAACCATCATGCAGTTATCTGAACTATTGCAGAAGTCATTTTGGAATCGCTTTGGCCCAGCAATCTTGGTAAGTATTTTCCTATTGGGTAATGCAAGTGCCCAATATCCTGATAAAGCTCTTACTCTAGTTATGCCATTTCCACCAGCAGGCTTACCAAAATTTGAACTAGTAGTTTGGCATGAATTATCTTTACCGAAGAGCACCCCTAAACCAATTGTGGATCGAGTGACTAACTCACTCCGAGCAGCGCTCAAAGATCCTATCCTTGTTCAACGTTATACCGAAATGGGCGCTATGATCGCCCCATCAAATACTGTAAATCCTGATTACTTAAAAAGTTTCTAAGAGCAGATGTCGATAAATGGAAAGTAGCAATGAAAAATGCCAATATTCAACCTGAGTAAAATACTTACAGATTAATTGTTATAGCTAAGTTGCTGGTAGTTGTCTTTCTGGACAAACAGTTGCTCAGACACGCTGAACTACTAACTAAAAGCAGCGCGATGATTTGATTAAACTTTGCTTAAATTCTAAAGGATTAAGAATGAACCAACGTATTGGAGTTATTGGAATCGGTGCAATGGGTTGGCCTATGGCTGCTTGTCTATTAAAAAATGCTTACCAAGTCAGTGTTTTTGATAACCGCCCAGAACAAGTAAAAAACTTTGTGCAAGAATTTGGCGGTACACCCAGCCATTCCCTTCAAGAACTTGCAGAATTATCAGATGTTGTCATTACGATTTTGCCGAATAGTCAGATTGTGGAGGCAGTAATCTTTGGTAAAGATGGTATAGCACCCTATTTAAAAAAGGGGACTACCGTGATCGAAATGACATCTGGTGCCCCGGCAGTAACAATTGACTTATCCGAGCGACTATCAAAACTTGGTGTAACTCTATTTGACGCTCCAGTCTCGGGAGGAGTACCGAGGGCTATTACCGGCGAGTTATCTATTATGGCTGGTGGGGTCGATGCAGATATTGAGCAAGCGATGCCTATCTTAAAATCAATGGGTACAGTTATCAAAACCGGAGCCATTGGTACCGGTCACGCAATGAAGGCTTTAAATAACTTAGTTTCCGCAGGTGGTTTTTTAATTGGAATTGAAGCTTTACTGATTGGTTCAAAATTTGGCATTGACCCTGAAACGATGGTCGATATACTGAACGTCTCAAGCGGTATGAACAATAGTACTCAAAAGAAATTCAAGCAATATGTGTTATCGCAAAAATATAATTCCGGCTTTTCTTTATCCCTTATGGCTAAAGATCTCGGTATTGCTTTAGACATGGCGCATCATGATGACATTACAAGCCCTTTTGCGACCCTCTGCCAAGAAATTTGGAGTCAAGCAAGTGTTGACCTTGGTCCACAAGCCGACCATACTGCCCTAGCTATTTATAGTGAGAAATTAGCTGGTAGTGAGGTGATGAAATAATCTCGAACATCTTCTAAAACTTGATCTGGCCAAAGTATATCCATCATCAATTGATGATTGAAATGATAACTCTTGGACTCATAACTACAGGTTTTATTAATTGAGGCTTATTACAATCTGTTTTTTAGACACACTTTTGTCCTACCCAAAAAAACAACCATACTCATCCTGTGTGACTACCCACACAAATTCTTCCAGGGATTTAACAGATTCACATGGCTCATACCGATCCCAATGAAGACTCTGCCTGAGCCAATACACTTTCCATACTTTGGATGACTTAATATAGGTTGTCTTAACGAATGGCACTCGCCTAGTAATTGTTTTATCCCGCCAATCAGGCCTAACTTCTACAAGCGTTATCGATTGTTTATCCACATCATAGTCAAAATGTAACAAATTCCACGTTACCTTATCTTTTGGGGATATATTAATGCAATACCCACCAATGATGTGCTCAATTCTTTTTAGTTCAAATTCTGAAAAGGCCATACTCAAATCTCATGATTAAATATTCTATTCAATTACAACTTTAAAATTCGTTTTTTGATTGATCTCTCGGGATACAGCATATCTAATAATCCTGAAATAGTCTGTCCCATATAAAGTATCATATGACGTATTACATGATCGACCTCAGCATTAACTGGCAAGCTATAAATATGCTCACGCTGTCGATAATAAAAAAGTATCCCATGTGTTTCCAACATGAGCTCAATCTCTTGAACAGTTATCTGTTTCGGATCAACCGAGTCAAAGCCAAAAAACTTTCTTAACTCAACACATAATGGACGAAATATTTGGTTAGTAATTTGATCAAAAATGAGTTGGTTATATGGCTGACCACCAAGTCCTGAAAAAACAAATAAACGGACCCAGTCCCGATTGAGAATCTCTTGATCAAAGGCTTTATAAAATTGACTAATTCGCTTGGCAAGAGGAATTTGTGGATCAATAATTAATTCGCTCCATGAATCGTCCCAACTCTTAAAAAAAAGTTCTTCGAAAATGGTATCGAGTAAATGTTTTTTTGAGGGGAAATAACGATATAACAGTGGTTGTGTAATATCTAGTGATTTTGCTAAATCACGTAACTGGCCTGACAATCCCTGTTGCGCAAAAAAAGCCGTCGCACCGGCAATAATTTGAGCTCGACGTTCCGCTCTACGAAGATATACCATATGAATTTTCTGTAGCTTAAGAAGTAGTTACCAGTTAGAACCTAAGAAATCAAATTTTTCCTAAACTTCTTAATACCTTATCAGGCGTAAATGGCATATCAAACATCTCTACTGCAAAAGGCTGCAAAGCATCATTTAAGGCGTTCATGATCGCACCAGGTGCGCCTGCAGTACCTGCTTCCCCAGCACCTTTAGCGCCAAGCTCTGTAGTTTTAGTAGGGTTATGAACATGCCCAACCTCGATGTCAGGCATTTCAAAGGCCATTGGTACGAGATAGTCAGCCATATTACCATTTAACATTTGCCCTCTTTCATCATAAAGACATTGTTCATATAAGGTCGGACCGATACCCTGAACTAAACCACCTCGCATCTGTTCATCAACTAACTGCTGATTTAAAATGGTTCCGCAGTCCTCAACCGCCCAAAACTTAAGTAGCTTAATAAAGCCTGTCTCTACGTCCACCTCCAAATGGCAAGCTAAAGCGCCATTGGTAAAAGTGAATGGAAATACTTTAGGCACAAAATGCCTGGTAACACATAATTCAGCTTGATAACTTCCTAAAGTATCTGGCCTAAAGTAGGCAATACGGCCTAGCTCAGCTAGACTTATTAGTATTTCATTCGTATTCAGATCGACTACCTGATCTTGACGAATATCTAAGATCTGAGCAGACCTCTCAAGTACCACGCCTGCCAAAGTGAGTATGTTTTCTCTTAAAGCACGAGCAGCTTGCCAAGTCGCTTCACCACCGACACCAGCACCCCGCGAAGCCCAAGTTCCACCTCCATACGGAGTCGAATCGGTATCACCTGTAACAACCTTAACATTGGACAAATGCACACCAATACCATCAGCAGCAATTTGAGCAAAAATTGTTTCAGTCCCTTGCCCCTGTTCGCCTGTGCCATTGGCTACAACAATTCCACCAGCAGGATCCATTCGAACCGTACAACCATCTTGCGCAGATATGCGAGCTCCACCAATACCATAAAACAAAGCCGATGGGTTTGTAATCTCAATCATGCTAATAATGCCAATACCCCGATATATCCCCTTTTTTCGTAATTCACTCTGCTCTTGTCTTAATTTGGATAAATCCATCATCTGCGTAATTTGCTCTAAACAAAGATGATGTGTCATACTCTCAAACTTGGCTCCTGATGGGGTTGTACATGGAAATTCATCATCTTTTAATAAGTTTTTTCGACGTAATTCAAGCGGATCAATCTTTAACTCTCGAGCAGCAGCATCAATCATCCCCTCCGTTACACCAACAGCAACAGGATGACCAACCGCTCTATAGTTAGAATAAATCCCCATGTTAGTAAACACATTAAACATCGTCGCACGATATGCTTTATGGGAATACCACTGACCGGTAATATTCACAATCTGATTACCCTCAACCACACTTGTTCGCGGATAAACTGAATATGGACCAATCGCTAATAAATCCTCTAAATCAATCCCAAGTAAGGTGCCGTCTCGCTGAAAAGCCATACGCATTTTGACACGATGATCGCGTGAATGAATATCACTTAAAAAAGATTCAGCGCGGTCAGCTATAAATTTAACTGGCCTTTTTAAATCCATGGAAATAGCGCAAGTGGCTAATTCATCACCATAAACATGTGTTTTAATTCCATACGAACCACCAATATCCTTACAAATAACGCGTACTGCGGATTCGGATAAACCAAGCAAACGCGCATAACAATCCTGAATCATGTGTGGCGCTTGGTGGGATATATAGATGGTTAATTTCTGATCGCCCGAGCTAAAGTCTCCAATAACGGATCGCCCCTCTAAACAAACTCCGGTATGACGTGGAAAACGAAAGGTCCGCTCTAAAACTAAATCAGCTTGAGCCGCAATTTGATCATAGTTTTCGGTATCAACCTTACGCGTAAAACATAAGTTATCCCCAAGTTGTGGATGAATCACATGCGTGGCAGGATCTAAGGCTGTTTCCATGTCAACAACTACTGGAAGCTCCTCATAGTCAACTGTCACATGCACCGCAGCATCTTCAGCATGCCGACGAGAATCTGCCACAATTGCTAGCACAGGTTCTCCCTGCCAAAATACTTGATCAACAGCTAAGCAAGGCTGAGGCATTGCTTTCATACCAACAAAATGCGCGAGAGTCGCCACCATCGGGGCAACTAATCGCTGCATGTCTTTGCCAGTATAAATAGCAATTACGCCCTTTGAACTCAGTGCCGATTGATAATCAATCTTTGTAATGCGTGCGGATGCATATGGCGATCTTAAAAAAAAGACGTTTGCCATCCTAGGTAATTGAATGTCATCAATATAAATCGCCGCACCCTCTACAAGTCGACGCCCGTTCGGCCTTGGAACTGATGCCCCAATCCATTGCTGCTGTTGAAGGGCTTGATTTTCCGCTGGCTTTAATGGTGAATTCATACTTCCTCCTGCTGGATAATTTTCTTGCCACGTTGGACTGCCACAGTCATCACCGCATCAATAATTGCCTCATAACCGGTGCATCGGCAATAATTTCCAGATAAATGTTCCCTCAAACCAGTTCGGCTACACGATTCGTTTTTTTGTAAATAATCCTGACTTGTTAGCAACATACCAGCTGTACAATAGCCACATTGCATGGAATTACGTTCATGAAAAGCTTTTTGCAAATCTGCGATTTCACTACTCGCATTTAAACCCTCCAATGTTTGAACCTCGGCACCGTCTAGCTGCACTCCTAACATTAAACAACCCCGCACAATTTGCCCATCTACACGAATCGTACAAGCACCACAAACGCCATGCTCACAACCAACTCGTGGGCTAGATAACTCATACTCTTCTCTCAAAAAGTCAATAACATGTAATCTTGGCTCTACCACAGCCTCAACTTGCTGACCATTTAACTTAAATCGAATTGGAATAGTAGGCATTACTCCCCCCTAAATAAATTGCGCTAAAACACGTTTAACTAAGACGGCACACAGATGGCGCTTAGCCTTTTCTGTAGTGTATAAATCACTCCGAATATCAATCTGGTCGAGAGATGATTGAATTATTTTTTGCAGCGCCTCATTGAACTGACCAGAAAAAACTGACATGATTTGGGCTTCAAGATTTACTAAACGAATCGGACGATCAGAAATCCCAAAAAACACTAACCCCAAATTATGTAACTTACTAGAGACGATCGATCCGCGCGCCATAATACCTGCTAAGGCATAATCTCCCTGCCTGCGCGCAAGTTCTATAACAACGCTTTTTTCTTCTTTTGCCTGAACCGGAATCAGAATCGACTCTAATAAATCATTCGATCCTAAACTAGTTGTGTATAAACCCTGAAAAAAATCTTTTGCTACTACGCGCTGAAATCCACTTTGCGTCAAAATATTTATTTGAGCTTCTAATAATAAACATGCTGCCGGCCACTCCGCTGCAGGATCTGCTAACGCAATACTGCCACCAAATGTACCGCGATTACGAATCGCGGTATGAGCAAGATATCGACTAGCCTGAATTAATAAAGGGGCATACTCTTTAACGAGGGCAGAATTAGCAATCTGCTCATGAGTAACCATCGCACCAATTTGTAATTGACGATCTTGCAATTGAATTTCTTTTAAAGCTGGGATACGCCCTAAATCAATCAAACACTCTGTCATATTTAAACGCATATTCATAGCAGGTATCAGACTCTGACCACCAGCTAAAAACTGTGCATGTTCTCCATACGACTGCTTTAATGCAAAAGCATCTTGGATAGACTTTGGAACTTCATATGCAAATTCAGCTGCTTTCATAAATACTCTCCCAAATAAGCCTAAGCTCCTAAAAACTTGAGAAGTTTACATATTGATAAACTTTATTGTTTATTTTGTCTTTAATATTAGAAAATTGAATTGGGAGTTTCCCGAATAACGCACTCTAAAAGCAAAAATTTTTGTAAAAATACTATCTTCGATTAAATAATTCACTTTTAACTCAATACAATGCTACGATCAAAAAGCCATAAATAATATTGGAGAAGTTATGGAATTAGATATGAGCCGTTATATTCATGGACAACCAGGTAATTTTGACGAAATACGAATACTCGTTGAGGGTGGGGCAAGTTATACCAGTGATATTGATTTTCCAGATCAACTGTTTGCATATTTTCTGCGTTCTAATCAAGCCCATGCCCAAATTAATCAGATCGATATAGCTCAAGCCTTACAAATTGCAGGTGTCAAAGCTATCTTCACAGGGCAAGATTTGTTAAAAGCCGGTATTGGGCCAATTCCTCCAATAGTTACATTCAATCAGCGTGATGGCTCACCAATGTCGTCAGCATCGATGCCCGCTTTAGCCATTGACCGAGTTCGTTATGTTGGTGAGCCAGTGGCTATAGTAATTGCAGTTTCACCTCATATTGCTGCCAAAGCAGCCGATCTGATCCAAATTGATTACTTGTCAATTACAGCAGTAGTCAATGCCCAGAGTGCTTTAGCGCCAAATGCACCCCTCTTACATGACCATCTTCCAAGTAATATGGCACTTGACTGGGAAGATGGGGATGCATCGCTTATTGACCAAGCATTTAATAATGCCCACTATATTGAAACTGTCGACTTAATCGATCCCCCAGTTGCAGCATGTGCACTTGAACCAAGAGCTGCTATTGCTCATTGGGACGAAAATGAAAAGAAATATACCCTCATTGCAGGAACTCAAGGGGTTATGGTTGTGCGTAAGCTACTAGCAGAACACGTCCTAAAAATTGATTTGCAACAATTACGCGTATTAACACCCAATGTGGGTGGCGGTTTTGGCGCTAAAGTGCAAGCTTATTCCGAATATGCTGCCTTATTATATGCATCCAAGCAGCTCAAGCAACCAATCAAGTGGACAGCCTCACGACTAGAGTCTTTTCTCTCAGATACGAATGGTCGAAATGCAACTATCAAAGCATCTATGGCGTTTGACCGAGAAGGGAAAATTTTAGGTCTTCGTACGCATTTTTATTGGAGTATCGGGGCCTATACCTCTACCTACGTCGCAATTGTTACAACAAATAATATTAAAAATTGCCTCTCAAGTGTTTATCAAATTCCAGTAATTTATATTCATTCAGAAGTTGCACATACGAATACCGTTCCACTTGGCCCCTATCGAGGAGCTGGTCGTCCCGAGGCTATCTATCTAATTGAACGATTATTAGATAAAGCAAGCGTAAAACTAGTTATTGACCGGATTGAACTTCGGCGTCGCAATATGATTCCGTCAAATTTGATGCCCTACACCACAGTGAATGGTCAAATCTATGATAGCGGTGATTTTGAAACCGTCATGAATAAAGCTCTCACTCTGTCCAATTGGGCGACTTTTCCAGATCGACAAAAGGAAGCAACGCAACAAGGTAAATTGAGAGGTATCGGTATTTGCTGCTTCTTAGAAGTATCCGGTGGAATTCTCGAAGAACCAATCGAAATAGAGTTTTTAGAAAGTGGTGATGTGTGCCTTAAAGTTGGTGCCCAAGCAATGGGCCAAGGACACATCAATACACTGCCCAGGATAGTCCAAGCAAAGCTTGGTATCCCTTTAGAGCGAATCCGAATTATCTCAGGTGATAGCCAACAAGTTCCGGGAATCGTTGCGACGGTTGCCTCTCGCTCCATGATGATGGTTGGAAATGCGATTGCAAAAGCATGTGATGAAGCAATTATCCGCGGCAAAGAATTAGCAGCAATATTATTGAGTCAAAGTGCTGTAGAAATTGAGTTTATCCATGGTCACTTCCAAACGAAGGATGCAAAAAAACAAATTCCATTAATAGATATTACTCGGCAAATAAAAACTTTGCAGCTAAAGACCCCTGAAATACTTCCCACAATGAGTCTAGTTACGAAATTTACTTCACCAACTATGAGTTATCCCAATGGGGCACATGTTTGTGAAGTAGAGATCGATCCGAGTACCGGAGTTACTCAATTTATCCAACATACTGCAATAGATGATGTCGGAGTAATTCTTAATCAAGAAGTTGTTGAAGGTCAAATTGTTGGAGCTATCGCCCAAGCCTATGGACAAACTCTAGGGGAATACATGCACTACGACGAGTCTGGCCAATTACTGAATCCATCTTTCATGGATTACCCCATCATGCGGGCTGATAATATGCCGAAAATTATTCTCCAACACCATGTTACCCCCTGCCAAAATAATCCTTTAGGTGTCAAAGGCGCCGGTGAGTCTGGTATCGCTGGGGCACTTCCCTCCTCAATTAATGCTATATTACATGCCCTAGGAAGCCAAGGTATCGTCGATATGGATTTACCCTTTACGCCCAATCGGATCTGGGATGCCCTACAGAAAAAAACATGATCTATTTAAAGCTGTTCAGGAATCAGTGAACGCTTTACCATGGCATGAATACCCTTATTGCCATCCACTAATTGCGTAACGCGCAAATCACAAGCCAAACTACAAAAAACATACGCCTCCTCAGCAGTCCAAGTTGTCATTTCTTGTAACCACATAATCATATTTCGTAAGGCCTGTTTTGCTGCTAAATCTAAATCCACATCAAAGCCCATCGAAATATAGTGCGTTGGTGTAATTGCTCTAGGAAAGTTTAATTTTTTCTGATGCAGAATTACCTCAAATCGTCCCTTTAAGCATGTTTCTAAGGCAGTTAAACAAACTTCACCATCTCCTTGAACAGCGTGACCATCACCTACTGACAAGTTACCACCTGGCACAAAAATTGGTAAAAATAAAGAAGTACCAACACAAAATTCTTTATTGTCGATGTTGCCACCATACTCCCGCGGTTCGACAGAAGAAACGCGACCATACTCAGGCGGTGGCGCCACGCCAATTATTCCAAAAAAAGGTTGTAATGGCAGATCGACTCCCCAAGGTAAGTTCGCCACCATCTTCGCTCGATCAATTGGAATAATACGCTGACTTAAAACTGAAAAATCCTCTGGTAAAGCCCCCCGCAATGGGCGAATGATATTCCATCCCCAGTCAACCGTTAATTGAATATCAAGAATCTTAATCTCTAAAGTATCTCCAGGTAATGCACCCTCAATAGCAATCGGACCAGTCAAAATATGTGGCCCTTGAAATTGCTCAACTTGCTGCACAATTGTCAAATGATCTGGACGAAAGATTGTTAGATCAGTGACTTCTCTAGGTCCTCCGGATACAGTGTCAATCTCAATTTGATCACCTGATCGAATTGTTAAAACTGCTGGGATGGCTGCGTCAAAACAACCCCAATGGACAGTTTTTGGACTAGGATTTAAAACATGCATGAATGTATCCCCTTAATTACTTAGTGAATATGACTAATTTCTTTGGATCCAGATACGCCAAGATGCTCATTTAATATCTCATTTTGAGTAGATAATTCCTCGGGCGTGCCAGAAAATACAAACTTACCAGAAGAGATAATATAAACATAATCAGCAACAGATAGTGCCAAAGCTAAATTTTGCTCAACAAGTAATATGGAATGTTTTAAATCTCGCATCCGCTTAATGATCTCACCAACCTGCAAAACAAAACGCGGCGACAAACCCTCCGACGGCTCATCCATCAGTATCAAATCAGGATTAGATATTAGAGCACGACCAATTGCCAACATCTGTTGCTCCCCACCACTTAACTCATTACCACCATTTTTTAGACGTTCACGTAATTGTGGAAATTCATCTAGAACTGTCTCAATATTCCAATACTGTTTAGCTGGATGACTATCAGAAAGAGGCTTTTTTATACCCCTTGCTAAAGCACTAGTTGGTAATAAAAGATTTTCTTTGACAGAAAGATTTTTAAAAATACGCCTACCCTGAGGTACCAAAGACATTCCCCTTTGAGCAATTTCAAAGGGCTGATAGGCTTCAATTTGCTCACCAACAAAACGAATAGAACCAGATCGAGCTGGAGTTAAGCCAAAAATAGAACGAATCAAGGTGGTTTTACCCATTCCATTTCGACCTAATATAGCAACTACCTGTCCACGTTGAATTTGTAAGCTAAGACCCTGTAAAACATAGCTATCATCGTAATACGTATGTAATTCAGAGACCTCTAGTAAAAGTTCAGGCCTGTCCAAAATAGATCTCCCTTACCTGCGGATTTTGTCTTACTTCATCAGAATCACCTTCTAAAATCACCCTACCTTGATGTAAAACTGTTACCCGATCAGCTAACCCCAAAGCCACATCCATGTCATGTTCAATCATTAACATAGTAATTGATCGGGGTAAGGATTTTATTAAGTTAAAAAGATTTTTTCGCTCTGATGGCGATAAGCCAGCGCAGGGCTCATCAAGGAGTAATAATTGCGGATTATTTACTAGGGCTAAAGCTAGTTCAAGTTGACGACGCTCACCGTATGATAAATTTTTTACGAATACATCCGCTTGCCCTTGCAGGCCAACTTGTCCCAATTGTGCAAGAGCTTTCGACTCAACCCCTTTGATTTTTAAATAATGACGCCATATTTGCCATTTATTTTTTTGAATACCCAGAATTGCTAAAACAATATTTTCTAATACCGTCAGATCAACTAAAACACTCGAAATTTGAAATGTTCTACCAATCCCAAGTATGGTTCTATCAAATTCATGTAAATGGGTAATGTCTCGCCCTAGATACAAAATCTTACCAGCCGAGGCGTGATGCGTCCCACTAATACAATGAAATAATGAAGTCTTACCAGCTCCATTCGGCCCAATTAAAACCCGTCGCTCCCCAATTGTTACCTGCAGTGAAACTTGGTCCACAGCCCTTAAACCACCAAAAACTTTACTCACATTGGATAAAGAAAGAATTACCTGCGCCATTAATAATTATCTTTCTTTAGCATCAGTTAACCATTTTTTAAATATACCCATAACACCTCCTGGAGCCCAAATTACTACTGCAATAAAAACTAGTCCCATCACTGCTAAATGTAGCGTAAAAAAAGAACTTACCCAGTTTCTAAGGCCAAGAACTAAGCCGGCTCCAATCAAAGGTCCAAGGATCGTTCCTGTACCACCAACAATGCCCATTAAAACTGCTTCTACACTGATATGTAAAGAAGCAGATACAGGATTTACAAATTTATTAAAGTAGGCATATAAAACACCGGCAAGACTTGCAATCATCGCCGATATAACAAATGCTATATATAAATGGGCAGCAGGATTAAATCCTAAACTCAACATCCTCTTTTCGCCAGACTTTATCCCACGTAAAACCAAACCAAAAGGAGAGTAAATCAAACGGCGATAAGCAAATAAAGTCAAACTCAAAACAACTAAAACTAAATAATAATAAGCCATCGGATCGGCCGCACTAAAACCAGCAACCTCTGGCGCAGGAATATTTGTAACACCACTATCACCACCAGTAAAAGATGCCCAACGATACCCCACTCCCCAGATGATATAGCCCATCGCTAAGGTTACTAAAATAAAGTAAACACCTCGGGTCCGAACTGATAATCCAAAGATACAACCTAATAAAGTCCCAAGAAAAATTCCTGCTGGGGCTGCTATGACTGTGGGCAAACCATATCTGACCTGAAGAATTGCAACTGTATAGGCTGCAACAGAGAAAAATGCGGCGTGACATAAAGAAAATAAGCCGGCATGACCAAGCATTAATTCAACACCCAGAGCTAACATACCAAAAATTAAAATCTGAGTAATTAAAGAAAGCCAATAGGCACTCGCTAAAAATGGCATCGATACGCCTAAAACTAATAAAAGTACTAGGCAGAAGTTGGTTCTACTTGTCATGTCATATTCGCAGAGCCAAATAGACCTCTTGGTCTAAATAATAATAAAATAGCCATCGGTCCAAATAAAACAAAATAAGAAAGCTCTGGCGCTAACCAACGGCCATAGGCATCTAAAAGTCCTACGACTAAAGATCCAATCATTGCACCCTCAAGACTACCTAAACCTCCAACAATTACTACAACTAAAGCAAATACTAAAATCTCCCATTCAGCACCTGGATAGACAGTTAAAAATGCACCGCCCAATACACCTGAAAATCCAGCCAGAAACGAAGCCAATGCGGAAACCATGATAAATAAACGATCAACATGGATACCATTCGCACTAACAATTTCACGATCGTCTACACCAGCTCGAATTACTGCTCCAATTTGCGTCTTACGATAAATAATCCAGAGAATAATTCCTACAAGTAGGCCAATTAGGAATAAGAAAACTCGGAATTTTGGATAAATAATGCCACCAGGAAGTTCGAAAATACCCTTTAAAAAGACTGGTAGTGGTAATTTCTGTGCATCACCACCCCAAATTTCTAATGAGATATCCCCAATGATGTAAGCTATACCGATGGTTACTAATACTTGAGTAAGATGATTCTCACCAGTTCGTTTAATTAATACCCGATCAGCAAAATATCCTAGAATAGCTGCAGCAATACCACCACCGATTAAAGCTAAAAACAAACTGCCAGTCGACTTAGCTAATGTCAGTCCAATATAACCACCAAATAAATAATAAGCCCCATGTGCCATGTTGACAATCCGCATCAAACCAAAAGTCAACGTAAAACCACTAGCTAAGAGAAATAAAAGCGCTGCGTAAGATATCCCATTCAGGGTTTGTAATATAAAACTATCCAGCATAAAAAGCCCAATAAATTATCCGCCCAAATAGGCGGATAGTTAGATTAAAAATGGATTAACGCTTATAGGGGCCACGCTTTAAAAACTCCTCCGGGGGGTAAGTCCAAAACTGAGATACCTCTTTGTAAGTTTTTACTGGAATATTCATCAACTGATCACCCAAAATTGGATGCTTCACTTTCTGTAAACGCGTGATATACATATTCTGAATTGGATTATCATACGCATCTAATACTAATGGACCACGCGGTGCATTAGTGATCTTAACAGTCCGCATTGCCTTTAAAAAAGCTGCGCGATCCTCAACATTCCCCTTAATCGAATCAATAGCAGCCTTAGTCCACATACTAGAAGTGTAAGACGACTCTGCAAACCAAGATGGTAACTTTTTGTAACGGCGTGCATATTCGTCAACAAAGGTTTTATTTTCAGGGGTATCTATTCCCGCAACGTAATGAACGGTATTAGAAATTAATCCAACCGCGCGGTCATCAATCTGTGGAATAGCGTCTTCATGTAACCAATAACCACCATGTAATTTGAACTTCTTGTTATAACCAAAGTTATACCAAGCTTCAAAGAAACGAATACGCGAAACACCTGCTAAAACAACTACTACTGCATCCGAGTCGGATGGTATGGCAGCAATTGAAGCTCCGTAATCAGTAGTTGCTAAAGGAGCCCATATGACCTTGTTAATCTTACCACCCGCCTCAGTATATGTTCGCATCATACCACCAGCAACTTCATGACCCCAAGTGTAATCAGAAGCAATGAAGGTCACATTTCGACCACCTAAATCTTTATACAAATAATCTCCAAAAGGATGACCAATCTGGCTTGCAGAAACAGCCGTTCGAACAACCGTAGGAGTTCTATCCCACTTGGTATTAGTATCCGCGCCTGCTGGATCTAATATTAATGGAATCCCAGTCTCTTTACTGACTTGGGCAACGGCCGGACCCTCATGACCACATAAAGGCCCAAGTAAAAAACTGACTTTTTCTTGCAGTGCTAAACGACGAGCCTGTGTTAAGGCTTGATCCGGATTACAAGTAGTATCAGCAATCACTAACTCAATCTTTCGACCACCAGCTGTATATTTATTCTGTTCCCAATACATTTTTAAACCATCTAACATCTCTTGGCCAGGAGTCGCAAGTGGACCAGTAATAGGAGCTAGAACACCAATCCGAATCGGACCCTTATCCTGAGCAATTACTTGGTTATATGTAGCCCCTAAAATAAAAGTAGCGCTTAAAAAGGCGACCTTGAACTTTTGGAAAAATTTCATGAAATGCTCCTTCTCTTTTTTTAATAATATCGATGGATCACTGCAACATAAAGACTAGTTATTTGTAAACTATACATTGAATTTACAACTTGATTAACTATTTCATATAGGGGAAATCACCAATACCCGCCAAGTAGTCTTTGGTTGAACCTTAGAGAATTCTTCTTAATAGCTATGCATCAGATCTATGCTTACTCAAATTCTCATTAATGGACAAAATGTCTGCCTTGAGCTACCCGCGCATACTTTGCTAATTGATGCTATTCGAAATCATTTAGGATTAACAGGTTCACATATCGGCTGCGATACCGCTCAATGTGGAGCGTGTACTGTAAGGGTTAACTCTAAGAGCATCAAAGCTTGTAATGTCCTGCTCAGCCAGGTAGATGGTCAAATGATCACAACGATTGAAGGATTATCACAGAGCGATGGTACGCTGCACGCTATACAGCAGGCCTTTAGAGATTGTCATGCGCTACAGTGCGGATTTTGTACGCCCGGTATGATTATGAGCGCCATAGATATCTGCCAAAATTATCCAAATTCAAATGAAAACGAAATTCGCGAACTTTTAGAAGGTAACTTATGTCGCTGTACTGGTTATCAAAATATTATTACCGCAATCCAAGTCGCCTTAAAAAGTATTCCATTGTCAAATAACTAATATGACAGACTTTCAATATCAATCGCCAAAGACTATCCAAGAAATAGTCCTCGCACTTGGACAAGATGGGCAAGTTCTGGCTGGCGGACAATCTTTAATCGCCGCAATTAAACATGGCTTGTCACAACCAAGCTTATTAGTCGATCTAAAAAATATCGCTGAACTTCAAACAATCACTCTGGCTAATGATCAACTTTTAATTGGTGCCATGGTAAGCCATCAATTAGTGGCAAATCATCCCGATATCCGCCAAAAGATATCTGCCCTTGCAAAACTCGCAAATGGTATAGGTGATCGCCAAATCCGCGCAATGGGAACTATTGGTGGCTCAGTTGCTAACCATGATCCAGCCGCCTGTTATCCTAGCGCTCTTCTAGCGCTAGGAGCAACTGTAATTACTAGTCGTCGACAGATCATGGCAGATGATTTTTTTACAGGCATCTTTACTACCGCGCTTGAACCAAATGAAATCATTACCGCAATTTCATTTCCAGTCCCATATAAAGCAGCTTACGCAAAATTCAAACAACCGGCATCACGTTTTGCCTTGATCGGTGTATTTGTAGCCGTTTTCGCAAAAGAGGTCAGAGTTGCTATTACAGGTGGTGGCCACGGTGTATTTCGTCATCTAAGTCTAGAGAAGGCATTAACCAAAGAACTTCACCCAAATGTGATCGATGCAGTTAAGATTGATCCTACAATTTTTAGTTCTGATCAACACGCCACTGCAATTTATCGCGCTAATCTAGTTCGAGTGCAAACCAAGTTGGCAGTGCAACAAATACTCCACCGAGTCTAATGGAAGGGAACTTACATGAATAATCAAAAAAATCATCCCTCTTTGAGCTCACAAATAATCAAAGCCCATAGCTTACCTTGGCAAGAAACTAAATTCTCTGGAGTTTATACTAAAACTTTATTTTTTGATCATGCAACTGGTCAGCTAACTGCACTTGTTAAAATGGATCCAGGTGCTCATCTACCAGACCACGAACATCCATTGATTGAACAAACTTATGTGCTCGAAGGATATCTTGAAGATCTAGAAGGAATTGATCAAGGCCTTCGCGTTGGTCCTGATGAATTTGTCTGGCGCCCAGCAACAAGCCGACACGCTGTGCATACTCCAGACGGATGCATAATGCTTGCTATGTTTTTAATCCCTAATAAATTTTTTGAGCCAACCGGCGACGTACTCGACAAGGCTGGAGCTATTTGGGATAACACATGGGGCCATATTCTGGCTAAGAATATATCTTAAAGAGAAAAGTATTTGTCTAAATTACGCCTTACATCAAATCGCTAATTCTGTTTTTTAATTCAAGTATTAACCTCAAATGAAGCCATTTACATATGCGTGTTTGCTGGTGACGATGCTTGCCACAAATGTACTCGCCAATAAACCGTCATACCGATTGTTAAGAGTAAGCCACTGAGTGAATAAATACTGGCTGTCACACTAAAGCCATAGGCATTTATCAGTGGGCCCGATACTAACAAACCAAGAGTTAAGCCCCAAATTGCTAAAATGCGCATACCCATCACGCGTCCACGATAGGCTTGCTCAGTACCTCTGAGCATGACTGCCGCTAACGGTGTCAAACAAAGACTTTGAGCAAAACCAGCGCCTACTAGAAGTACCATCCCAAGAATTATGTGATTTACTTGAGCAAATACTAAATCGATTAAAAACCAGGAGCAAGCAGCGATAATCATCGTTTGCGATGCGCGTAGCTTGAATCGATTACTACTCAGCACAATGGATGCTAACAGCCCACCAAATGCAAAACTAGCGCCTAAAAAACCGAGTCCGGTTTGATCAGTTTCGTAAATATTTTTAGCAACATAAGGTAGTAATCCTAAAAATAAAGGAAATCCTAAAAAATTGGCTAAAAAAGCAACGCCTAAAGCTCCCAAAAGTATCGGTTTATCGGATATATAAACAAAGGCTTCTCGTAAATCCTGCAGAGGCGTAGCTGGAACTTTATGCGGATCTGGGACGAAATGATCATCTACTTGAAAGGCTAATAAAAAACTACACATATATAAAAGAGTGATAACAACATAGGCTGCGGTCATGCCTAAATAGGCCACTGCTCCAGCGCCAGCCAGTGCACCAGCCATGCGTGCTGAGTCCGAGGTAATACGAGATACCCCTAAAGCCCCCATCAGTAAGTGCGGTGGCTGCGTTTGAGCAATCAAGGCATAACGAAACACCATATCCGAAGGACGGATCATCCCCACAATACCAGCAATAAAAAGAACTATATAGGGATTAAGGGCATCAAGCCAGCCTAAGACTAGCAATGTGCCTGCCAAAAAAGCATAAATAGCCCTTGTTACCCAAAGCATTCGACGGTAACCCATTCGATCACCAGCAACGCCAAAAAGTGGTGAGACTAAAGCACCAAAATACTGTAAAGCCCCAAATATCACTAAAAGAATTACCGACTCGGATTTGATTAAGATATACCACCCTAAAATCAGCGTTTCCATTTCAAAGGCCCAAGACGTTGTCAAATCGGAAGGCCATTGAAAACGAAAACTTTTCACTCCAAATGGCGCTAACCAATTTGGCTTATTCATTGAAGATGGTGGACTAGGTGACTTGATACTTGGTTGCATGCGATGATATGACAGGATTTAAAAACCGAAGTGATAAACTAAAACGGAACGAATAATTGCTGGATAGATTTGTAAAGCTGTAATTAAAAGAGACTTCTTCATACCAGCAATTATGTAGATTAACATACTAAAACAAATACAATAAATCGTTAGGAGACCAGATGGCAAAGTGGTGCAGGTTTAACGTAGATGGCCAAGCTAGTTTTGGCATGATTGAAGAAAAACGTGTCATTGCTATTCATGGATATCCCTTTGGTACGTATGAACGAACTAACCAATCCTTTGAGCTCACTGACATACAGTTTTTACCGCCTGTAATCCCACCTACTTTTTATTGCGTGGGTATTAACTACAAAGACCATATTATTCAAATGGCAGCTCTGCGTGGGAAAAAACCGGTCTTTCCCCCTAAAGCAGATATTGGCTACCGCGCAAATAGCGCTCTGTGTGCGCATGGTGATCCAATCCTTAAACCTGCTAATTCAACAGATGCTTTTCAGTATGAAGGCGAACTAGTTGTGGTCTTTGGTAAACAAGCAAAACATCTAACCTACGACAACGCCCTTGATTGTGTCTTTGGCTATACCATCGGCAATGATGTCAGTGAGAGAACGTGGCAGGCAGAAGATCGAACTCTATGGCGCGCTAAAAATAGTGACTCTTTCAAACCCATGGGACCATGGATCGAAACGGATGTGAATCTCGATGAAATGATGACCACAATTGCTGTTAATGGTACAGTCCATACAAAATTCGCGACGAGCAACATGATTTTTGGCATTCGAGATTATATTGTCGAGATTACAAAATATATGACTATTCAACCAGGGGATGTCATGTGGATGGGAACAGATGGGGTTCCCTCCAACATTAAACATGGGGATCAAGTCGATATAACAATCTCCGGAATCGGCACACTTTCTAATACCGTTGTACAACTGAGCGCTTAAATATGGCAACCTCCACTGGGCAAGATCTAAGTATCTCCGATGCTGAGTGGCAAGAACGGATTAACCTAGCCGCATGCTATCGCTTGTTAGCCTTATATGGTTGGGATGATGTGATCTATAACCACGCCAGTGTTCGGGTGCCCGGTGAGCCTGGTATGTTTCTCATGAAGGCTCACACACTTTTATACCAAGAGGTCACTGCTAGTAACCTAGTGAAAGTATCAATGGATGCTGATCTAGATGAGTCTTCGGGTGTGAATCGCCCCGGTTTTACCCTCCATGGTGGTATCTATTTGGCTAGACCAGATGTGCATAGTGCAGTTCATGTCCATACGCAAACAGGTCAAGCAATATCTATCCTACAATGTGGCCTTTTAATGATTAGTCAAAGTGCGATGCGATTTTATAATCGTCTGGGCTATCACCCCTATGAGGGACTAACAGACGCCTTTACCGAACGACCCCGAATTGCAGTAAACCTCGCTCAACACCGCGCCCTCATCATGGAAAATCATGGGGTATTAACCGTCGGTACAACTGTTCGAGAGAGTTTTATTTTGCTGAAATATCTTTTAGATGCTGCCCAAATTCAATTACAGGTTCAAGCAAGTGGCCAAGCACTACGCTTCATTCCAGAAAATATTTGTGAAAAAACGGCAGCGCAATACGCCAAACATGATCAGGGTCGTGGAGCTGACGATTGGCCAGCTTATCTTCGTAAACTAGATTTAATCGATACTAGTTATCGAAATTAAACGGACTTTACTACAGAATGTACTTGATTAGAGCTTAAGTTACTTTAGGACTGCACGTATTTTTTGCACCCTACTTCTAGCGATTGCTTCGATTGCAAATCTTTTATCTTGAGAATCCCTTCGCTGTGTAAACAACCAATTGCTAGTAAGCTAATTACAAAGAAAGTCTTCTAAGCAGTAAGCGGCCGTTTTTTTATAAAACGGCTAAAACAAGAATTCTAAATAAAGCATTATCCTCAGACTTCATTAGTCCAAAATTACTCAGATTTTTCTGACAAAAATTTCATCCAAAAGTAGCAGTCAAAAGGTGGATAAAACACTATGCTTGCACTCCCATCAATCGCAATCAAAAGGAGAAGTTTCATTGGAAAATAATCATCAATCCCAGTTTGTTTTAATCCATCAATTTTTTGCAGAAATGCTAGGTACCTGTCTAGTAATTCTGATTGGGGGCTCTTGCTTTATGATCAGTTATATCAACCCACAAATCAGCATGAGTCAATTAGAAATTGCGCTAGCCTATGGCTTAAGCGTACTCTTAATTGGAGGTGGGATTTTTCAGATTTCTGGCTGTCATCTAAACCCCATTGTTAGTCTAGGTATGTATTTTTCTGGGCTACTCAAGTTTAAACAATTACCGAGTTATATTACAGGCCAACTACTTGGATCAATCGTTGCAACTAGCTTTCTATACTTTATAGTCGATGGCCAAATAGAACCATTTTTAAGAGGTACGGATGAAGCTATCATGATGATTAAAGAGCGCCTCGTATTTCTTTCACCACCGATGCATTTTATTTTAGAAACAATTCTAAACGCAACTCTTGTCTTTACAATTATTAGTAGCCACACAAATATCAATAGACGATATTTAGTACCATTTATTTATGGTGCAAGTATGCTCTTAGTCCAACTCATTAGCCTACAAGTATTTATGTTTCCGATGAATCCTATTGAAAGCTTGGCTTTAACTCTGTTTGACCCTCACTGGAATTGGCAACAAATTATTCATATTTGGCTAGCACCATTTGTTGGCGTAGGAGTTGGAGTGTTTGTCTACCACTTATTCAATCATGTCCAGCTAGTAGAGAGTATTACTGCCCATGAAATACTTCTCGACTTGCCAAATGCTCCCCAGAAGCAAGTTTCTCAGCCACAAGACCAGTCGTCAATAAAAATATCCCCATTGGAATCTAGATACCCTCAAAATCCAAGAAAAAAGAGACCATCTCGACAGGCTAAGCGTGTTGAAAAAGAGACTTTTTTCTTTGAAGATACGCCTATTAAAAATTGATTTAATGGAATTGCGTGTGAGTTCTATTACTTAATAAATAAGCCTCTAGAACCATTGTCCTAATGGACCTTGGTTCTAGGGCTGACTTAAATAGTTTGAATAACTAAAAAATTAAAAATTTTTTTGATGATGCTTACAAACACAACGAAGTCTTGCTCACATAAGAAATAGTCACAATGTAAAAATTTTTCAAACTGCCTGCCTAAATCGTCCCCGGACTGATCCCGATACTCAAGAGGCCAAGCCTGCACAATCTCATCACTCGATAAATACAACAAACAAGCGATCAATAATGTACTATAGGGCCTTTGCTTTGGTGCTTTTAAGACAGATACTAAATTCTTCTTCACTGCCGGTAAAACTTTTGCACTCACAAATACGCTAGCTATTACTCCAACGATGATGATTACCTGTTCCAACATATCCTCCAATTCAGTATACTTGCGCGGAGTAATATCTTAATAGATGTGTCTTTTCGAATGGCTTGGTTTGAAGTAAGTGTTTTCTGAAATAAGTGTCAGAAGATAGTCTTACAAATCAAAATTCCTTTTTAATCCGTAAATGAGCCAACTCCGGACTGCCATTATGGATTCCTCAATCTGCAAAATATATTTTTACACGATCAAAAATTTACAATGACCTACCAACTATTGTCGAAACACTTCCAGACTATGTAGTTAGCTCGTAGATTGGCATTGCTGTAACTTACGGTACGCCAGAGCCGATTATCCAAGCACTATACCAAGAGGTCAAAAAATCTATTGAAAATAAAGATGTTGCTAAACGTTTAGTCGAACTTGGGGGCGAACCAACTCACATCTCTTCAGCAGAAACCAAATTATTTGTAGAAAACGAGCTAGACAAATGGCGAAAAGTGATTAACCTACGCAAAATTGAACGCCAGTAAGTCAGAATTTTAATTGCCCGTTGCAACCATGAATGCACTTAGGAGGCCCCTTTTAGAATTCTAATTAGGTGACTATTTTCCTTTTAAAGGTAATAGCAAATCTCTTAATTGATTGTGGTCTAGTTCATGCATCAAATGTAATAACTCACCCAAATCCCCCTTCGGGAAACCTGTCCGAGCAAACCATGCTAGATAATTACCCGGCAAATCACACAATAATTGCCCGGCATGCTTCCCAAAGGGCATCTTTAATCGTACAAGCTTTTCAAGAGAGTCATGATTCATGGTCAGTAGTATCTCAGATTATGTGGCCTACTTAGTCAAAGGATCTACCCCTAGGTATTGAAGATTTAAGTTGAACTTCCCTCTGGTTTTGTATCCTCATCAGGATC
Source organism: uncultured beta proteobacterium (assembly GCA_903871735.1). Taxonomy (GTDB): domain Bacteria; phylum Pseudomonadota; class Gammaproteobacteria; order Burkholderiales; family Burkholderiaceae; genus Polynucleobacter. Next base: position 2,350 of record CAIQHU010000001.1, on the reverse strand, counting down.
ATCTAAATCAAACGATAAAAGAGTCGATGAGTTACTTGAAACCGCCTCTACATTACTTAAGGCGCGATTAATCTTACGTGTTCTGATATCGACCGCCTCGAATTGCTTTGACGCTGCATCTAAACGCTTTTTAGTGGCCTCTATAGCCTCACCAAACTTACTAAACTCCGTCTTAACTTGACCCAAAGTACTCCAAATCTGTGAAGAACGTTTTTCAATCGAAAGAGTCTTAAAACCCATTTGTAAACTATTTAGCATGGCTGAAAAAGTTGATGGGCCTGCAACCGTTACGCGAAAATCATTTTGCAGTAACTCCAGCAAACCCTGACGTCTTAAAACTTCAGCATACAAGCCCTCTGTTGGTAAAAATAAGATAGCAAAGTCAGTCGTATAGGGTGGCTCAATATACTTTTCACGAATCGTCTTAGCCTCTGCCTTAATTCGTGTTTCTAATGCCTTCGCTGCTGATTCAATTTCTTGTAAATCAGCCCGGTCCTGAGCATCTGTTAAACGCTGATAATCTTCTACCGGGAACTTTGCATCAATGGGTAACCAAACCGGCTTACCGTCTTCTTGCCCGGGTAAACGGATAGCAAACTCAACAATATCTCTACTATTAGGTCGAGTCGCTATATTTTTAGAATATTGCTCAATAGTTAAGGTTTGCTCAATTAAAGCACCCAGTTGTACCTCACCCCAGGTCCCTCGAGACTTGACGTTTGTCAAAACACGCTTTAAATCGCCCACACCTGTTGCTAAAGTTTGCATCTCACCCAGCCCACGATGTACCTGCTCTAAACGATCAGATACTTGCTTGAACGACTCACCAAGACGCTGCTCTAAGGTGGCGTGTAACTTTTCATCGACAGTTTGGCGCATCTGCTCAAGCTTATTCGAGGTATCAATCTGAATTTCTGCAAGGCGTTGCGTCAAGGTCTCCCGTACTCCTCGCCCAGACGCCTCAAGCTGCTCAACCAGGGTAGTTCGTAAAGTGGCTAAATCACGGTTTAAATCATTTTTTAAATCAACTCCAGATAAACGATTAGCGTCTATTAACAAATCAATCCGAGTTCGTAATTCCTGCAAATTTTCCTTGAGGAGTCCTATTTGGTCATCCTGTGCGCGATTTTCTTTTAGCTGATTAATCTGCCAAAATAGGCCCACAATAAGGGCGATTGTGAACATTAAAATAATTTCAGTAAGATTCATTCGAGGGCTTTGTTGGGTGATTTAACTAGTTCTGATTAACTTGAAGAATTGAAATGAGAGGTATTGTTGTGGAATTAGTAAAAAACTCTTCAAACCTACCTATTGAATAAGTTACTAATATACCAATAACAAATCCTATTTTAAATCAGTAACTCTAGTCTACTCTTCAATCAGCTCATATTTTGAGCCAGTAACTTTGATGGCCGAGTGGATTAAAGTTTGCCTTTTTACACCTTCCCTAGCAATCAATGTCTTATTACAATTTAAGATAGTAGCGTGAAATATATTTTAGTCACTACCTACATAAAGTAGCTGATTTCAATGTATTAAGTAATTTTCTAATGGATAAAATTCATTGATAAACTTCTATAAGAAAGACTAATGAAAAGCCAATTTCTCATTGAGTTTCTTTAGACACACTGATTGGGAGATTTTCCCTACAGATGCACTAGGTAATTTGTTATCCAAAAATGAATCCACTCAAATGTGCTATTTCGACCCAGAAAAACAGCAGCCTTGAGCTCATCATCTAGTCGGACGTGCAAGAGAAAATACTTACTGAATAGATCATTCAGTAAGTATTCCTATCCGATTTTTTAATGACTTCTGTTTACTTACGCTTGTTCACCGCGTCTTTGAATGCCTTGCCAGCAGTAAACTTCACTGTTTTAGCCGCAGCAATCTTTAACTCTGCACCAGTTGCTGGGTTGCGCCCGATCCGTGCAGCCCTTTTCCCAGACTTGAATGTACCAAAGCCTACTAAAGTAACGGCGTCTCCTTTAGTTAGGGCTTTAATGATTTGAGCAATTGCTGTATTTAAGGCACGCTCAGCAGAGGCCTTAGAGATTTCTGCCTCATTTGCAATTTTTTCTACTAAGTCAGATTTATTCATACAACATCCTTTTATATCAACAGTTATAAATATTAATAGTATTTAAAATAAAGTATTTTAAATACTCATACAAACCCTAACTTCTTTTTTAATTCAAAAACATAATATAACATCTCTCTACTCTACCATCTATAAAATCAGTGCGCAAATGATTCACTTTTTATAAAATCTTAAAAAAGCTAGAATCATCCATTTAAACTAGAATTATTATTACCCTTCAATTAAAAGGTGGCATTCCCCCGATTTAGT